>NZ_JIAD01000001.1:1972930-2301752 GCF_000688015.1 Eubacterium sp. AB3007
CTGATGTCAGGGGCGCCATTGGGTTCGATCATGTGCGCTTTGGATATGACCCGGAGCATCCCGTGATTCGGGACTTCAGCGTGGACGTGGCACCTGGGCAGAAGATCGCCATCGTGGGGCCTACCGGGGCCGGCAAGACCACCATCGTGAAGCTGCTGATGCGTTTCTACGACGTGGATGCAGGGAGCATCACGCTGGACGGAGTGGATATCCGTCGGTTTGACCGGCACGAACTTCGGGAGAGTTTTGGGATGGTGCTCCAGGAGACCTGGCTTTTCTCTGGGAGCATCATGGAGAACATTCGTTATGGAAATCCGGAAGCCTCGGATGAAGAGGTGATTCGGGCCGCAAAGGCCGCCAGGGTGGATCATTTCATCCGGACACTGCCCGGCGGATATGATATGATCCTGAACGAGAATGCAGATAACGTTTCCCAGGGGCAGAAGCAGCTCCTGACCATTGCGCGAGCTATCCTGGCGGACAACCGGGTGATGATCCTGGACGAAGCGACTTCCTCCGTGGATACTCGCACGGAGGAACAGATCCAACAGGCCATGGACACATTGATGGAGGGGCGGACCAGTTTTGTCATCGCACACCGGCTCTCTACTATCCGCAATGCGGACAGGATCCTCGTGATGAACCAGGGCGACATCATTGAACAGGGCACACACCAGGAACTGCTAGAGGCGAAGGGCTTCTACGCGGATATGTATAACGCCCAGTTTGATGATACGCAAAGCACGGCCGCTGTGAAAAAATAGTTCACAAGACCAGGGGATTAGAGTATAATGGAAAATAGAAGAGCAGAAACGGTTGCTCTGGAAACGGAGGTCTGAGAAAATGAAGAAATTGCTGACCATCAGTCGGGAATACGGAAGTGGAGGACGCCTCATCGGTGGAATCGTCGCAGAGAAGCTCGGAGTGCCACTGTATGACAAGCAGTTGATCGATATCGCATGCGAGAAGAGTGGACTCTCCAGAGAGATCATCGAGCAGGCTGAACTTAGGGCCAAGAGCAGTTTCTCCTACACGCTTTCGTCAGTCATGGGTCTGGGAGAGGGGGTTGCCGGGGAGGGCATCTCCATGAACGAGAAGCTCTTTCTTACCCAGTTCGACATCATCGAGCAGATCGGAGAACTCGGTGAGGGCGTGATCGTCGGCCGGTGCGCGGACTATATCCTGAAGGATATCCCGGATGTGACGAACGTATTCATCTATGCGGAGCTTCCGGAGAGGATCAAACGCTGTGTAGAGATCTACGGGGATGATCCGGACGAGGTCAAGAAGAAGATCCAGACTTATGACAAGGCCAGAGGCAACTATTATAATTACCACACCTGCCAGAAGTGGGGGGATTTTAGAAACTACAACCTGAGTATCAATACCAGTTATATTTCCGAGGAAGCAGCAGCGGACCTCATCGTGGAGTTCGTCAAGACGAGGAATTATGGTGTAAGGGAGGGAAATCATGAGTAAGATGAGTAAGAACAGTGCGGATCTGGGACGCCGCAAGACATCGACGGCAGCCAAGGTTGCGATCGCTGTGCTGGGGGTCGGCTTTGTGACAGGGATGACCCTGGTGATCGGAATGGATCAGGTCATGAAGAAAATCTTTGTCAATGAGGAGTGGCCGAACGAAGAATGGTCTGGCGACGACTGGGCAGGCGAAGATCTGGAATAGTATACAGAAAAGGGATGTCCATCTTGGGACATCCCTTTTTCTTACATTAGACCGGTCAGCCAGTCCATCAGGGGGCAGAAGGCGATGGGCAGGAAGATGGCGGGGGTGTAGTTCATGACCTTCAGGTCGGTGGCCTTCAGCAGGTTCAGCCCAAGTGCCACGATCAGGAGGGAGCCGGCGCAGGTCATTTCGTTGATGACAGCGGTGCTGAGCATGGGGGCTACAGCGGCGGCCACAAGGAAGATGCCGCCCTCCAGCAGCAGGACGGTGCCTGCAGAAAACAGGACGCCGAACCCTAGCGAGGCGGCGATCATGATGGAACTGAAGCCATCCATAACTGTTTTGGTGTAAAGAAGAGAGTTGTCTCCCTTCAGTGCGGCGTTCATGGGACCC
The DNA here is from genome assembly GCF_000688015.1 of Eubacterium sp. AB3007. Classification (NCBI taxonomy): domain Bacteria; kingdom Bacillati; phylum Bacillota; class Clostridia; order Eubacteriales; family Eubacteriaceae; genus Eubacterium; species Eubacterium sp. AB3007. The sequence continues at coordinate 1,975,008 of NZ_JIAD01000001.1, forward strand.
ACGATGGTCATGGCTCCGACGCAGAACAGCAGACTGGAGGTGATGAAGGCCTGGGCAAAGGTCGAGTTCTCGTTGCCGCCATCGAACTTCGCTTCGATCTTCTTGGAGAACCGGTTGAACCGGCCGTCGATATCCAGTCCCTGGCCGATCATGGCGCCGATGACGATGGAGAGTACCAGCACCAGTGTCTGTTCTCCCTTCAGCATGCCTGACACGCCGATGAATATTGAGATCAGGCCCATTCCTTTCAGGATAGTGTCGCCCCAGCTATCAGGGATGGCCTTCTTGGCGATCAGGCCGATGGTGCTGCCCAGCAGCACAGATATGGTATTTGCGATGACTCCGATCATGTCGTTTCCCTCCGTTGGTTCAATGTGAATAATCTATCACGTTTTTGGGGTTTTGTAAAGACGAGAGGATATTACACACAGACAATGCATATTTTGTGTGTATGCAGGCGGTTTTCCAAAGCAAGAACTATGGAAAACCGCTGTTTTATGTGCAAGAAATGATCGAAATATCAGGATATGTTTGCTGTAGACAAAAAAATATACATAAATTTGTGATTATATGTTGACAATGAATAAGGAGGAGGGTATAATTATCGATAATTTCAAGTAAATACTTATAACTATTTCAAAACTGCATCTTATTAATAAGCAGAAGGAGGAAAAAGGCATGGCACAGTTTTCCACACTCGACATCATTATCGTCATCTGTTATCTGGCGATGCTCGTATGCGTCGGAATCTGGACGGCGCGAAAGGCCAAGACCACAGAGGATTTCATGGTGGCAGGGAGAAGTATCGGGATCTGGAGGTTTACAGCAGCGATGGCTGCCTGCGTGATCGGTGGTTCACTGACCATGGGCAGTTCCACCCTGGCGTATAACTTCGGAGTAGGAGCGATCTGGCTTGGAGGTGTATGCGCGGCAAGCATATTCCTCTTGAGTCTCTTTCTGAGAACCAAGTTGACCAACATGAGAATTCTCAGTGCCGCGGAAGGCTTCGGTGTATTTTACGGTCCCTATGCGAGAGTGTTGAGTGCGGTCGTCATGATGATCTATCTCTTTATGGTCGCCGTAGTACAGGTGGTCGCGGCCGGCACCATCATGAACGTCATGTTCGGTCTGTCCACGCAGGTGTCCATGCTGATCGGCGGTGTGGTGGTATTGGCCTATGTGGTCATCGGCGGTATGTGGGCAGTGACCTACACCGACATCATCCAGTTCCTGATCATGACACTGGGGATCATCGTGCTTTGTCCAGCCATGGCCATCCACAGCGTGGGAGGAATCGGTGCTCTGGCAGAGGCGGTCCCTGCGACTCATCTGAATCTGGGGAACCTGGGCGCGGCGAAGATCGTGGCCTACATCTTCCTGTATCTACCTGGCTTTCTGGTTGGACAGGATATATGGCAGCGAGCATTTACGGCCAAGAGTCCCAAGATCGCCAGAAGGGGAACAGCTCTGGCGGCGCTGTATATCTTCCTGTATACCGTAGCACTGATCATTATTGGGCTCTGTCTGGTGGTCACCATCCCGGATCTGGAGAATCCTGACCTGGCTTTCGCCACTGCAACCACCACTTTCACCCCGATGGGGATCAGAGGCGTGCTTTTGGCAGCCGCTCTGGCCGCCGTCATGTCCACCGCTTCCAGCGAGATCATGGGTACGGCTACCGTCGCCTTCAATGATCTAGTAGCCAACGCCAAGCCCGGAATCCCGGAAAAGCAGGGGATCATGATCACCCGGTGCATTGCCATCGTTGTAGGACTGCTGGCCATCGTGTGTGCTCTGTGGATCCAGAGTGTGCTGGTAGCGCTGGACGTAGCCTATGCGTTTATCTCCGGCTGTATCTTTATTCCGCTTGTGTTCGCCTTCCTGATGAAGCAGGTGAGTGCGAGAGCCGGACTCCTGTCCCTTCTGGGCAGTTTCCTCACCGTCGTGGCATTCATGGCGAAGGACGGCCTTTCGGCCACCACCCCGATCATGTACGGCATGCTGGTCAGCGCAGTGATCTTCTTCCTGGTCAACGCGATCGACAAGAAGAAACACACTGTGGAGATCCAGGAAGACGGGACCGTCTATATCGACGGTGTCAAGCAGGAACGTAAGCCTATGAAGTCGACCGAGGTTATGGTCGGAAAGAACATGACAGCAGAGAAAGCATAATCATCATCACGGGGAGGTAAGAATGGCAAAAGTTATACTCGATGAGAGTCGGTGCAAGGGGTGCTACCTTTGCTCCAGCGTATGTCCCAGGGACGTTTTGATCCCGTCCACAAAGCTGGGAGCGAAGGGTTTTGAGATCGTACAGATCGACGAGAGCAAGGAGTGCATAGGCTGTGGTGCATGTTACAAGATGTGCCCGGATTATTGCCTGGAGATCGTGGACGAAGGAGGGCAGCAGTGATGGCAAAGGTACTGATGAAGGGAAACGAAGCATTGGCGGAGTCCTGTCTGCGCGCCGGATGCCGGTTTTTCAGCGGGTATCCCATCACGCCGCAGTCAGAGATCCTGGAATATCTCTGCTGGCGCATGGACGAGGTCGGAGGAGACTGCGTGCAAACGGAGTCGGAACTGGCAGGTGTCAATATGCTGCTGGGCGCTTCTGCCGGCGGTATGAGGGCGTTGACCACCACTTCGGGACCGGGGTTCTCACTGAAGCAGGAGGGGATCTCCTACCTGTGCGGCAGTGATCTGCCGGCCGTCATCGTGGATGTTCAGCGGATTGGCTGCGCTCTGGGAGATATCTTTATGGGGCAGGGCGATTACTGGCAGTTGACTCGCGGCGGTGGACACGGAGATTACAGAACCATCGTGCTGGCGCCTGCCAGCGTGCAGGAGAGTGTGGATCTGGCCTATGGGGCTTTTGATCTGGCAGAGAAGTACAGACATCCGGTGCTCATTGCCACCGACGCCACCATCGGACAGATGATCGAGCCGGTGGAGTTGCCGGAGATGAAGGAGCACGACGTAGACAGCTGTGACTGGGCCCTCCATCCAAGAAAGGAAGGAGAGCCCCAGAGGGCCATCTGGAACCGCTACTGGGACTGGGAAGATGGAGGACACAAGTATCCTGCCTACATCCTGGACAAGTATGGAAGGATGGAACAGGAACAGCGTTGGGAGGAAGTGCAGACAGAGGACGCAGAGATCGTCATGGTGGCCTACGGTACCAGTTCTCGTGTGGCCAAGTCGGCGCTGCAGCGTGCCCGGAAGGAGGGACTGAAGGTTGGCCTTCTGCGTCCTATCACATTGTGGCCATTCCCGAAGAAGGGTTTCGATCAGCTGGGAGACCAGGTGAAAGCCTTCCTGGATATCGAAATGAACATCCTGGGTCAGATGCGGGATGACGTGATCCTGGCCGATGGAAACCGCCATCCGGTGGAATTCTACGGAGAATACTGGGACAATATCAATGAACTTAAGATCGTTGAGAAACTAAAGGAAATGGCAGAGAAGTATTGAGGAGGGACTGCAGATGAATTACACCATTCCAAAAGATATCGATATGACACAGCAGGCCTCCTGGTGTCCGGGCTGCGGACACGGGATCATCTGCCGTCTCATCGCAGAAGCAGCGGAGGAACTGGGGGTCAGTGACCGAATCCTCACGGCGGACGATGTCGCCTGTGGACAGTTCGGCCAGTTCGCTCTGAAGTACAACACCGTCATGGGAGCGCATGGCAGGACTATCGTCACAGCAGCGGGGTTGAAACATGCCCGGCCAGATGCGCTGGTCATCGCTCGCCCAGGCGATGGCTCTGCCTACAGCATTGGCATCGAGTCCACGCTGTATAGCGCCATCCGAAACGAGAATATCCTGGCCATCGTTATCAATAACAGTGTGTTTGGAATGACTGGCGGGCAGATGTCGCCTACGACTCTCCCGGGAATGAAGACCGCCACATCTCCCTTTGGACGGGACGAGAAGAAAAACGGGAGCATGGTGGACATCACCAAGATCCTGGGGCAGACAGATATGGCATACCTGGCCAGATGCACCGTGAATACACCGGCCAACACGGAGAAAACCAAGAAGGCTATCAAGAAGGCCCTGCAGAAGCAAATGAACGGAGAAGGGTTCTGCCTGATCGACGTGCTCAGCATGTGCCCCACCAACTGGAAGATGTCTGAAGTGGATGCCTGTGCATTCATCAAGGATACACAAAGCAAATATCTCCCGCTCGGGGAGTTTATCGACAAGGGAGGTGACCTATGATGGAAGTGATCTGTTCCGGAATCGGCGGACAGGGCGTGCTGGTCGCCGGCATGATCCTGGCGGACATCGCCATGGAAGAAGGGAAGAATGTCTCCTGGTATCCCTCCTATGGATTTGAGATGAGAGGCGGCGCAGCGAACTGTGAACTGAAGATTGGGGAGAAGGAACTGCAGAGTCCGTATTGTCTGGAACCGGACATTCTCCTGACTATGAGTGAATCCGCCATCGACACATTTGAAGAGAGACTGAAGCCCGGCGGGGTGCTCCTTGTGAATAGCTCCCTGGTGAGTGAGGACAGGAAGTATCGCCCGGACATTCAAGTGTTCCGGATCCCGGCTACTGCCATCGCCAAGGAACTGAATAATCCACACGGCACCAATATCATCATGTTGGGAGCCTTGGCGGGAGCATCGGATCTGTACGATACAGCCCATGTGAAAGCAGGGATGGAGCACTACTTTGAAAAGAAGGGGAAGAACAACCCGAAGAATGCTTTGTGCTTCGACAAGGGGGCGGAGGCTGCGACAGCCCAGCGATAACTGGAGAGAACATACAACGAGTAGATTGGAGCATAGGTTATGGAAGAGAAAACACTGCCTTTACAGGGCGTCAAGGTCGTAGAGATGGGGACAGTGGTGGCGGCGCCCACCACGGCGCGGATGCTTTGTGCTTATGGGGCGGAGGTCATCAAGGTGGAGGGTATCGATGGAGATGTGATGCGTCTGGCAGGGACGCACGAGTTCACGCCATATGAGGATGATCTGAACCCACTGTTTACCATCCACAACAGCAACAAGAGATTCGTCTCACTGAATTTCAAGACAGAGGAGGGCAAGAAGGTCCTTCTGGAGCTTATAGGCCAGGCGGATGTGTTCATCACCAACATCAGGGAGAAATCTCTGATCAGGAACGGTCTGGATTATGACACCCTGAAAGAGACCAATCCGGGGCTGATCTACGCGCTGTTCTCCGGCTACGGGCCAAAGGGTCCGGCCGCCAATGACCCCGGGTTCGACATCAGCTGTTTCTGGATGCGCTCTGGCCCCATCGCAGACTGGAGCGAGGAGGGGGCCTTCCCTCTGCTGCCTACCTACGCGTTTGGGGATATGGCTACCAGTTCAGCCTTTCTGTCGGGGATCCTGATGGCGCTCTATGGACGATCTCAGACCGGAAAGGGGACCAAGGTGGACATCTCTCTCTTCGCCAACGGAATCTGGTGCAACGCCATCGGTGTGGTTCAGACTCAGTTCGAGAGGCAGTATCTGAACCCACATCCGCTGCGGCCCAGTGACCCCTTCAACACCGTATATAAGTGCAAAGATGGCCGTTGGATCGGTGTATACTGCAATGAGTATGTGCAGGACAAGGAGAAAATCGCGAAACTGTACGGTATCGAGGAGATCGTGGACGATCCGCGTTACGAGGATATCGAGACCATGCAGAAGACCGGATCCATCGAAGAGATCATCCGGCGGTGCAACGAGATTTTTCTTACAAAGACTGCGGAAGAATGGAGAGAGATCTTCAGCGCAAACAGTGTGGCCTGTGAGATCATGCAGAACGCAAAGGATGTCTGCAAGGATCCTCAGGCGATCGAGAATGGGTATATGGTGCCGGTGGAGTTTCCTGATGCGGCACATACCAGGGTGATGATGCCCTCACCTCCGGTATCCTTCAGCGACTATGGACGCCGTGACTATGCACCAACCGGTACGATCGGCGAGGATACGGATCAGATCCTGACGGAGTTGGGCTATGAGGCGGAGGAAATACAGGCTATGAAAGAGCATGGGGCCGTTCGATAAAGGGAGGGAGGAAAGCACCATGAAGCACAGATTCATTGCAAAGAGATATTGGAAGGATCAGAGTACTGCCATGGGGCAGTCGGATGTCATGGCAAAGATGTTCGATGATGTCATCGACCTCTCCCTGGGGGATCCGGATCTGACAACGGATCACCGGATCATCGAGGCGGCTTTCCGGGATGCTAAGGCTGGACATACCAAGTATACGGACTTTCGGGGAGATCCTGAATTGCGGCAGGCCATCGTGGATTTCTACAAAGAAGAATACGATATGACAGTGGCAGATGAAGAGATCTTTGTGTCCGCGTCCGGCTGCCTGGCGATGTATCTGGTGATGGAGGCGATCCTGGACGATGGGGACGAGGTGATCCTGCAGGCTCCGTACTTCACCCCCTATCCACAGCAGGTGGAGCTGGCCAGAGGGATCCCTGTGGAACTTCCTACCTATGAAGAGGAGGACTTTCAGATCGATGTGGACCGGCTGGAGGGTCTGATCAACGAACGCACCAAGGCTCTGGTCATCAATTCTCCAAGTAACCCGACAGGAAACTGTCTCACGGTGGAAACCATGGAGAAGATCGCAGCGGTGGCCGAGAAGTATGACCTGATCGTGGTGGCGGATGACATCTATACCGCCTTCAGCTACCAGAACCCCTTCGTTCCTTTCGCATCTCTGCCGGGAATGCAGGAACGGACCATCGTTATCAACTCCTTCTCCAAGAACTTCACCATGACCGGTTGGCGTGTGGGCAACATCATCGCCCCGCGGTACATCATCCAGATCATTCAGCAGATCAATGAGAATGTGGTGTTCACGGCGCCTTCCATCTCTCAGCGTGCCGGTATCTATGCCCTGCGGCACAGGGCAGAGGTCCAGCCGTCTATGGTAGAAGAATACAGAAAGAGAATGTTCTATGCTGCGGAACGGATCACAGATATCCCCGGGATCAGTGTCATCAATCCACCGAAGGGTAGTTTCTATCTATTTATTAATATCAAAGAGACAGGGCTTTCCAGTGTGGAGGCGGCGGATATGTTCCTGAAGAAAGCGCATGTCCTCACCCTGCCCGGAAATGCCTTTGGGGAGTGCGGCGAAGGGTACCTACGCATTGCCTGTACCGTCGGAGTGGACACTCTGAAGGAGGCGTTCGACAGGATCGAGGCAGCGCTGCGGTAGGGCGATGCACAAAGCAAGATGCTACAGGGAGAGAGGGCCTCTCCCTGTATTGACTATTTTCCCGCTACGATGGAGAATCCATCAAACTGATATTGCCGCATAGTGGGCGGATCCTGAAAGTAGCCGTACTTCTCATCCTGCAGGGGCTCTCCTTCTGCCGTGCCGTCCCGGACTGCCGTGAGAGCGTCCCGGATCTCGGTGATAGCGGCTTTGTCTGTGACAAAATCGTTGTGAGACACGTAGATCGCCCGCATGTCGGGGCAACGGAAGCGTACCTTGTCCAAGGAGTCGATGTAATCCTGGATGTCGGAGTGTCCCATCACCTCATTGTCGAACTGGACATAGATCGCACCGAAGTAGATCATGTCCCCGGCGAAGAGGATGCCAAACCTGTGATCGAAGAGCATGGCGTGGTCCTCGGTGTGTCCCGGTGTGTTGATGAATTCCACATCCCGTTCTCCCAGGTGGAAAATCTGGCCATCCTGACAGATCCTGTAGCGATAGGGACGAACGCAGTAGTTGGACGGAACGAATCCCTCAGGATATCCCTGCAGGAACATGTCTTCGTCAGACTGGTTGGCCAGAGGGGCGCAGGGCACGCCGCGGGCCGCTTGTTTCTCCGCCACGGGATCTGCCGCGCCCCAGACCTGACCGAAGCGCCAGTTGTTGCCGGTGTGGTCAAAGTGACAGTGGCAGTTCACCACCTCCAGGGTGCTGAAGTAACTGCCTCCCTCTTTCCCGTGCAGTTCGTCCTCCCGGGCACAAAGTTCTTCGACCAGAGGGCGGATATCGCAGATCCCCATACCAGAATCCATCATCAGCACCTTCTCCTCTCCGAAAATCAGGAATACGTTCACCTCCTGCAGGTGCTGCGGTTCACAGATGGCGATGACGTGGCCGGGAAGCTGGTATACCTGAAACCAGTCCCGGTGGTTCTCGACCTGCAGTTTCTGGTATTTACTATAGTACGGACGTTCCTGGTCCGGATTTCTCCATTTCATGCTGTTCTCCTTGTTTACTTTCTTGTTTTTTGAGTATATAATCATTATAAGCAAAATCATACCGAAAGAGCAAGGAGGAATCAAAAATGTTAGAAATGTATAGATGCTCACACTGCGGAAACATCGTGATCATGGCATACAAGACCGGTGTTCCTATCGTATGTTGCGGCGAGCCCATGGAACTGCTGAAGGCCAACACGGAAGAGGCTGCTTTTGAGAAGCACATTCCAGCCTGCGTTCTGGAGGACGGCAAGGTTACCGTCAAGGTCGGCGAGGTAGAGCACCCCATGACGGAGGAACACTACATCGGCAGCATCTTGCTGGAAACAGAGCATGCTCTGCAGGTGAAGTGGCTGAAGCCCACAGACAAGCCGGAGGCAGTCTTTGCGATCACACCGGATGACAAGCCGGTAGCCGCTTATGAGTACTGCACGCTCCACGGACTGTGGAAGGCAGATCTGTAAACAGGATCCCCTGTTGGATAGTAACCTCTGCGTTTATGGCGCAGAGGTTTTTAATTTTCTGAAAAATTTTTACTTTGCTAAAGTTTTTGTCCAATTGGCGCTGTGAAAAAGTATGTGTACGCCCGAATGCGTGTAAATATATACGACATATAGTGATTGAAATACCAATGTTTCTACCTCGTATAGATGGTGAAAAATAGTTGGGTGTATGACCAGAGAAATTTCGAAAAAACCCTTGCATTCTTGCGCTTTTTCATATATACTAAAAAGGCTTGCGTTAGGCGTTGAAGCGGGAAGTTGCTGAGCTATCAGGTAATTTCCGTGGAGAATAGTCCCCGCTGGACGGGGGCGGAGGGCCTGCTGATTTTATTTCGTGCAATCCGATATGGAAACGCACGGCGGCGTGTCGCAAGTGGGCAAACAGCCCGAACGTTGAAAAATCAATGGGCGGCCCTTGTACGAGAATAGCGATAACAGTACTAAACATCAAATGGAGGAAAAAATGAGCGAATTACAGAAGATCAGAATCAAACTGAAGGCTTATGATCACGCAATGCTGGATCAGTCAGCGGCCAAGATCGTTGAGACAGCCAAGAAGACCGGCGCAGATGTATCCGGACCGATTCCTCTCCCCACCGAGAAGGAAGTCACCACCATCATCCGTGCAGTCCATAAGTACAAGGACAGCAGAGAGCAGTTCGAGCAGAGGACTCACAAGAGACTCATCGACATCACCAACGCGACTCTGCAGACGATTGACGCGCTCACCAAGCTGGATATGCCGGCTGGCGTGTACATCGAGATCAAACAGTAAGGGAATTCCCCTTAAGTATGTGAGACATGATGCCCTCCGCAAGGAGCGGGTCAGTGGTTCACCAATGCAAAGAATGGAGGAAAAACTATATGAAGGCAATTTTAGGAAAGAAAGTCGGGATGACCCAGATTTTCGCAGAATCAGGCGCTGTGATTCCTGTGACTGTCATCGAAGCAGGTCCTGAGGTAGTCACTCAGATCAAGACTGTCGAGACAGATGGATACGAAGCCGTACAGGTAGGCTTTGAGGATCAGAAGCCGCAGAGAGTGAACAAGCCGATGACCGGCCACTTTGAGAAGAGCGGCACCTCCCCCAAGAAGTATCTGACAGAGTTCAGACCAGAAGAGGGAGAGACCTATGAGCTGGGACAGGTGATCACCGTTGCTGATTTCGAAGAAGGAAAGAAGCTGGACATCACTGGTGTTTCCAAGGGTAAGGGAACTCAGGGTAACATCAAGAGACACGGACACCACAGAGGCCCCATGAGCCACGGTTCCAAGCACAAGAGACTGGCCGGCGCTCTGGCAGGTGCGACTTATCCATCCAGAGTATTCCCGGGCAACGCAGGTCCGGGCCGCATGGGCAGAGATACCGTGACAGTTCAGAACGTAGAACTCGTGAAGATCGACACTGACAGAAATCTGATGCTGGTCAAGGGCGCTGTTCCGGGAGGAAGAGGAAGCCTGGTCAAGATCAGATACGCTGTCAAGGGTCAGGACAAATAATCAGACTGAGGAAAGGAGGAAGCGTAAATGGCAACAATTACAATGCTCAACATGGCCGGACAGGAAGCTGGCACCATCGAGCTGAAGGATGAAATTTTTGGCATCGAGCCAAACGAGAACGCGGTTCACGACGTAGTGAAGAACTACCTGGCTAACCAGAGACAGGGTACTCAGTCTGCTAAGACAAGAGGCGAAGTCAGAGGGGGCGGACGGAAGCCTTTCAGACAGAAGGGGACAGGCCGCCACAGACAGGGATCTAGCACAGACCCGTCGCAGATTGGAGGCGGTGTGGTATTCGCACCCAAGCCGAGAGATTACAGCTATTCCGTACCTAAGAAGGTCAAGAGACTGGCGATGCTGTCAGCTCTCTCTGCCAAGGTAGCAGATGGCGAGATGATCGTTCTGGACGAGCTGAAGATGGAAGCTCCTAAGACCAAGGAGATGGTCGCTACACTGGCCAACATCAAGGCTGGCAAGAAGCCGCTGATCATCACCGCCGCTAAGGATGAGAACGTTGTGAAGTCCGCAGCAAACATCCCTGGCGTAAGAACAGCGCTGGTAGGCACCATGAACGTATATGAGATCGTAAACCACGACAGCTTCATCGTCACCAAGGAAGCAATCGAAAAGATCGAGGAGGTGTACTTATAATGAGATCCGCATACGACGTAGTCATCAGACCGATCATCAGTGAGCAGTCCATGGACAAGGCCGCTGAGAAGAAGTACACATTCAAGGTCGCCGTCGACGCGAACAAGACCGAGGTCAAGAACGCGATCGAAGAGATCTTTGATGTCGAGGTCGAGAAAGTCAATATCATGAATGTCAATGGTAAAGTCAAGAGAATGGGAAGAAACGTTGGTAGAACCGCTGCTTACAAGAAGGCGATAGTGACCCTGACAGAGGGCAGCAAGGAAATCGAGTTCTTCGCAAATCTGTAAAATAGGAGGTCGACTGTAATGGGAATCAGAAAATATAATCCGACTTCCCCGGGTCTGAGAGGAATGACGGTTTCCACTTTTGAGGAGATCACCAAGAAGACCCCGGAGAAATCGCTGACAACAAGCCTCAAGAAGCACTCCGGAAGAAATTCCAGAGGAAAGATCACCGTCAGACATAGAGGTGGCGGTGCCAGAAGAAGATACAGGATCATTGATTTCAAGAGAAACAAGGACGGCATCGCAGGTAAGGTTGCTGCCATCGAATATGATCCGAACAGAAGTGCTAACATCGCACTGATCGTCTACGCAGACGGTGAGAAGAGATACATCATCGCTCCGGAAGGACTGAAGGTAGGAAACGTGATCTACTCTGGTCCTGACTGCGATATCCAGGTCGGAAACACACTGCCTATCGCCAACATCCCGGTCGGTACTATCATCCACAACATCGAGATGAAGCCGGGCAAGGGCGCACAGCTGGTAAGATCCGCTGGAAACGGCGCACAGCTGATGGCGAAGGAAGACAAGTACGCACAGGTCAGACTGCCGTCTGGAGAAGTCAGAAAGATCCTGATGGTCTGCAGAGCTACCATCGGTGAGGTCGGAAATGCCGATCACTCCAACATCTCCATCGGTAAGGCCGGACGTAAGCGTCACATGGGATTCAGACCAACTGTCAGAGGTTCCGTCATGAACCCGAACGACCATCCTCACGGTGGTGGAGAGGGCAAGGCCCCGGTTGGTCGTAAGAGCCCGGTTACTCCTTGGGGTAAGCCTGCTCTCGGTTACAAGACCAGAAAGAAGAACAAAGCTTCTGACAAGTATATCGTAAAGAGAAGAAATGTGAAATAAGGAAGGAGCAACTAAATGAGCAGATCAGTAAAGAAAGGCCCTTTCGTAGAAGCTAAGCTGCTGAAGAGAATCGAAGAAATGAACGCGGCAAACGAGAAGAAGGTAGTGCAGACATGGTCCAGAGCATCCACTATTTTCCCGCAGTTCGTAGGACACACGATCGCTGTTCACGACGGCAGAAAGCATGTTCCTGTGTACATCACAGAGGATATGGTAGGACATAAGCTGGGCGAGTTTGCTCCTACCAGAACCTACAGAGGTCATGCTGCTGACAAGAAGACTAAGAGATAAGAAAGGGAGATAGAATAATGGAAGCAAGAGCAATTGCAAAATACGTCAGAATGTCTCCTTCCAAGCTGAAGCCTGTTACAGATCTCGTAAGAGGCAAGGATCTGAATGAGGCACTGACTATCCTCAAGTTCACCCCTGGAAAGGGTGCTGAAATCGTAGAAAAGGTCGTTGCATCAGCAGCCGCTAACGCTGAAAACAATTTCGACCTGAACCCGGATAATTTATACGTTGCAGAGATCTATGCCAACCAGGGACCGACCATGAAGAGATGGAGAGCCGGTGCACAGGGTAGAGCATCGATGATTCTTAAGAGATCAAGCCATGTAGCTGTCACTCTTAAAGAGAAGGAAGACTAAGGAGGTTCATTGAATGGGTCAGAAAGTAAGCCCCCACGGGTTAAGAGTAGGCGTAATCAAGGACTGGAATTCTAAATGGTACGCAGGAAAAGAAAATTTCGCAGATTTTCTTGCAGAAGATAATAAGGTCAGAACATTCATCAAGAAGACCCTGTACGGCGCAGGCGTCTCCAAGATCCTGATCGAGAGAGCTGCAGAAAACAAGATGACCATCACCGTTCTTACCGCAAGACCGGGCATGGTAATCGGCAGATCTGGTGCCGGCATCGACGACCTCAAGAAAAAGCTTGAGAAGATGACAGGCAAAGAGATCCGCATCAACATCGAAGAGATCAGAAGAAGCGAGCTGGACGCACAGCTGACCGCTGAGAGCGTTGCAGACGCACTGGAGCACAGAGTGTCCTTCCGTAGAGCCATGAAGCAGGCCATCGGCAGAACCATGAAAGCCAACGCAAAGGGCATCAAGATCCTCTGCTCCGGAAGACTGGGCGGCGCAGAGATCGCCAGAAGCGAGAAATACAGCGAGGGTAATGTTCCTCTGCATACGCTGAGAGCCGACATCGATTACGGTTTTGCTGAGGCAGACACGACTTACGGCAAGATCGGTGTCAAAGTCTGGATCAATCACGGCGAAGTCCTGGACAAGGGCCTGAAGAGCCCGATCCGCGAGGAGAAGCGTGACAGAAGAGACAGAAAAGGCAGAAGAGACGGCGACAGAAGAAGAGGCGGAAGAAGAAACGACAGAAGAAACGACAACCGCCGCGAGATTCCAAAGGCAGTCAATCCGAGAATGAGAAAGGCTCCGAAGGAAGAACCTAAGACCGCAGAGGCGCAGGCTCCTGCAGCAGAGACACAGGAATAAGCAATAGTGAAAGGAGGAACTACCCATGTTGATGCCAAAGCGCGTTAAGCATAGAAGAGTTCATAGAGGTAGAATGAAGGGTAAGGCTACCAAGGGTAACAAGGTTACCTACGGTGCATATGGTCTTGTCGCCACAGAGTGCGGCTGGATCACTTCCAATCAGATCGAGGCTGCCAGAATCGCTATGACGAGATACACCAAGAGAGGCGGCAAAGTTTTCATCAAGATCTTCCCACACAAGTCAGTCACCAAGAAGCCGGCTGAAGTCCGTATGGGATCCGGTAAAGGTGCTCCTGAGTACTGGGTAGCCGTTGTGAAACCCGGCAGAGTGATGTTCGAGATCGACGGTGTCAGCGAGACCGTGGCCAGAGAGGCAATGCGTCTTGCCAGCCACAAGCTGCCGGTCAAGACAGAGTTCGTTGTCAAGGGCAATGAAAAGGTAAAGGAAGGTGAAGCGTAATGGATCTGAACAAGATGAGAGAGATGACAGATGTTGAGCTCAACGCTGAACTGGACAAGATGAAGAAGGAACTTTTCAATCTGAGATTCCAGCATGTCACAGGGCAGCTCGAGAATCCTGTCAAGATGAGAGAAGTCAAGAGAAATATTGCCAGAGTCAAGACGATCATCAGAGAGAAGGAACTTGACAAGGTTCAGGCTTAATCAGAAAGGAGGATGTAAGATGGCTGACGTAAGAAACAGAAGAAAAGTCAAAGTCGGTGTCGTTGTCAGCGACAAGATGGATAAGACTGTCGTAGTTGCAATCGAAGACTTCGTAAGACATTCTCTTTATGGAAAAGCAGTAAAGAGGACCAAGAAGGTCAAGGCTCATGATGAGAACAACGAGTGCAACATCGGAGATAAAGTAAGAATTATGGAGACAAGACCTCTGTCCAAGGACAAGAGATGGAGACTTGTCGGAATCGTAGAGAAAGCTAAGTAAGGAGGCGCCAGATCATGATTCAGACAGAAACAAGATTAAAAGTGGCTGACAACTCGGGCGCAAAAGAGCTCCTTTGCATCCGCATCCTGGGCGGAACCAGCCGTCAGTATGCGAACATCGGAGACGTCATCGTCTGCACGGTCAAGGATGCTACTCCGGGCGGCGTTGTCAAGAAGGGTCAGGTTGTCAAGGCAGTAGTGGTCAGAACCAAGAAGGGCGCCAGAAGAGCAGATGGAAGCTACGTCAAGTTCGACCAGAATGCTGCAGTAATCATCAAGGATAGAAACGATAAAACCCCGGTTGGAACACGTATCTTCGGACCTGTAGCCAGAGAGCTCAGAGAGAAGGGATTCATGAAGATCGTGTCTCTGGCTCCGGAAGTACTGTAGGAGGTGTAACGAATGCGTATTAAAAAAGATGATATGGTAATCGTTATTACCGGAAAAGACAAGGGCAAGGTTGGCAAGGTCCTGAAGGCCATGCCGAAGGAAAACAGAGTGATCGTAGAGGGCGTCAACGTCCAGACCAAGCACCAGAAGCAGACCCAGAGAGAGCGCGCTGAGATCAAGCACGTTGAGGGACCCATCGATGCTTCCAACGTGATGTTCTACGACGACAAAGCAAAGCAGCCGGTCAAGATCGGTTATGAGGTCAAGGATGGCCGGAAGGTCAGAGTTAACCGCAAGACCGGAAACGTAATCGACTAGGAAAGGAGGAGAAGGTTTTGGCAACAAGATTAAAGGAAACTTACGATAAAGAAGTATTCAAGGCGCTGATGGACAAGTTCCATTATTCCAACGTCATGGAAGTTCCAAAGCTGACCAAGGTCACCCTGAACATGGGACTGGGCGAAGCCAAGGAAAACGCAAAGATTCTGGAGTCTGCTGTTGAGGAGATCGCACTGATCACCGGACAGAGACCTGTCATCACCAAGGCGAAGAAGTCCATCGCGAACTTCAAGGTCAGACAGGGTATGCCGGTAGGCGCAAAGGTTACCCTCAGAGGCGACAACATGTATGACTTTGTCGACAAACTGTTCAACGTTTCTCTTCCTCGTGTAAGAGACTTCAAAGGTGTCAGCAGAAATTCCTTCGACGGGAGAGGCAACTACTCCATGGGTCTGAAGGAGCAGCTGATCTTCCCTGAGATCAACTACGATGATGTTGATACTATCAAGGGAATGAATATCGTATTCACTACAACGGCGAAGACCGACGAGGAAGCACAGGCGCTTCTGGAGTTGCTGGGCATGCCGTTTGAGAAGTAGCAGGAGGTTGAAATGGCAAAGACATCTCTTAAAGTAAAACAGCAGAGAAAGCCTAAGTATGCGACTCGTGCTTACACGAGATGCAGCATCTGCGGGAGACCGCACTCTGTGCTGAAGAAGTATGGAATCTGCCGTATCTGCTTCAGAGAGCTGGCATACAAGGGAGAGATCCCGGGCGTTCGTAAGGCTAGCTGGTAAAATACATAGAAATAAGCTTTGTGCAAGTGGGAGCAATTGGCCGTAAACCGCCACGAGGCGGAGCCTCTGCGGTTCTGGCCGAGGACCTACCAGCCATTTCCCTTCGGGAAATGGGGTCAGGTCTCTCATACTACACAAGAAGGGAGTATACAGACATGACAATGACAGATCCGATTGCGGATATGCTGACAAGAATCAGAAACGCGAACTCTGTTGGTCACGAGACAGTTGAGTTCCCTGCATCCAAGATGAAGAAGGCGATCGTTGAGATCCTGAAGGATGAGGGATACATCACTGACTACGAGGTCAAAGATGACAGCGTGCAGGGCAGCATCAAGGTAACACTGAAATACGGTGCTGGCAAAGAAAGAGTTATCACTGGTATCAAGAAGATTTCCAAGCCGGGCCTGAAGGTCTATGCAAAGGCAAACGACGTACCGAGAGTTCTGGGCGGACTGGGTATCGCAATCATCTCCACATCCAACGGGATCGTAAGCGACAAGAAAGCCAGAGAGCTGGGCGTTGGCGGCGAAGTAATCTGTTATGTATGGTAGGAGGTAGAATATGTCCAGAATAGGAAATAAAACAATCGCACTTCCTGCCGGCGTTGAGGTTAAGGTAGATGACAAGAATCTGGTGACAGTTAAGGGCCCCAAGGGCGAGCTGACACAGCAGATCGATCCGAGGATCAAGGTTGCCGTTGAGGGCACCGAGGTCGTCGTGACCAGACCCACTGACAACAGAACAGACAGAGCGCAGCACGGTCTGTCCAGAACCCTGATCTTCAACATGGTGAAGGGCGTTACTGACGGGTATGAGAAGAAGTTGCAGATCATCGGCGTTGGTTACAGAGCCGAGAAGAAAGGCAACAAGCTCGTCATGAACCTGGGATTCTCTCATCCGGTCGAGATGGAAGATCCGGAAGGAATCACCACCGAAGCACCCGATGCCAACACAGTCGTGGTCAAGGGCGTCGACAAAGCCCTGGTCGGTAACTACGCAGCCGTGATCAGAGCCTGGAGAAAGCCGGAGCCTTACAAGGGCAAGGGTATCCGTTATGAGGGCGAGCACGTACGTAGAAAAGAAGGAAAGACCGGAGCCAAGTAAGAAAGGGGTGAAGTAAGATGGCAAAAGAAAGCAGAAACGACAGACGTCTGAAGAGACACGCCAGAGTCAGAAAGAACCTGATCGGAACTCCCGAAAGACCAAGGCTGTGCGTTTTCAGATCAAACAAGAATATCTCCTGTCAGATCATTGACGACGAGAGTCACAAGACTTTAGTTGCCGCTTCTTCCCTGGAGAAAGATCTCAAGGCCGAGATCGGATATGGTGGAAACAAGGAAGCAGCAAGAAAGGTCGGCGAAGCAGTAGCTAAGAGAGCACTGGAGAAGGGCATCGAGGAAGTGGCCTTCGACAGAGGCGGATTCCTGTATCACGGAAGAGTGAAGGAACTGGCTGAGGGTGCTCGCGAAGGCGGATTGAAATTCTAACAGGAGGAGATATAATGCGTAATATTATGGATACTTCCAAGCTGGAGCTGACAGAAACCATTGTTAACATCAGACGTGTTGCCAAGACCGTAAAGGGAGGCAGAAACATGAGATTCTCCGTGACTGTCGTCGTTGGAGACCATGAGGGTCACGTTGGTGTAGGTCTCGGCAAGGCGATCGAGATCCCCGAGGCTGTCAGAAAAGCAACGGAAGATGCTAAGAAGAATCTGATCTACGTTCCTACCGTTGGAACTACGATCCCACATAAGAACATCGGTGTGTTTGGCGCAGGAAGAGTGATCCTGATGCCGGCTCCTCAGGGAACCGGAGTGATCGCTGGTGCTTCCGCTCGTACAGTACTGGAAGCGGCAGGCATCAAGGACATCAGAGCCAAGTCCGTTGGTTCTAACAACGCCGGAAACATCGCATATGCAACACTGGAAGGTCTGAAAGGCCTGATGACTGTTGAGAAGGTTGCTAAGCTGAGAGGCAAGAGACCTGAGGAAATCTTAGGATAGGAGGAAACGCAAAATGGCCAATAAGCTCAAGATCACATTAACCAAGAGTACCATCGGCGCTTCCCCAAAGCAGAAAAAAGTCGTAGAAGCGTTAGGACTCAAGAAGATGCATCATTCAGTGGAATTAGCTGATACACCTGCAACTCGCGGTGCAGTTGACAAGGTTTCGCATCTTGTAACTGTAGAAGAACTGTAAAGAAGGAGGTGCAAAAGGTATGAAACTGCATGAATTAAAAGCGCCTGCCGGATCCACAAAGTCCCGCAAGAGAAGAGGTCGCGGAACCGCTACCGGCCAGGGTAAGACCGGCGGAAGAGGAATGAACGGCCAGAAGTCCAGGAGCGGCGGCGGCGTCAGACTCGGATTCGAGGGTGGACAGATGCCTCTGTACAGACGTCTGCCTAAGAGAGGTTTCACCAACATCTGGGGAACCAAATACACTACACTGAACGTTGAGGATCTGAACAGATTCGAAGCAGGCACTGAAGTTACACCGGAAATGCTGAAGGAACTGGGTATCGTCAAGCAGGTCGAGAATGGCGGTATCAAGATCCTTGGAAACGGAGAGCTGAAGAACAGCCTGACCGTTAAGGCTAACAAGTTCACCAAGAGTGCTGTAGAGAAGATCGAAGCTGCCGGAGGAAAGGCAGAGGTGATCTAATGGACATGTTCAAAACGATTTCCCAAGCCCTGAAGGTCAAGGAAATCAGGGGAAAGATGATTTTTACGCTGCTGATGCTGGTGGTGTTTCGGATCGGGTCAAACATCCCGGTCCCGGGCATCAACAGAGAATATCTGGCACAGATGTTCAGCGGCGACAACATGGGGCTGTTTGAGCTCTTCAACCTGTTCTCAGGCGGGGCGTTCAATAACTTCACGATCTTTGCGTTGAGTATTACACCGTACATCACCGCATCGATCATCGTACAGCTTCTGACTATCGCGTTCCCTTATTTTGAACGTCTTGCAAAGGAAGGCATGGAAGGCCGCAAAAAGATGGCCCAAATCACACGGTACATGACCATCGTACTGGCCCTGATTCAGGGCCTGGGCCTGACTGTTGGTCTCTTCAAGCAGACCATCGTAGACCAGAGCTGGTTCACGTTCATCGTGATCACACTGATCCTGACCGCAGGAACCGCGTTCCTGATGTGGCTGGGTGAGCAGATCAACGAGTACGGAATCGGAAACGGCATCTCCCTGCTGATCTTCGGCGGCATCGTCGCCAGGATCCCCAGTGGGATCGCCTCCGTGTGGAACAAGTATCAGGAAGGCACCATGAGCATCATCACACTGCTGCTGTTCGTCATCTTTGCCATCCTGGTCATCGTAGGGATCATCGAGATCCAGCAGGGAACCAGAAGAATCCCGGTGCAGTACGCCAAGAGAGTCGTAGGAAAGAAAATGTACGGTGGCCAGTCCACCCACATTCCACTGAAGGTCAATCAGGCCGGCGTAATTCCAATCATTTTCGCGCTGTCCATCCTGCAGTTCCCACTGACGATCATGTATTTCTTCCCGAACACACCGTTCTACGAGTTCTGTGAGAAATACCTGTCGCCGGGAGGAAGCCCGGGCGTATGGGTTTACGCTGTACTGAACGTACTGCTCATCATCTTCTTCAACTACTTCTACACGGCGGTCACATTCAACCCCGTAGAGGTAGCCCAGAACATGAAAGCAAACGGAGGATTCATCCCGGGTATTCGTCCGGGAAGACCTACGGTAGACTACCTGAGCAAGGTAATGTCCAGGATCTCCATCGTAGGCGCGATCTTCCTGGCAGTGATTGCAACACTGCCGACGATCATTTCGCAGTATACAGGTCTCAATGTACACTTTGGAGGAACATCTCTGCTGATCGCAGTCGGTGTTGCTCTGGATACGATGAGACAGCTTGAAAACCAGATGGTAATGCGTAATTACCAGGGATTCCTGAAGTGATAATAGGAGAAATGACATGCTGAGAACGATTTTGTTAGGACCTCCGGGGGCAGGCAAAGGCACCCAGGCAGATAGGATCGTGGAGAAGTACAATGTACCGCACATCTCCACAGGAGATATCTTCAGAGAAAATATCAAGAACGGTACAGAACTGGGAAAGAAAGCACAGGAGTATATGAACCGCGGCGAGCTGGTACCAGATGATCTGGTAGTCGAGATCGCTACGGACAGACTTCTGAAGGATGACTGCAAAGAGCGCGGCTTCCTGCTGGATGGCTTCCCGAGAACAGTCTACCAGGCGCAGAAACTGGATGAGTTCCTGGCTGCGAACGGGCAGAAGCTGGACAAAGTCATCGACCTTGAGGTCAGTGAGGATGTTCTGATGATCCGCCTGACCGGACGGAGGGTCTGCAAGGCCTGTGGTGCCAGCTACCATGTGGTCAATATCCCGCCTAAGCAGGAGGGAATCTGCGATAAGTGCGGTGGTGAACTGTTCCAGAGAGCAGATGACAATGAGGAGACCGCAAAGAACAGGATCGATGTCTACAACAAGGAGACGGCTCCGCTCGTAGATTATTACGAGAAGGCCGGATGCCTTGCCCGCATTGATGGGGCGGCTGGTCTGGAGGAAACCTTCAGCGAGATCACAGCGGCCTTGGGGGAGTAGCATGATTGTATTGAAATCACCTGAGGAAGCCACACTGATGCGCACAGCAGGCAAGGTCAACGCAGAGATCTTTGCCGGACTGGCAGAACTGATCAAGCCGGGCATCACCACCATGGACATCAACAACTATGTGGAGGAAGTGGTGGCCAGACATGGCATGATCGCTTCAGAGAAGGGCTATGGCGGATTTCCCGCCAGCATCTGCACATCGGTGAACGAGGAAGTGGTTCATGGCATTCCGAGTAAGGAGCGGGTGCTGAAGGAAGGCGACATCGTCAGCTGTGATCTTGTCGTCGAGTACCAGCACTACATGGCTGATTCCTGCAGAACATTCGGTGTCGGCAGGATCAGCGATACCGCCCAGCACCTGATCGATACTGCGGAGAAAGCATTCTTCGAAGGGATCAAGTTCGCAAGGGAAGGGCAGAGACTGTTTGATATTTCGCACAGGATCCAGGAAGTCGTAGAAGGCGAAGGGTTCGGCGTTATCAGAGATTACACGGGCCATGGCATCGGAAACGAGATGCACGAGGATCCGGCGATCCCCAATTGTGGGAAGGCCGGGAGAGGACCGCGGCTTGTCCAGGGAATGACCCTGGCCATTGAGCCGATGATCACGGAAGGCTCCTATGAGATCGACGTGCTTTCCGATGACTGGACAGCAGTTACAGTAGATGGCGGATTGGCGGCGCACTATGAGAACACCATTCTCATAACCGATGGCGAGCCAGAAATACTTACCATTTAGGAAGAGGTGTACTATGGCAAAGAAAGATGTCATTGAAGCGGTCGGTACCGTGGTCGACGCGCAGCCGAACGCGATGTTCAAGGTGAAGCTGGACAACGGCTTCGAAATCCTTGCGCATATTTCAGGCAAGATCAGAATGAACTACATCCGCATCCTGCCGGGAGATAAGGTAAAGGTTGAACTTTCACCATATGATCTGACCCGCGGAAGGATCACGTGGCGAGACAAAGGTTAAGATGGAGGGTTAGAATGAAAGTAAGAGCTTCAGTCAAACCTATCTGCGAGAAGTGCAAGGTCATCAAGAGACATGGCAAGGTCATGGTCATCTGTGAGAACCCCAAGCATAAGCAGAGACAGGGTTAAGTCATTTAGTAAGGAAGGCTTTGTCCTTCACATAAGCAGCAGCGCGGACCGGGCCGCTCTGCCAAGAGGATCATTTTTCAACAGAAAGCCTGTCTATATCACTCCCGGAAATGTGACGGAAGATAGGAGAAAGGAAGAAACGTATGGCACGTATAGCCGGTGTCGACTTACCAAGAGACAAGAGAATAGAGATAGGTCTGACCTATATCTACGGAATTGGCAGAACATCAGCGAAGGAAATCATCGAGAAGACCGGAATCAACCCGGACACCAGAGTCAAGGATCTGACTGAGGAGGAAGCCGGAAAGATCAGAAAGGTCATCGAGTCTGACTACATGGTAGAAGGTGACCTGAGAAGAGAAGTCTCTCTGAACATCAAGCGCCTCATGGAGATCGGAAGCTACAGAGGCATCAGACATAGAAGAGGTCTGCCTGTCAGAGGACAGAAGACCAAGACCAATGCGAGAACACGCAAGGGTCCGAAGAAAACCGTAGGAAGAAAGAAAAAGTAAAGGAGGGACTTTATCATGGCTAAAGCAGGAAAGAAAACTGTCAGAAGAAAGAAAATCCAGCGTAAGAACATTGAAAAAGGCCAGGCTCATATTCAGTCCACCTTTAACAATACATTAGTCACGCTGACCGATATGGACGGAAACGCACTCTCCTGGAGCAGTGCCGGTTCCCTGGGATTCAAGGGTTCCAAGAAGTCCACTCCGTTCGCCGCATCCATGGCAGCAGAAGAGGCTACCAAGGCAGCGATGGAGCATGGTCTGAAGACCGTAGAAGTTTATGTCAAGGGACCGGGATCCGGAAGAGAGGCTGCCATCAGAGCGCTGCAGGCAGCAGGTCTGGAGATCACCATGATCAAGGATATCACACCTATTCCGCATAACGGATGCCGTCCGCCGAAGAGAAGAAGAGTGTGATTAGAGGGGAGGAGTAATATAACATGGCAAGATATACAGGCGCTAACTGCAGGCTTTGCAGAAGAGAAGGGCAGAAGCTTTTCCTGAAGGGCGACAGATGCTATGGCGGAAAGTGCGCTCTCGAGAGAAGAAATTACGCTCCCGGACAGCACGGCCAGATGAGAAAGAAGTCTTCTGAATACGGGCTGCAGCTCCGTGAGAAGCAGAAGGCCAAGAGATTCTATGGCATGCAGGAGACCCAGTTCCGGAACCTGTTCGACAAGGCAGTTTCCAAGAAGGGTGTCACAGGTGAGAACCTGCTGATCATGCTAGAGTCCAGACTGGACAACGTAGTTTACAGACTGGGCCTGGCTTCCTCCAGAAAGGAAGCCAGACAGCTGGTAGTACACAGCCACTTCACCGTGAATGGCAAGAAGGTCAACGCTCCGGGACAGGAAGTCAAGGCCGGAGATGTGATCGCAGTCAAGGAGAAGAGCAAGAACTCCCCGAAGTTCAAGGAGATCAGAGACATGCAGATCACCGTTCCTTCCTGGCTGACTGTGGATACAGACAAGCTTGAAGGAAAGGTCGTTGCACTGCCGACAAGAGCGGATATCGATACACCGATCGCAGAGCACTTGATCGTCGAGCTGTACTCTAAATAATACCCTTAAGGCGGTTACTGCATTTGGAACTTTAAGGAGGCTTTTAAGTGATAGAGATCGAAAAACCAACGATAACGAAGGAAATCAGCGAAGACGGTACTTACGGCAAGTTTGTAATCGAGCCGCTTGAGGATGGTTACGGCACCACTCTCGGAAACAGCATGAGAAGAATCCTTCTCAGCTCCCTGCCGGGAGCAGCCGTGAAGTCTGTCAAGATCGATGGTGTCCTGAAGGAGTTCTCCACGATCCCGGGTGTCAAGGAAGATGTCACAGAGATCATCCTTAACCTGAAGAAACTGGCAGTTAAGCTGACCGGAGAAGACAACCATCGCGTTATCATCAACGCTGTCGGTCCGAAGGAAGTGACAGCGGCTGATATCATCGGCGATTCGGATATGGAGATCTTCAATCCGCAGCTTCACATTGCCACCCTGGAGGAGAACGCCACTCTGGTGATGGAGATCGACCTCGCCAAGGGTCGTGGATACGTTCCCGCAGACCAGAACAAGGACAAGGATGCACCGATCTCGGTGATTCCGGTAGATTCCATCTTTACTCCGGTTCGGAAGGCTAACTTCACTGTTGAGAACACCCGAGTCGGTCAGATGACAGATTATGACAGACTGATCCTGGAGATCTGGACAGATGGATCCATCACCCCGGAGGAGGGTGTTTCCATCGGTGCCAAGATCATGCAGGAGCATCTGAATCTGTTCATCCAGCTGGATGATTCTGCCGGCGATATGGAGATCATGGTGGAGAAGGAAGAGGATCAGAAGGAGAAGGCTCTGGAGATGACCATCGAAGAGCTGGAGCTGACCGTCCGTTCCTTCAACTGCCTCAAGAGAGCATCCATCAACACAGTGGAAGAGCTGATCCAGCGGACAGAGGAAGACATGATGAAGGTGAGAAACCTCGGAAAGAAATCCCTGGACGAAGTAAAGAGCAAGCTTGAAGAACTGGGACTTTCACTGAAATCAAACGACGAATAGAGAGAAAGGAGCACAGACATGCCGGGATATAGAAAACTGGGCAGAAATTCGGCTCACAGAAAGGCCATGCTGAGAAACCTCGTCACTGACCTGCTCAGAGAAGAGAGAATCTCTACGACCGATACGAGAGCCAAGGAAGCCAGAAGGATCGCTGAGAAGATGATCACTCTGGGCAAGCGTGGCGACCTCCACGCAAGAAGACAGGCATTGAGCTACATCTATGACGAGACAGTTGTCACCAAACTGTTCGAGGAGCTCGGCCCCAGATACGCTGACAGAAACGGTGGATACACCAGAATCCTCAAGCTCGGTCCCCGCAGAGGCGACTGCGCAGAGATGGTATTCCTGGAGCTGGTATAAGCTATTTGACCATTAAGAGAGAACGACAGACCGCCGGCACTGCGCCGGTGGTCTTTGTCTATGCAGGCACAAAGCAATGTGTGCCGGAAAGGAGCTGAACATGAGCAATCAGGTTGATTTTTGTACTTGCGCAGATCATGAATGTCCCTTTAACCCCGTGAATCACGACAAGGGATGTACACCCTGCATGGAGAAGAACATCCTGGCGGGAGAGGTCCCCAGCTGCCTGTGGAACATGATTTCCACCAGAGAAGAGCGACAGGCCATAGACTGCCAGTATAAGTTCAAGGACTTTGCAGAGATGGTGCAGAAGAAGCTGTAACTAACATACGAAAAGGGCTCGCGATACGCGAGCCCTTGCTGTTTGCGTTGTTTTCTACAGTTTGCGGAAGTCACTGGCGGGATGCTTGCACAGCGGACAGATGAAGTCAGCTGGCAGTTCATCTCCCTCGTAGATGTAGCCGCAGACCTCACAGACCCAACCCTTGGCCTGCTTCTTGGGAGCGGGCTTGATGTTGGCCTGGTAATAGTTGTAGGTAACCGAAGGTACGTTGTTCAGGATCGCAGACTCGGTGATGTCGCAAAGGAACATCCAGTGCGTACCCATGTCCACGGTGGCATAGACCTTCAGGGACAGGAAGGCGTTGGCGCCCTTGGTCAGGTAAGGAAGACCGTTGGCAGCACGCTTACAGTACTGGAATCCCTCGAACTTGTTCGCATCTCTGCCGGACTGGAATCCAAACCGCTGGAACAGGCTGAAGGGAGCATCCTCGCTGAGCGTGCAGACGTTCAGAACACCTGTGCGGCGGATAACCTCACAGGAGTAGTTGGCCTTGTTCACGTTGACCATGATGCGGTTCGGCTTGTCGCTGACCTGCGCCACGGTGTTGACGATGAGACCTGTGTCCTTCTGACCGTCATTGCAGGTGACTACGTAGAGACCGTAGCCGATCTTGAACATGGCCGGTACCTCGATGGGTTCTCTGCCTTGTGGAAGAACACCCTGCATCTTGGCCAGTTCCTCTGCCAGTGCGCCGACCTGTCCGCGAGTATCGTCGTTCAGTGCGGAGAGGATAGTGATGTTATTCTTCGCAAAGCGGAGCTTGTCGCAGCCAGCCAGTTTCTCTCTCATGATGCCGGCAGCGGCAGGTGCCCAGGTTCCGTTCTCGATGAGGGCGATGTTCCGCTTCTGGAAGTTGCGCTCGGTGAGACGGTTGATGTAGTCGTTCATGAACGGATAGATCTCTCCGTTATAGGTGGTGGTAGCCAGGACAACAGTGTCGTATTTGAATGCGGCATCGACTGCCTTCGCCATGTCACATCTGGCCAGATCGTATACTTCCACGTTCTGTGCGCCACATGTGATCAGTTCTCTCTGCAGAAGTTCCACGGCTTCCTTGGTGTGACCATAAACAGAGGTGTAGGCCAGAACGATGCCATGCTCCTCCGGCTCATAACTGGACCACTTGTCATAAAGATCCAGGAAATATCCAAGATTGTCCACCAGAATGGGACCGTGCAGGGGCAGAATCTTCTGGATATCCAGTGTGGCGGCAGCAGCCAGTACGTCCTGCACAGGCTTGCCGTATTTCCCTACGATGCCGATGAAGTACCGTCTCGCCTCGTCCGCCCAGGGCTCCTGTCTGTCCAGAGCGCCGAACTTGCCGAAGCCGTCCGCAGCGAACAGGACCTTCTCACTGGACTCATAGGTCATCATGACTTCCGGCCAATGTACCATGGGGGCGAACACAAAGTTCAGTGTATGCATACCCAGCTCCAGCTGGCCACCGTTATCTACCACACACTTGTTCCGGATCTCCAGTGTCGGGAAGAACTGACCGATCATCTGGAAGATCTGTGCATTGGCAACTACGGTGGTGTTAGGATATCTCTCGCAGAATGCCTGGATGGATCCCGAGTGGTCCGGCTCCATATGCTGCACCACCAGGTAGTCAGGCTCTCCGGCACCTACACCGCTGAAACTCTCGGGTTTTGCGTCCAGGATGTTCTCCGGGGTAAAGGTGCGAGTCTGTGCAGGCTGTCCGCCTCCCAGCACTTCTGCGATGTTCGCAAGCCATTCATCGGTCTTCTTCACATCTACGGTGTCCATGACCACGGTCTTGGTATCCTTGATCACATAGGAGTTATAAGACATCCCGTTGGGAACGACATACTGTCCCTCGAACAGGTCTACATCGTGATCGTTAACGCCGACATAGTAGATGGTATCAGTTACTTTTGAAAACATATCGAGTCTCCTATTGCATCTATTGTATAGTGTTATACTTGTGTTACCCCTTTGATTTTGCGCATAAAAAATGCAGTCTACTAGTCATTTCATTATACACCAAAAATGGAAAAACAAAAGAAAAATATTTAGAAATTTCATAAAAATTATCGAGGGCAGGTGATGCGGCCAACCTCCTCTACGATATGGTGCAGAGACTGGGCGAGGTCTGTCTGAGCGGCCGTGTAGTACATCTCTCTGCCCTCCCTGCGGGAGGTAAGAAGTCCGGCGGATTTTAGAAGTTTAAGATGATGGGAAACAGCGGGGCTACTCATGTCCACCGCTGCGGCGATATTCGCCACGCATTCTTCCGCGTGACAGAGAAGCCAGAAAATCCGCAGACGGCTGGAGTCCCCTAGTTGTTTCATGGCAGCGGACACGCTGTCGATGGTGGCTTCGTCCGGGAAATGATTCAGGAGGTCTGCCGTATTGGTTCCGTGATCGTGTGGGAGTTTCTTTTCTGTCATGATCGTTTACAAGCGCTGATAAGCGCATCCTTTCTGAATATACCATTAGTATATCTCGTGCGATATGGAAACGTCAATATGTTTCCGGTTGACAAAGTCTGGTATAAGGTGTATTATATATTTAACAATTAAACAATCTTTTAATCGTCAGACGAGCGAGGAGAACGGAAATGAAGAAGAATTACAAGATCGAAGTGGATTGTGCTAACTGCGCCAACAAGATGGAGGAAGCCGCCAGAAAGACCGATGGTGTCAAGGATGCTACGGTGAACTTCATGGCACTGAAGATGAAGGTAGAGTTTGAGGAAGGTGTAGATCCGGTCTCTGTCATGGAGCAGGTCCGTACCAATTGTAAGAAGATCGAAGATGACATGGAGATTTTCCTATAAGGATCGAGATGACGAAGAAACAGAAGAACAATCTTATAAGGATCCTTGTTGCGGCCGTGCTGATGGGCGCCCTTCTGGTCGCGGAGCACGTCCTGCAGCCGGGACACACGCTGCCGGTGCGCCTGCTGTGGATGGTCCTGTACCTGATCCCGTATCTGGTGGTTGGTTACGATATCCTGATCAAGGCAGGAAAAGGCATCAAGAACCGACAACCGATGGATGAGTGCCTTCTCATGGTCATCGCCACCCTTGGCGCTATCGCACTGGCGATCTACGGAGGTGGCGATTTCACAGAGGCTGTGGCCGTCATGCTGTTCTATCAGATCGGAGAGTGGTTTCAGAGCTATGCGGTCAACCGTAGCCGACGGAATGTGGCGGCGCTGATGGACATCTGCCCGGAGTACGCCAATCTCGAGAGAGAGGATGGCAGCCTGGAGCAGGTGGATCCAGAGGAGGTGGAGATCGGGAGCACCATTGTGGTCAAGCCCGGTGAAAGAATCCCACTGGATGGGATCGTGCTGGAAGGACAAGGCACACTGGATACAGCGGCACTCACAGGGGAATCGGTTCCCCGGAGCACAAAGCCCGGTGATCAGGTGATCAGTGGGTGCATCAGTGTCAGTAGCATGCTCCGTATCCGGACAGAGAAGGAGTACGAGGACTCCACAGTTGCACGGGTGTTGGAGTTGATCGAAGATGCCAGTTCCCGCAAGGCCCAGTCAGAGAAATTCATCAGCCGCTTTGCGAGAGTCTACACGCCCCTCGTGGTGGGCGCCGCGGTGGCGTTGGCCCTGTTACCCCCGCTGGGACATCTGGCAATGGGAGTGGCTCCTGACTGGAGCACCTGGCTGTACAGGGCCCTGATCTTTCTGGTGATCAGTTGTCCCTGTGCACTGGTGGTCTGTATCCCGCTTAGTTTTTTCGCAGGGATCGGCGGAGCAAGCCGACAGGGAGTGCTGATCAAAGGGGCAAATTATCTGGAGTTTTTGTCCAGAGCAGATACTATCGTATTTGACAAGACCGGCACCCTGACAGAAGGGGTGTTCCAGGTGACAGAAGTCAAAGCGGTAGAGGGCGAGGATCCGCAGCGTATGCTCCGCATGGCAGCAACGGCAGAAGGATATTCTACCCATCCAATCGCAGTTTCACTCAGAAAGGCCGTCAGAGGTGAAGTGCCTATGCCAGAAGGAGCAGAAGAAGTTCCGGGCATGGGGATCCGTGCTCAGGTGGAAGGGCAGGAAATCTGCGTGGGAAATGCCAGGCTAATGGAAGCCTGCGGCGCGCAGAAGGAGGGCTTTGTGCCGGCGCCAGAGACATCGGGAACGGTGATCCATGTGGCGGCGGAGGGACGATATATCGGATACATCGTGATCTCTGATGTGGTGAAGCCGCACAGCAGAGAGGCGATCTCTGCCATTCGCAGGGCCGGTGTGCGCAGAACAGTTATGCTCACCGGGGATATCCGGCGAGTGGCCCAGAGAGTAGCCGATGAGATTGGGATCGATGCGGTCTTCAGCGACCTGTTGCCACAGGATAAGGTAGCGAAGTTGGAGGAGATGCTGGCTGAGAAAAGCGGTCGGAAAGAGATGGTGGCCTTTGTAGGAGATGGCATCAACGACGCGCCGGTGCTTTCCCGGGCGGATGTGGGCATTGCCATGGGAGCCATGGGTTCAGATGCGGCGGTAGAGGCTGCGGATGTGGTACTGATGGACGATGACCCTCTTCGAATCTCCACGGCGATCCGGATTTCACGGAAATGTATGCGTATCGTGAAGGAGAACATCTGGTTTGCGATCGGAATCAAGGTGCTGTGCCTGGTGCTGGGAGCAGTGGGAATCGCCAACATGTGGCTGGCGATCTTTGCGGATGTGGGCGTGATGGTGTTGGCCGTTCTCAACGCGATCAGGTGTATGTTTATTCGGGGCGACAGAGGTGTTGGACGGTCGTAGAAGGTGCTCGCTTCGCTTGAGACCATCGTTCTGGAAGAGAAATGATTGAAAAATGGCTGTTTTCCAGCCATTTTTCGTTCTTTTCTCTTAATTATTGCTGGACAATCTGGAAAAAAAAGGCTATACTGAAAGTGGTATTATGTATACTGACTAGTTTAATTGGTTATATGGACAGCAAAGGAGATAGAATATGCTACACGAGATTAGTTTTAGATCGACGAACGGTCGAGATTCCGTGCAGGCGTGGATCTACGTTCCCGCCGCAAAGCCGCAGGGCGTTATTCAGCTTGTCCATGGATTTGGTGAACACTCGAGAAGATACCTTCACATGATCGTGAAGTTTATGGAGGCAGGCTTCATTGTGGCTGCGGATGACCACGTTGGTCACGGCAAGACAGCTCTTGTGAACAACTGCTGGGGTGACTGGGGCGACAAGGGGCCTCATACCATGATGGAAGATGAGCATGTGTTCATGACGGGTGTCAAGCAGATGTTCCCGGATCTTCCGTATTTCATGTTCGGACACAGCATGGGGTCTTTCATTGCCAGAGATTTCATGGCGAAGTACGGGGATGAGTTGGATGGTGTTACCCTCTGTGGTACCGCAGGCGAGTTCCCGGGACTGGACGACAGCATCGCCTATCTGAAAAACCTGGTCGATGAAGGCAAGGGAATGGAGTCCGACCCGGAGGCTGGTAACGTAGTTATGGGTTGGATGTTCGGAAGATGCGACGAGGAAATCAAGTTAGGCAATGAGTGGATCTGCCACGATGAATACGTACAGAAGGATCACGCAGAGGATCCCTTCGACGCATTCACCAGACCTACTTCCAACCGGTCCTTCCTGGACTTCTGCTACATGATGCAGGATATCACAGGCCCGGAGTGGGCATCGAAGGTTCCGTCAGATCTGCCAGTATATAATATCGGTGGGGATCAGGATCCTGTAGGTCAGTACGGAGAAGGTGTCTACAAGGTCTCCAACTGGCTGATCGACAACGGAAATGACGTGGTTACAGAGCTGTACAGCGGCTACCGCCATGAGATACATAATTATGCAGAACTGAAGGACGAGGTCGAAGATGGCATTCTGGAATTCTTTGAGGAATGCATCGGACTGCCGGAGGATCTTCTGGATCTTCTGATCGAGGAAGGGACAGAGGAACCACTTGAGGAAGAGGAGGCCCAGAACGAAGTCTCCGAAGAAGTTCCTGAGGTGGAAGCAGAAGAGGGAGCTCCGGAAGAGGCACCTGAAGAAGAGGAAGAGATTACGGAGATTCCTGCAGAACCAGTGGTAGCAGGGCTCGCAGGTGTTGGAATGGCAGCAATTGCACCGGAGGAGCCGGTCGTACCGGAGATCCAGGTAGAAGAGGAAGCTCCGGCAGAACCAGAAGAGCCAGTTGTACCGGAAGTGGCAGAGATGCCGGAAGTGGAAGAGGTGCCGGCTGCACCGGAGATGCCGGAAGTACCAGAGGAACCGGTTGCGCCGGAGATACCGGAAGTACCAGAGGCGCCGGTTGCGCCGGAGATACCGGAAGTACCAGAGGCGCCGTTTGCACCGGAGATGCCGGAAGTGCCAGAGGCACCGGTTGCGCCGGAGATGCCGCCGATTCCGGAGTTCAAAATGCCGGAGATGCCGGTGGAATCGGAGATTCCGGCCACGCCGGAATTCAAGATGCCGGAGTTTTCCGTTCCTTCTGAAGGAACGGCTACGCCGGAATTCAAAATGCCAGAGATGCCGGAGATGCCGAAAATGCCTGAGGTTCCAGGTGTCGCAGATGTCCAGAAGGAAGCTGCCGGCAAGATCAGTGATCTGGAAGCACAGCTGAAGGGCATAGAGGAAAAAGCCGATGACCTCGCGGAAAAGGCTGCAGAGGAAGCGAAACCAAAGGAGTCCAGATTCATGAACTTCTTCCGCAGAGATTGATTCAGGCTGAATAGAGAATAGAGGGAGGGGTCCGTGTATACGGATCCCTTTTTTGTGCCGGGCGCCCTGCGATGGTTAAACTCTGCTTCCAAAGGAACAGACAAAAAAAGAAAAGCCCCCGCAATACTGCGGGGGTTTCTGGTGCGCCATGCGCGACTCGAACGCGCAACCTACTGATTCGTAGTCAGGTACTCTATCCAATTGAGCTAATGGCGCTTGCTCGTACTATGCTATTATATCCGATTAAGGTGTCGTTGTCAAGGGGAGTATTTTCGGTTTTTTTGCATGATTTGTTGCGACAGGGGTATATCTGTTGTATAATAGTTTAGTTATGAAGAAAATTATCCAGGTAGAGAATCTGAAATACGACTATATCCGCGAGGGAGAGGACCAGCAGGCAGAACCGGTACATGCCATCAAGGGCGTAAGCTTTTGTGTAGAGGAAGGCAGTTTTACAGCCATCATTGGACAGAATGGATCTGGAAAGTCCACGCTGGCCAAGAACCTGAACGGACTTTTTGTACCTTCCGAGGGTGTTGTTTATGTGGATGGCTGGGACACCGCAGACGATGAACACATCTGGGATGTGCGGCAGGCTGCTGGCATGGTGTTCCAGAACCCGGATAACCAGCTGGTGTCTTCGATCGTGGAGGATGACGTTGCTTTCGGGCCGGAGAATCTGGGAGTGGATCCCACTTTGATCAGGGAGCGAGTGGACGAGGCGCTGGACGCAGTGCGCATGGGGGATTTCAAGAGGAAATCGCCTCACATGCTTTCCGGCGGACAGAAGCAGCGCGTAGCTATTGCCGGAGTAGTGGCCATGCGGCCCAGGTGCATCGTGTTTGATGAGCCGACGGCCATGCTGGATCCGCGGGGACGACGGGATATCATGAAGATCATTCACCAGCTCAACCAGGAGGGCGTTACCGTGATTCTCATCACCCACTTCATGGATGAGGCCGTCCAGGCTGACAGGGTGATCATCATGAACAACGGGGAGATCCTGTTGGATGGTACGCCGGCGGAGGTGTTCCGAGAGCACGACCTGATCCGGTCGGTGAACCTGGAACTGCCCATGTCGGTAGAACTGGCAGTGAACCTGCGAAGAAGGGGCATCCGTATCCCTGAGGATGTGGTAACTGTCGAGGATATGATAGCCTTTGTTACCGGGGAACGGTAACTCGCATCATAGGCTTTGTACATTTTGCAAGAGAGATTTACATGTCGATACAGGTTAGAAATCTATCACATATATATAATAGGGGGCTCTCCACGGAAACCGTGGCGCTGGACAACATCAACTTTGAGATCTACGATGGTGAAGTGGTGGGTGTCGTCGGACACACCGGCTCCGGGAAATCCACGCTGCTCCAGCACCTAAACGGTCTGCTGAAACCCAGCGAGGGCCAGATCATTGTTGGGGGAACCGATATTACCAAACCAGGCGTAGCTATGCGGGACATTCGCAAGCGGGTAGGTCTGGTGTTTCAGTACCCGGAATACCAGTTATTTGAAGAAACAGTGGCCAAAGACGTGGCTTTCGGGCCTCGGAATCTGGGGCTACGGGAGGACGAGATCCAGCAAAGGGTCAGAGATGCACTGGAGCTGGTGGGCTTGGATTACGAGCATCTGAAGGATCGATCTCCCTTTGAGCTGTCCGGAGGGCAGAAGCGCCGGGTGGCTATCGCAGGAGTCATCGCCATGAAACCTCAGGTCCTGATCCTGGACGAACCTACGGCAGGACTGGATCCTGGTTCACACAGGGAGATCATGAAGATGATCCAGGACGTACATCAGTTTGAGCACAACATCATTATCTTTGTGTCACACAACATGGCGGATGTAGCGGCTCTGGCTGACAAGGTGCTGGTGATGGATCGGGGCAAACTGGTCATGGCGGATACTCCGCGAGGTGTGTTCAGGCAGAGAAACCGACTTGCAGAGATCAGCCTGGATGTGCCACCCATCACCGAGCTGATGTACCGGCTTCGGGAGAACGGTGCGGAGGTTTCACTGGATGTTCTGTCTCTTCGGGAAGGAGAACAGGCGATCTACGACTATTTACGAGGAGCTGGCAGATGATCAGAGATATTACCCTAGGGCAGTACTACCCGGAGAATTCGCCGATCCACAAGCTGGATCCACGTGTTAAAATAATAGCGGCGGTGCTCTACATCATCGAGCTGTTTATAGTGAAGGACTTTTCCGGATTCCTGGTATGCGCAGTCGCGCTGGGGATCGTGGTGGCAATTTCCAGAGTCCCCTTGAGGTTTATCATGCGGGGCCTGAAACCCATCATCCTGATCCTGCTGTTCACGTTCGTCCTGAATATATTCATGGTGGACGGGCGGATCCTGTTTACCATCGGACCACTGAAGGTTACAGATGCGGGGGTATACACAGCAGCGTTCATGGCTATCCGGCTGATCTTGCTGATCATCGGTGCCTCCCTGCTGACGCTGACTACCACCCCCATCAGCCTGACGGACGGGATTGAGCGGCTGCTTTCGCCGCTTGCTCTGATTGGACTTCCCAATCACGAGATCGCCATGATGATGTCCATTGCACTCAGGTTCATCCCCACTCTTCTGGAGGAGACCGATAAGATCATGAAAGCCCAACAAGCCAGAGGCGCGGATTTTGAGAGCGGCAATATTATCGCCCGCGCGAGGTCGCTGATCCCCATCCTGGTGCCGCTGTTCGTCAGTGCTTTCCGTATCGCCTCGGATCTGGCTATGGCTATGGAAGCAAGGTGTTACCGGGGAGGGAAGGGACGCACTCGGATGAACGGCATGCGTATGAAACGCAGCGATTATATTTCCATTGTGCTGATGATCCTGTTTCTGGCGGCACTGATCGCCATGCGGATCTGGTTATAGAGTTATGAGACAGAGAAAAATCAAGAATCTGGATGAGAAACTGGCGGCGTTATCTGCCCATGTTGTGGATAGCCCGGATGCCTGGAAGGGCCGATGGCGGAGCAGATTGGGGACAGAGCGGATCTGCCTGGAGATCGGCTGCGGCAAGGGGAAGTTTATCGACAGCCTGGCTGGACGGTACCCGGAAACCGGTTTTGTGGCGGTGGAGGGGAATCTGAGTGTTGCCTACCATGCTCTGGAGAAGGTCGAGGCTTCCGGTCACAATGTGCTCTTTCTCCTGCAGTATATCAACGATTTGGCGGACATCTTTGATGCAGGAGAACTGAATGGGATCTACCTGAACTTCAGCGATCCGTGGCCGAAGGTCCGACATGAGAAGCGGCGGCTCACCACCCGGGCGAGGATGCTCTCTTATGCGGAAGTACTGGCACCCGGCGGTGTGCTGGAATTCAAGACTGACAATGATGGCCTGTTCGAGTACACGCTGACACAGATACCAGACTGCTATGAGGAATGCTTTGTGACCCGGGATCTACATGGGACAGTACCCGAGGAAGAGATCGTCACCACAGAATACGAAGATAAATTCGCAGGTCGCGGGAAGGCTATCAACTTCCTTCGATTACGTCGTCGATAGATAGGAGGTAAGTAAATTATGTCTGAGTATGTTATGGCCGCAGAAAATGGCAGGGTGATCCCCAAGGAGGATACCATTTTCGGGATCAGCCGCAGAGCAAACGCGATGATCGATGAAGTAGGCGCGGATAAGGTAATCAATGCCACCATCGGCGCATTGCTGGATGACGAGGGAGAACTGGCAGTCCTCTCTTCTGTGGATGAGGCGTTTACAGGTCTGGAACCGGTGGAGTATGCCCAGTATGCACCCATCGGAGGCACTCCCAAATACCGCTCTGCCGTCATCAAGGCAGCTTTTGGCAGGAATTTTGTGCCTCGCACACAGGTGCGCGCCGTGGCAACGCCGGGAGGCACCGGTGCCCTGCACTGCGTGGTGGCCAACTATTCCTGCCCTGGCGACAAGATTCTCACCACGGACTGGTTCTGGGGGCCATATAAGACGGTAGCTGCAGAGATGAGCAGAGGGCTGGATACCTTTGCGCTGTACAATGAACAGCGGACCTTCAACCTAGAGGCATTCCGGGACAAGGTACAGTCACTGCTTAAGGTGCAGGATCGTTTGGTGATCATCCTGAACACACCGGCCCAGAATCCTACAGGATACTCCCTGACGGACAGTGATTGGCACGGCGTGGTCTCTATCCTGGCTGATCAGGATCCGTCCAAACGCATCGCGCTGGTGGTGGATACCGCCTATATCGATTTTGCGGGTGACGAGGAGGAATACCGGTCCTTCCTGCCCATTCTGGAGGAACTGCCGGCTAACGTGCTGCCCATCATCGCCTTCAGCCTGTCCAAGACCTTTACGATGTATGGTCTGCGTTGCGGTGCGCTGATTTGCCTTGCTCCATACGAGGAGATCGCCGACGAGTTCGTCCGGGTCTGTGAGTTCTCTGCCCGCGGTGCCTGGTCCAACGCCCCCAAGGCCGGACAAAGCCTTGTGGCCAACATCTTCGATGATCCCGCGCTGCTGGCGCGTGTCACGGAGGAGCGCGCTGAGATCCGAAAGCTGCTGCTTGATCGGGCCCATGCCCTGGAGGAGGCCGCTGCAGAAGCCGGAATGGATATGTTGCCCTATGATGGCGGTTTCTTCGTTGCCATTCCCTGCAGCGATCCGGCTGCTGCAAGTGCAGAACTGGAGAAAGATGGGATCTTCCTGGTGCCGCTGGCCAAGGGTCTGCGTGTCTCTGTAGCGTCCATCTCTGAGGAGAAGTGCCGCAAGGTACCCGCCAAGGTGGTGGAAGTGTTCCAGAAACTGGGACTGTAGAATACCTTTTCTGAAAAAGGCTGATGCCCTTAGCATTCTCACGCTTAGGGCACCAGCCTTATTATCTGACTCTTACTATTTAGCCGATTAATGGGACTGCATACAACAGCACTGCGATCACGCAGGCGGCGGCCACGATCCTCTTCCATAGTTTGTATTCCCGATCCATGCGGGCACCTTCCTCTGCAGAAGGTGTCTCTGCCTGCATGATATAATCGTCCAGTTTCTCTCCCTCGCCGGGGCCGTAGACCTTCTGGCAGATATAGAATACCACCAGTCCGACTACGCACCAGATCACGCCCGTAACGATGGCGTATCGATCCAGCTGTGTCAGCATAATGAAATAGATCAGGATGCTCACCGGTACGCCGATCTCAATAAGCGGTGCCTTGTAGGGGCGGTCAAGCTCCGGATGCCGCTTCCGCAGTCCAAGTGCAGCCGCGATTCCAATAATATAGTAGAACAAGTCTGCAAACAGGCTGACCGATGCTACGAAGTTGATGGGGTATGCCACCAGGATCAGGGACAGGATCCCCAGGAACAGAATCGAAACATACGGGGTCTGATACTTCGGATGCAGTTTCGCAAAAAACTTAGGCATCGCACCTTCTCTGGCCATTGCATACAGATAACGTGGCGGGACGGCGATGCTGGCGTTCAGTGTCGAGAAATCACCGCCCAGGGAGATCCCCAGCGCAAGGAGGGCCATGGGAAGTCCCAGAATCCCTGCGGCCTGCATGGCGTCAGCAAACGGAGCATCCGCGGAGGCCAGGTCCGCTACATTTGCGACCGGTGTGATCCCCACCAGGAACCACTGGAACAAAGCATTCACCGCGAACACGATAAACGGGGACAGCGCCAGCGCACGAGGGATGTTGATCTGTGGATAACGGATCTCCTCGCCCATGGCACAGCAGGTCTCAAACCCGGCGAAGCACCACCAGATCATGGCCACGCAGCCGATGAAGCCCCATGCGCTCATGTTCTGCATGTTCTCCGGCAATACCACGTAACTGGGGAGTTGGATGTTTGGGATCATGGCGATGAACCAGATGATGGCCACCCCCCAGAAGAAGAACATAAAACCATTCTGAAGTTTACCGGTCATCTCGGTCCCACGGACATTGGTGATGATGAAGATCACGATGGGGATCATGGCCAGCAGTACGTCGCTGATGGGAAGTTCCACACCGAAAGCCCGGAACAGGGTTTTGAAATAGAAGGCGAATGCCAGGGCCTCGCCGCTGGTCACCGCAATGAGCGAGGCGATGAAGTTCCAGCCTGCCAGCATCCCGGCGGCCTTGCCCAATCCCAGGTGCGCATATTTATAGGTGCCGCCGGCATAGGGCAGCGCCGCACCCATTTCTCCATAAAGTCTGGCAGGGTACACGCTGATCAGCATGGCGATGAATGTCGCCAGCACCACCGCAGAGCCCATCAGACCCACGATCTGTGCGCCAGTCGTAAACAATCCGACGCCGATCACGGTACCTACCGTAATCGTAACAGCCTCTCTCATGCCGAAAGATCTCTTCAGCACCAGATGGTCTCCATTTTCTTTGTTCATATTCTCTCCTTTCTCTCTCTTCCCACGATTACATCCGTTTCTCCGCAGCCAGAGCATGCCCCATCAGGCCTTCTCCTTTGGCCATGCGGTTCACTAGCGGCGCAATGCCGCGGGATGCTTCCGGGGTCATCCACTGGGAAGTGCAGACCTTCAGGAAGGTGCCTGCCCAGACTCCGCCGGTATAGCGGGCAGCCCGTACCGTCGGCAGAGTGTGGTTGGTTCCGGAAGCGTAGTCGCCGAAGACTTCTGCCGTGTTTCCGCCCAGGAACAGGGACCCGTAGTTCACCAGATCTTCCAGGATCTTCTCCGGCTCTGCCACGTTCACCTCCAGGTGCTCCGGTGCCAGGTCGTTGGCGATGGTGACCGCCTCGGCCAGATCGTCCAGCACCAGCACTTCACCGTAGTCGTCCCAGGACTGGCGGGCGATGCCTGCCGTCTCCAATGTCTCAAGTTCTGCCTCCACTGCGGCGATGGTAGACTTTGCAAGTTCTTCGCTGGTGGTCAGCAGGAATCCCTTGGCGTTGGGGTCGTGCTCGCACTGCGCTAGCAGATCTGCCGCCAGCACTTCTGGGGATGCGCACTCGTCTGCGATCACCAAGACCTCGCTGGGGCCTGCGATGAAATCGATGCCGATCTGTCCGTAGCACTGGCGCTTGGCCTCTGCCACGAACTGGTTGCCCGGACCAACGATCATGTCCACCGGCTTGATCTCTTCCGTTCCGTAGGAGAATGCGGCAATGGCCTGAGCGCCACCCACGGTGTAGATCTCATCCGCACCAGCCAGATCCATAGCCACCAAAGTCTTGTAGTGGATGCTGGCAGTACCGTGGACCACAGGAGCTGTGGCGCAGACACGATTGACACCGGCAACCTTGGCCGGGGTGATCAGCATCAGTGCCGTGGAGAACAATGGATAGCTGCCTCCGGGCACATAGCAACAGCAGGATGACACGGGGATGATCCGGTGTCCCAGGTGGATCCCCGGTGTGGGACAAAAGTCCTTGATAGGGGACAAAGCCTCTTTCTGTGCGTTCGCAAAGGCCTCGATATTGGCCTTCGCCTCCTTCAGGTCTGCGATCTCTTGCTCAGTCATTCTGGCATAGGCGGCCTCGATCTCCTCATGGCTGACGCGGAAGGTCTCCCTGTCGGAATCGTCAAAACGCCGGCTATACTCGTGGAGAGCCGCGTCCCCATTCTCACATACGTTGTCGATGATATCGGATACGATCTGACGGAGCTTGCGATTATCTTCAGCAGTACGTTCCTTCGCTTTCTTGATGTATTTCATTATCACAGTTCCTCTCTACTGCACTAAAGTATTGTTGTTATTATTATAGAATATGGGGAGGACTACATGTCAAGAGCCTGATATAGGAACTTGAAACAAAATGTTGAGTATACTCCATGTTTTCTGTATAATGGAGGCAGGGGGTGATCTGTATGAAGATCGGTGAAGTATCCCGCCGCTATGGGATCTCGAAAGACAATCTGTATTATTATATCAATTTCGGATTGCTGGTTCCGCCGCGGTCGGGGAGTCAGTATGACTTTGATCCGGGAACGTTGGAAGATCTGGAAATGATCCAGAGCCTGAAGGATATGGAATACTCCTTGAAAGAGATTCATCGTATTCTGTCTCTCCACCGGATCTCCGGTCTGGATAATCCACAGGATCGGGGCGAGTTGCTGTCCATATATCAGAAAAAGCACACCGAATGCGTGGAGAAGATCCGCCATTACGAGAAGGTTATGCGAGATCTGGATGCGAAGATCCAGAACCTTGCCAGTAAAGAAGGCCGCCCGGTTCAACGCACCGGATTGCCTTTGTCCATGCTGGGTTTGCTTTGTTGTCCCTGCTGCGGCAAATTGCTCGAGATCCACGATGTACAGATGGACATGTCTTTTATCTTTGAGGGGGAGTTGTCCTGCGATTGTGGATACGCTGCCAGCATCGAAGATGGGATTGTCGTGACACCGAATGGATATCGAGGCGAGCAGGATATTCCGGATGTGGAGCGAAAGGTGTACCGTGACCTGCCGGACTCTCTGATCTCCCTGTTTCAACGTGCCTACAACTTCATGAAAGAAGGGCTTGCGCATATTGATCTTGCCGGCAAGGTCGTGATGGAGACCTATGTCAACGCCTGGTTCTTTCTGCATAATCACCATCAGTATATGAGTCCCCGGGGTTTCTATATCGTCGTGGACAAGTTTCCGGAGACCTTGCGGATGTTCAAGGATCTTCTGGAACGGGAGGGCTGCGACTTGCCGATCCTCTATCTGGCAGACAGTTCCAAGGACTATCCACTGAGAAAAGGCTGTGTAGACCTGAATCTGGACTTCTTTGCGATCAATGAACATCAATTCTATGCAGATGATTTTCTAATGCATCATCTGGCACCGTATATGGCACCGGGGGGATGTTGCATCGGTACCTACTTCTGGTTTGAGAACGGTCGAAAGTCCATGAAACAATTGGCTGCAGAATACCCGGAGAGTTCTCCGCGAAACTTCTCCCTTCCCTTCTTCCTGGAACAGATGAAGGCGTCTGGATTTAACATCACCCGCCGCCAGGACTGTGGATACACCACCTCGTCCGGTAATAATATCGGATTCAGTTTTCACTGCGAAGGCGAGAAGATGCATCTGGAAAGCTATCTGGCAGAAGTGGAAGCGACACAGGCATCTGCCAGATAAGTCGTAACAGATGCCTGAACGTGTTTACTCACAGTCGAGTGGACGGTTGCGGGTACTTGCGAGGATGGTTGCGTATTATTCTGGAGATTCCGTCATCCTAAGCCAAACAGTCTTTTGACGGAATCCGACTGCAGGATTCAAAACCATTTGAAACAATTTAGAGCCTGCCTGCCAGAGAAATTGGAGGACTCGTAGAAAATACAGGTTGAAGTTTTGCCCTGATTGAGGTATAATACCATTAGTCGCCCTGCACCATTGATTTGGAAGGCTTCCTAGGTAAGCCGTCGCAGGTGGCGACCCATGCGGATGTAGTTTAGTGGTAAAATATGAGCTTCCCAAGCTTAGGTTGAGGGTTCGATTCCCTTCATCCGCTCCATAGCAAGACAGGCCCCGATGGGGTCTGTTTTGCTATATAGCGACAAGGGGAATCGAAGCCGAAAGGGCATCGGCGTGAAGCGAGAACGTCCGGTGGACGGTCGAGTAGCCGATGGCCCAAGCCGACTGAGAAGGGAGGCGAAGGGCGGCGGATGCGGAGCATCCGCGTAATTCCCTTCATCCGCTCCATAGCAAGACAGGCCCCGATGGGGTCTGTTTTGCTATATAGCGACAAGGGGAATCGAAGCCGAAAGGGCATCGGCGTGAAGCGAGAACGTCCGGTGGACGGTCGAGTAGCCGATGGCCCAAGCCGACTGAGAAGGGAGGCGAAGGGCGGCGGATGCGGAGCATCCGCGTAATTCCCTTCATCCGCTCCATAGCAAGACAGGCCCCGATGGGGTCTGTTTTGCTATATAGCGACAAGGGGAATCGAAGCCGAAAGGGCATCGGCGTGAAGCGAGAACGTCCGGTGGACTAAAACAGTTTCTTCTTCGCAAGTAATTACATGCATATTATTGAGAGTTATTACATTGTTCAGTATACTAAAGACAGAAGTCATTGGTGTTATCTCCTTTATTGTATGCGGACCCAGCAGAAAAGACATCAACCCGAACGAGCGCTTGGGGTAACGAGTGCCAGATATCCTCCGTTCCTATAGCGCCACATACATGCTACGGCAAGGGACATCTTCGACAGAATATAGGGTAAATTTGAATGAAGGGTAGGCCTATGGAAAACAGCAACGTGAATTGGAAGGATAGATCTATCGATATCCGTCAGGAATTTTTGGCAGACGGTGAGAAGTTAAAGGCTTTGATTCTGGATGATTACGAACAACAGACCCAGGAAACGTTTGAAGCGGTCTGTCGGGAAATCACAGATAACATGAACGCATTCAAACATCTGATTGTTTCTTTCAATGACTTGGAAGAGAGTGAATCCGTTCAGATCAACACCATATCCGATCATGAGGGGTATGATTACGTACCGCTATTTACTGATGAGGAGGAATGCTGGAAAGGAGCGCCTGGGGATCTGAAATCTCTTCCTATCGGAACGATCATAGAGAAAGTGCTGGAGATATCCGGTCTAGAAGGGGTCATAATCAATCCCCACGGCATAAGAATTGTGATAAGAAAACCTATACTCTGGCGGATAATCAAGCTTTTGGATCCAGACATTGATGATCTTTTCTGGAAGAATGATATGCTGGACAAAGCCATCCACTTAGTGACAGATCGCTACCGCCGCTGTTTTCGAAAAGGAATAAAGATGCCTTATATCACCCATCCCTTGGAAGTCTTGCAGATACTGATCAGCATGCGCGCGGACTCGGATCTCCTGATTGCCGGTGTCCTTCATGATTTGATGGAGGAAGATCCTTATATGACAGAGGATTATATTATCTGGGAATTCGGGCATGACGCATGTGAGCTGATTACTACGTTGTCAGCGGACATAGATCTGAGCTGGGCCGAAAACAAGCAGTGTGTTATCGACTATATTCAGACAGCGAATGTTCGAGAGAAACTGCTACTGTTGGCGGACGTTGTGTCCGAGCTACGGAACATAGAATGGAATCTCTGGCATGGAAACGTAAACATCTACGATAATCTGGGGGTTCCAAAGGAAAAGTTGTCCTGGTATTACTGTGAGATCCAGATGGCACTGAGTGAGCTCCGGTCTTATGACAACAGTGTCCGCGTCTATATAGAAATGGAGAACCTATATAAGGACATCTTTGTGACCTTCTTTTACGATGAGGAACACCAACGCATATTCCAGGCACATCTTCACGGTGCGTGCGATGCAATGGATAAGACCACTGACATCTACACCCCATGGCACGAGCCGATTCCGGAGAAGGTTGTGCGGATCGGTCGCATGTATGCAGAATTCATCGAAGAAAGTTGGAGAACAAAGCTAGAATGGGAGGAACAAACGAATCCCTTATCGTAGCATTGATGCAAGATGCAGCCTCTGTTTTGGGGGAATGTATGTTCGAAAATACTGATATCTGTCCACAAATCACAAGTGTTTTTTTGAGCATGTGTCTGAA
Organism: Eubacterium sp. AB3007; assembly: GCF_000688015.1. NCBI lineage: Bacteria > Bacillati > Bacillota > Clostridia > Eubacteriales > Eubacteriaceae > Eubacterium > Eubacterium sp. AB3007. The sequence continues at coordinate 2,018,078 of NZ_JIAD01000001.1, forward strand.
TGCGGACACATGCTTTTGTGTGGCCTCTGTTGCCTGTTGACAGTTTCTGAGGACAGGGGGTACCATGATTTCAGAAAAAGGTTTGCCCCGGGGGATAAGTTGAAACTGTGTCATGGAGTAGGAGGATGAAATGAAATCGAGAAAGATGAGTTGGGAAATCATGAGAAAGGTGGCTGTGATGGCTTTGTGCCTGTGCATGATCACAGCATTCGCCGCCTGCGGGAGCAGCAGCGACACTGGAGAGCCAGCAGAGAAGGAATACGTAAAAGACGATGAGATCGCCAAGGTTCTGAAGGATCCGGATGCCTATAAAGGGAAATACATTCGGATTGGCGGCAAGGTTTTCAACATCGATCGAGAAGGCGATACGATGTCTGTACAGGCCTGGCATGACACCGCGAACTCTGAGGAGGATTTTCTGGCATATATGGACACGAAGGAAGATTTCAAAGTCGATGATTACGTCATCGTCGATGGGTACATCGAGGGTGTCTTCGATGGGGAGAATGCCTTCGGAGGAGAGGTGCACACACCTCAGATCAAAGCGGAAAGCATAGAAAAGTCCACCTATCAAGATGTGGCAGCACCCACGCTGCAGGAAAAGGAAGTGGACAAATCCAAGAAGCAGCATGGCGTGAAGGTGACCCTCAAGAAGGTTGAGTACGCGGAGTCAGAGACACGGCTCTATGTGACCGTCAAGAACAAGTCCAAGGACAAAGTCAGCATCTATACCGGAAGTGCCAAGCTGGTCCAGAACGGCAAGCAATATGAACCGGAAGATAACTGGGAAGCGGATTATCCATCCATCGATGAAGTGGCGGCGGGAGCATCTGCGGACGGAATCATCTGCTTCAAGCCGCTGGATCCGGAGAAGGAGGCGAAACTGATCCTGGAAGCGTACAGCGATGACTATGAGATCGAAATGAAGGACTTCAAAATCAAGTTCTAGCATGGTGAAACGAGGTGAGAGTGAGGGGGAATGGTTATGACAGAATCAAATACGGCAGTCAGGAACAAGAAACGTCTCTTGCGCCTGCTCCGCTACCTGTATGAGTACACGGACGAGGAGAACCCGGCGAAGACATCGGAACTGGCGGAGACGATCTGTGGGGAGAATACACCTTCTAACCGGCGGAGGATCCAGGCAGACATCCAGCTTCTGGAGGAGGAGGGGTTTGACATCGAGACCATCAGGAGTTATTACCATGCCTTCTATATGCGTAGCAGGGAGTTTGAATTGCCGGAGTTGAAACTGCTGATCGATGCGGTGAGCTCATCCCGCTTTGTCACCAGGGCCAAGAGCGAGGATCTGGTCAGGAAACTCTCGGCGATGGCCAGCCGCCGGCAGGGCTCAAAGCTGGTGCGCCAGATCTACACCCCGGATCGACTGAAGCCCGGCAACGAGAACATCTACTACATCGTGGATCTCATCACCGATGCCATCAACGAGGAGAAGAAAGTGTCCTTCCAGTATATCGACTACACCCCAGCCAAGCAGAAGCTGCTGCGACATGATGGAGCTTTCTATTCCGTGAGCCCTTACGCCCTGCTTTGGGATGACAATCACTATTACATGATCGGTTACAGCGACAGCCGCGAAGAAATCAACGTATACCGGGTGGACAGGGTGAATGCCTTAGGCATCAAGGAAGAAACGGCGGTGCCAAAGCCTGCCGACTTCGATGTAGATGCTTATGGGCAGGAATCTGTGAACATGTTCTTCGGCGAGAAGCAGGAGGTGACCCTGCAGTGCGAGAATGACATGATGAAGTCGGTGATCGACCAGTTCGGCGAAGAGGTCGAAACCTGGGTGGTGGACAAAGCCATTTTCCGCGCAAAGGTGACAGTCAACGTCAGCCAGACATTCTTCGCCTGGGTTTTCCAGTTCCGTGGACGGATCTGTATCTACGGACCGGAGCACGTGCGCTCAGAATACCGGGCGATGTTGGAGAAATCCCTGATGCAGATGTCGATGTGAGATAGGATGGGATTTGAAGGAATCCAGTTGTCTGATGATCTCACGGATTGCGAAGAAGTAACAAATATGATATGATATGGGCAGAATATTCGATATCATGAAAGGAGTTATTATGGCGATTTGTAAAAAATGCGGTGCACAGATCGATGATCAGGCAGCATTCTGCCCCGTCTGTGGAGCGCCACAGGATGTAGTGAAGAGCCAGCCGCAACAGCAGGACCCCTTCCGGGCAGAGCCAAGGCAGGCTCAGGGGAACCCCTTTGAGGGAGAAGAAGCCCCGCGGCCGCAGCAGGTGCAGTATGTAGACAGCCAGTATCAGAACCAGAACGGAAATCCATATCAAAATCCGTATCAGAATCAGTATCAGCAGAACGTAGTGGACAACGGTGGATTCGGCTGGGCGTTGTTAGGATTCTGTATTCCTCTGGTGGGGCTGATCCTCTTCCTGGTGTGGAAGGACACCAAACCCAGAACAGCGAAATCTGCTGGAAAGGGTGCTCTGGTCTCCGTGATCATCAGTGCGGTGATCTATATCATCACCATTGTCATTGGCGTTGGTGCGGGCATAGCCCAAATGTAGTTGGGTATGCTCAGATACAGGGCGCTCAATCATCTCTACAGAATATTACCGGTGGTCTGCGGCTGTCATTGCCGGGACGACCGGTCTTTTCATACACACGGGATCCGGCATCCGGTATGCGCTCGGTGCGAGGGCATGCTGGCAGGGTGGCTGATGGCTGCGATCACCGGCTGGTTTTGGCATCCGCCCCTGTGGTGCCTGGCTTTGTGCCTGGCGCCGCTGCTCGTGGATGGATCAAGGCAGCAGAAGACCGCCTACGAGAGCAATAACGTGAGACGGTTTATGACGGGGATCCTGTTCGGTTACGGTCTGTTGCTTCTGCTCGCCCTGTCACTGAAAGCAGTCTTCCTGTGGGGATACGGGATCGGGAGCCGGTTGTAGATTTTTTGCTGGCTGGTCAGAGGGCTGCTTCGGATCCCACAGCTGTCTCGTGTACCTGCTTTCCAGCCATTGGATTTCAAAATCGGAGGGTTGCCGGGTTGTTTTCCGTCAGTTTTGGTATATCGAAATAATAACGGAATCGGGTTTCCGTTATCTACCATATAATGGTAAAATATTCCTTGGGATCGCTCAAAATGAATCCTTGCAAGGAAAACCAGGCGTCTGGTGACGCCCTTGGACCCTTCCATTGGGCAGTGACTCATGGAATCAGACGTGTTTGCGGCCTGGATCAACTAATTGCCCGCTTTGAATTCCGTCAAAATGCGGGAGATTTTTTTTTGACGGAAATGAATTTCTTTTGTTCAACAGAATAGTATGTGACAGGTTGATTTAGAGAACCAGCACTCCAAATATCACCAAAAACCTCCTGAAATACTTGCGAATCATCCGTAAGAGATATATAATTGTAGTTAGTAATATCTAACTATGGAGGCGACTATGTATTTAAGACTGGAGAATATAAAGAAGTCCTTCGGATCCGGCGATAACCGGGTGGAGGTGCTGAAGGGCATCAGCTGTGACATCGAGAAGGGGGAGATCTGCGTGCTGCTGGGGCCGTCGGGGTCCGGCAAGTCCACCTTGCTGAACATCATCGGCGGGATAGAAACTGCGGACAGCGGTTCTGTGATCATCAACGGAGACCGGATCGAGCATATGGGGGAGAAGGCTTTGTCCGCCTATCGCAGACGACACCTGGGATACGTGTTCCAATCTTACAACCTGATTCCCAACCTGACCGTGCGGGAGAATATCGAGGTGGGCGCTTACCTCAGCGACGATCCGCTTCAATTGGAGGCGATGATCGATACACTTGGATTACACGAGCACGCCCACAAGCTGCCCAGCCAGCTTTCCGGTGGACAACAGCAACGGACATCCATAGGACGGGCGTTGATCAAGAATCCGGATGTGATCCTTTGCGATGAGCCAACGGGGGCGCTGGACTACAACACCTCCAAAGAGATCCTAAAGCTCATCGAGCACGTCAACGAGACCTACCAGAACACCATCGTCCTGGTGACCCACAACGACGCCATCAAGGACATGGCACATCAGGTGATACGGCTGCACGACGGCGGCATCCGGAGCATCGTTCACAATGACGTTCGGCGACCTGCCGAGGATCTGGATTGGTAGGTGGAGACATGAGAAATCCGCTGTTGAAACGACTTCCAAGAGAGCTCCGCAAGGACAAAGCCAAGTACACCGTGCTGGCCCTTTTTCTGATCTTCATGATCGGGCTGGTAGCCGGGTACATGGTTGCCGATGGGAGCATGGTGAAAGCCTACGAGGATAGTTTCCAGAAATACAAGATCGAGAATGGCCATTTTATTCTGGATGACCCGGCACCAGCAAAGGTGTTGGACAAGGTCCGCGGGGAACACGTGGTCCTGCAGGAGCAGTTCTACAAGGACAAAGTCAGCAAGGCCGGCCTCACCAAAGGAGATGACGTCCGGGTCTACAAGCCTCGCCAGACCATGAACCTTCTTGCCATCATGGAAGGACGCATGCCGGCGGCCCATGACGAGATCGTCATCGACCGCCTCTACGCTGAGAACAACCACGTCAAGGTCGGTGCCACCATGGACGTAGGCGGCCGTGCCTACACCGTCACTGGCACCGCCGCCTTTTCCGACTACAGTTGTCTCTTCAGAACCACCACCGATTTCATGTTCGATGCCAATGACTTCACCGTGGCCGTGGTCACAGAAGAAGCCTGGAAGGCCATGGGGAAGGGTGGGATCAAGTACTGCTATGCCTGGCGAAACAACGATCAGACCTTGTCCGATAAAGCGCAGAAGGACAAGGGAGAGGATATCGCAGATCTGCTGGACGATCAACGGAAGGTAGAAGTGAAGCAGGTCCTGGCTCGACCGGATAACCAGGCCATCACCTTCTCCGGGGACGATATGGGCGGGGACATGGTGATGATGCAGACCCTGCTCTATATCGTACTGGTGATCATTGCCTTTGTATTCGCCATCAGCACCAGGAGCACCATCGAGCAGGAATCCAAGGTCATCGGGACCCTCCGCGCCTCCGGATATACCCGAGGAGAACTGCTGCGGCACTTCATCACGCTGCCGATGTTGATGGTGGCGATCGCATCTGTAATCGGGAACATCATCGGTTATACCTTCATGAAGGATTATATCGTTTTGGCTTACTACCACAGCTATGGACTGCCGCCTTACGAGACCATCTTCAACGGGCCGGCCCTGGTGAGCACCACCATCATTCCGGCAGTGCTCATCCTGGTGGTGGAGCTCGTGGTCATCGGCAGGGCGCTCAGATATACTCCTCTGCAGTTCCTCCGAGGCGAACTGGGGAGCACGGGAGGCCGCGGAGCGATCAGGTTGCCGGAGAGATGGCCTTTTGCCACCAGGTTCCGTGCACGGATCATCCTGCAGAACAAGTCCGCCTATATCACCATGTTCCTGGGAATCTTTCTGGCGTCTGTGCTGCTGTTCTTTGGGACTATGTTCAGTCCTCTGTTAGATCACTTCCAGGGAGAGGTGACAAAGAGCAAGTTCGCCAACTACCAGTATATCCTGAAGGAACCAGCCTTTATCTCCTGGAAGGACGGGGAAAAATACGCGGTGGATACCGTCAAGAACGACAACGATGAGGATATTACTGTCTATGGGATCATCCATGGTTCGGAGTATTTTACTGGAGATCTGGCACCGAAGGAGGTGCTTGTATCCAGCGCATATGCAGAGAAGTATGGTGTCCGCCCTGGGGACAAGTTGACCATGCACGAGAAGTTCGGATCACATAAGTACCGATTCACGGTGGGGGGTGTTTATGACTATCCGGCTACCCTATGTGTGTTCATGTATATCGATGAGTTTAATGATACTTTTGATAACGACAAGGGGTATTTCTGTGGTTATTTCGCGGATAGGCCCATCCGAAAACTGAAAGAAGAACAGATCTCCTCAGTGATCACGGAGAAGGAGATGTCGGTGGTTTCCAAGCAACTGGATGATTCCATGGGAGTGATCTTTCCGCTGTTTGCAGGATTTGCAGTAATCCTGTACATGCTCCTCATCTTCCTGCTGTCCAAGATCGCCATCGATCGCAACGCCTATGCCATCTCCATGGTGAAGATTCTGGGCTACAAAGACAAAGAGATCAGCCGTCTCTACAGCAGGGCAACCGGCATTGTGGTGGTGTTGTCCGTGCTGGTCTGCATGGTGCTTTCCACGGTTGTTGTCAAGAAGATCTACTTCGTGATGATGCGGGGATACAACGGCTGGCTCTCCTATTATGTAGCGCCTCGTGGCTACCTGATCATGCTGGGCGTGGGGCTGGGCTGCTACTTCCTGGTCTCCCGTATTCTCATGAGACGGATCCGCAGGATCCCCATGGGAGAGGCGCTGAAAGGGCTGGAGTGATCCTGCCATTCTGTGCTATAATAAAGGTAATTATCAATGGGAGGGTGGTTGAAAGACATGATGCACAGAAAACCAATAGTAACATGCGCAGAAATGAAGGAACTGGAACAACGCGCGGACGAGGCAGGTCTCAGCTACTATCAGATGATGGAGAATGCCGGTAGTACAGCCTATGACATCATCATGGCGGAGCAGGAGCATTTTCTTCACAAAGCCTGTGTCTTCTGTGGCAAGGGAAACAATGCAGGGGACGGATTCGTCATCGCCCGTAAGATCCTGGAGCACGGAGATCAGGTGCGGATCGTCCTGACATCCGGGGAACCGACGACGCCGGATGCCATCACCAACTACGAGCTGATCCGGGATCGGATCGAGATCATCCGTCTCTATGAGAGTGCGCCGGAGCAGGCAGCGGCTGATCTGGAGAAGGCTTTGTGCGACATGAAGGAAGATGACCTTCTCATCGACGCCATCTTCGGCACCGGGTTTCATGGAACGCCGAGGGGGAACGCCGCTGCAGCCATCGACTACATGATCGCTCACCGGGATGACAGAATGATCTACGCCATCGACATTCCCAGCGGACTCTCTGGCGACGAGGAGGGGGAGGTACGCCCTGAGAAAGCGGTGTACGCAGACTTTACCATCTCCTTCCACGCTCGCAAGCCTGTCCACGCCAACCAGTATCCAATGATCGCTGATCACATGGGACAGGTAGTGGTGGCGGACATCGGTATCGGAACTGCATTAGAGTGTGTCAAAGGGGACGGTTCTTTTTGACACACCTCGAAAAAAGAGGCTGCCCAGAATGAAGTGGCAGCCTCTTTCAATAGGTGCGCCCCGCGGTGTAGAGCGCTTCTCAATGATCGTTCTTTGCCTGCTCTTCCAGATAATTGAAGGGATCAGGATCGGCATCCAGGGGCAGGAGGATCTCTGTGATATACTCCGTGGGGTCATCAGAGGTGTAGATATCGATGACATATCGCTCGTAACAGTCCCCACGCAGCGGCAGCTGGTGGGATTCGGCCCACTTTACTGCGCGACGATAGGTTTCCGGGATACGAAGCAGCTCTCCGATGTGGTAGGCGGAGACCGCCAGGAAGCCAGGAATCTTTCGGATGTTCTTACTTTCAGTCTGTGAAGGGGCTGGATAATATTCCTGGAGCAGGGTGACCGCTGTGGTGCGCATATCGACTCGGCTGAGGAGGTCGCGGTTGTATAGGATATAGGAGCCGCCAACGTCGATCATGGCGTGTCCATTCTGCTTGGCCATGGTATAATGCTTTGTCTCCAGATTGGCCTGTGCGTAAGGATCGTCTACATCCAGATAATCTTCCAGGAACATGTAGTTCCGGGTGGGAATGTGTTTTAGGGTGAAGTTGTCCTGCCCTAGCAGGCGTACACGTTTTCCTTCACAAAGCAATCCATACCAGCCCTTCAGACTTTCCAGACGATTGCGGTAGAAGTCGATCTCAGCCAGAGTCTTTTGGATCTGGTCCCGAAAGACCTCCTCGTAATCATCCAAATCGTTGGTGTTCAGCAGCTTGCCGGCCTGATCCAGCGAAAACCCCTCCTCGAGGAAGTAGCGGATGACCCGAACCCGCCGCAGGGTCTCCATGGTGTAGTACCGGTAGCCGCCTTCGGATAGGTGGTCAGGAGAGATCAATCCCTTGATCTCATAGAACCGGAGGGTACGCCGGGAGACATCACAGATCTCAGCAGCCTGTCCTATGGAATACAGTTGATCATTGTCAATCATGATAGTCTCCTTCTGTTTACTTATTCTTCCGCCGCACCAAAGAGATCCATCCCCACTACGCCGATGGTGATCATGACAAGCCCGATGATATCAGGGATGGTCAGGGGGAGGCGGAACCAGAACACCGAAACGATGGCCAGAAAGACGATGCCCACGCCAGACCAGACCGCATAGGCGATGCCCAGATTGATCTCCTTCAACGAGAAGCCGAAGAACACCGCGCTGAGAGAGTAGATCAGGAAACAGACCACGGAGGGCAGAAGTACCGTAAACCCTTCGGTGTAACTGATCAGGAAGTTTCCGATAAGTTCCAGCAATACAGCGATCAGAAACAGGATCTTTGCTTTTGGTTTTTTCATTTTCTTTGCTCCTTCCCTACTACATAGACCCGAACAGGTGGATGATGACGCAGGCGGCCAGGATCAGAAACATACAGAACACGCCGATCTTGGTCATCTTCTGATGAAATACCACCGAAGAGATCAGGCTGGACAGGATGATGCCCACCCCGCAGAAGATAGCATAGGCGATACTGATGTTGATAGTCAGGATGGAACGGGAAAGGAGTACATAACTGATGGCAAATATAAGTACGCCACCGATACCATATCCGATTTTTTTCATTCCATCACTGGCTGTCAGGAGAGAAGATCCTGCCACACAGGCAATCATAGCCAGACCGAGAAAAGCATACCCCATGGGGAACCTCCATTTTCGTTGAAATTGCAATGGTTTATGGTTGCAGTATGAAGGGTGACACAGGGTACGAGTCAAGAAGAAGTGTTCAAAAAAACAGGTAGTGCAGACACTTTTTTTGACTTTTTATGGGGTACTATGGGACCTCGGGAATCGCTAGAATCGCTTGTTTTCCCAAAAAGCCGTACGTAGGGTTAGAGTTTGGTCATAAAATGACAAAAAAGAGAGGCTGTCACAGCCTCTCGATTTCTTTTACCATATGTTCGTAGGGCAGACCCACCACGTTCTCGTAGTCGCCCTCGATGTGGTCGATGTACTCGCCGAAAGTGCCCTGGATGGCGTAACCACCGGCTTTGTCGTAGGGTTCATCGGTGGATACGTAGGCCAGGATCTCCTCGTGGCTTACATCGTTGCAGTATACTTCTGTAATATCCCGAAAGACTCGCTTGTTCTCGTTGCCCGCCTCTATAAGCGCTACGCCGGTAATGACCTGATGCGTGGTGCCTCGGATAGCATCAATCATGGCGTAGGCCTCCGCCTGGTTCGCAGGCTTTCCAAGGATTTTGTCCTTGTAGACGATGGTGTCTGAGGCGATGATCAGGCTGCCGGAGAGCTCCGGGTGTTCTGTCTCGATATACAAAGCCTTCTTTAGCGCAAGGAACATGGGCACTTCTCGGGGATCCATTCCGGTGGGAATGGTCTCATCGATGTCCGCCGGAAGGATCCGTGGTTCTACACCGTGAGCGCGCAGGATGTCCAGGCGTCGGGGGGATTGAGAGGCCAGGATGACGGCGGGGAAGTCTTTCAGTGTTCTGCTTGTTCTTTCATTCATAGTCAATTCCTCAGTAATGTGTCAAAAAGAACCGTCCCTTTTGACACACTTTTGGCACACTTATTTCTGGCATACTCGCTGCCAGGTCTCGCGGATCCGATCGAAGGTCTCGTCGCTGACATCGTGCTCGATCTCGCAGGCGTCTTTCATGGCTGTATCAGGGTTAACGCCTAAGTAGACCAGTAGATCGGAGAAAATCCTGTGTCGTTCGTAAATCTTGGCGGCGACGGACATGCCGGTCGGTGTCAGGGTGATCATGCCATCGCGCTCCATGGTGATATGTCCGCTTTCCCGCAGGTGCTTGGTGGCGTAGGAAACACTGGGTTTGGTTACGCCCAGGTGCTCGGCGATATCGATAGAGCGGATGTAGCCCTTCTGCTCCTTCAGGATCAGCATGGTCTCCAGATAATCTTCCGCGGATTTCTTGATTGCCATTTCGGTTCCTCCTAAATACATTCTGTACACCATGTGGTGATAGTAGTGTGGTGTAGTCTTCTACAGGGTGCTCTCGTCTCCAAGATCCACAACCTTCAGTTCCTTCCTGCGGAAGAGCAGGTCGTAGAGGATCGGTACAATGAAGAGCGTCATAAACGTTGCGTAGAGCAGTCCGCCGATGACGACCACGGCCATTCCCTGACTCATCTCCGCACCGGGATCTCGGCTGAGAGCGATGGCAGACATGGACAAAACCGTGGTGAAGGCGGTCATCAGGATCGGACGCATTCTGTTCTGTCCGGCCTGAATCAGGGCGGCGCGCTTTTCCATGCCAGCGCGCCGGAGCTGGTTGACGTAGTCGATGAAAACGATGCCGTTGTTGACGATGACACCGGACAACATCAGGAATCCCATCATGGATACCATGGAGAGTTCCATCCCGGCGATCATCAGGGCCAGGAATCCGCCGGTGAAAGCCAGCGGGATGGTGAACATGATGATGAAAGGGGCCAGGAAGCCAGCGAACTGCGCCACCATGATCAGGTAGATCAGGATCACGGCCACCAGCATCATCAGGAGCATGTCACGGACCATCTTGGATACGTCTTCCGTCTCTCCGCCTATGCTTATATTATACCCCTCGGGGACGTCCATTGCATCTATTTTTTTCTGTAGTTTGCGGGAGAGGAGAGTGGTGTTGTAGCCTTCCACTGTCTCTGCTGTCACCGTGATTCTCTTGGAACCGTTATGGTGGGAAATGGAGGCAAGGCTGTCCCTCTCTGTAAAGTCCGCAAACTTTCCAAGTCTGTATTTCTTTGTGGTAGTGGTGCCGTCCGCCTTGGTTTTCTGGGCCTCGATCTTGAAATCCAGAAGGTTCTTTCGGGTGAGAGGCTGGCGGGTGTCTTTCAGCACCACGTCCATGTCGTTGTCCTTCAGGGAGATGGTGGTTGCAGTCTTATCCTCGGTAAGCTTTGTGCTCAGAGCCTGATAGATCTGCGCAACCGTGAGACCACAGCGCATGGCCGCGTCCTCGTCTATGTGGAGTACCAGTTCCCTTGAGGCGGCCTCCTGGCCGTTCTCCACCTTGCGGAATCCATTTTCCTTCTCGACAATGGCCATCACATCCTTACTCAGCGCGAGGAGCTTGTTCTCGTCATCGCCGGTAATGTCCACAGACAGGCCCTGACTCATGACAGAGGAGGTATCCATGTTGCTCTCCGCCACCTGGAAATCCTCGCATCCCGCCTTCTCCATGATCTTGCGTATCTTTCCGGCAATCTCAGAATTGCGGTGAGCGGCCTCTTCCTTCAGGAGGATTAAGGCGGTGTAATTGGCGTTGTCTGTCTCGCCCATGCCCAGGTTGGCTGTCTGGACAGCACCTACTGTCTTTACCCCATCGATGGCGCGCACCTCGCGGGAGAGCTCATCCATGAGCTTGTAGTTCTCCTCGTCGGTGCTCTCCTTGTCCGCGGTAAAGGACATGGACATCTGGTCGCTGCCGATGGAAGGCATGAGCACGATGCCGGTGGTGAATACTTTGCCCGCACAAAGCACAAGCAACACCACAGCCACCAATAGTGGAAGCCATTTCCGTTTCAGGCAGAAGGACAGGGCACCTGCGTATTTCTCCTGGAGCTTGTTGAGGAACCGGTGATCCTTCTCCTGGCTGCCCCGCATCAGGGTAGAGGAGAGGGCAGGGACGACGGTCAGGGCGATCACCAGGCTGGCCAGAAGGCTGAGGCTGATGGTGAAGCACATGTCCTCCAGAAGATCCCTGCTCAGACCATCGGTGAACAGGATGGGGAGAAAGACGCAAATGGTGGTCAGGGTGGAGGCGGCGATGGCACCTGCCACCTGATTGGCCCCTGCGACAGCAGCCCGGGCTGCTGATTCTCCCCGGTTGCGCATACGGTATATATTCTCCATCACCACAATGGAATTGTCGACAAGCATGCCGATGCCCAGCGCCAGCCCCGACAGAGACAGGACGTTGAGAGTGATGCCTGCGAAATACATGATCAGCAAAGAGGCAATGACGGACAGCGGAATGGACAATGCCACCACCGCTGTTGGCCGTATATCTCTCAAGAAGAGGAACAGCACGATAATGGCCAGAATCGCCCCATAAAGAAGGTTCTTGAATACGGAAGTAGTCACCAGGTCGATGTAGTCTCCCTGATCCATCAACGTAAGAAACCGCAAGCTCTTGTCCTTCTGGTGCATGTCACGCAAAGCCGCTTCCACGGACTGGGAGACTGAAGCAGTGCCGGCAGAACTGGTCTTGAAGACTGACAGGATCACAGCGTCCTGGCCGTTGACCTTGGCGTAGGTCTCTCCAGCGTTGTTGGCGATCTTTACGTCGGCTACGTCGTACACATGAATATCCCCCACCTTATCGATATGGGTGAGGACCAGGCTTTCCAGCTCATTCTGAGAGGAGAGGTTATTGTCGATGCGCAACAGGTATTCGTTGCTACCCTTGCCGATCGATCCTGCCGGCATGGAGAAATTCTGCGCGCTAAGAATCCCGGACAGGGTGTCCAGGGAAAGGAGTTGATTGGCGTTGGCGGCCTTCAGTGCCTTCTTGCGGCTTTTCTCCAGGGATTTGTAGCCATCCTTGATCTCCTGTCGGCTGCTCTTCAGACTGCTCTCCGCCTGGGCCATCTGCGCATTTCCGCTGCCGAAGGCGGCGGCTGCGCTGAGTTTGCCTTCCTCAACCTTGCTGTAGTTCTCTGTAGCCTGTGAGACCTGGTTATTGACCATGTTCAGAGCCTGCTCTGCGGCAGCCTGTTCGGTCTTCAGGTTGTTTAGTTCCTCCTGGATGGCCTTGGTACGATCGTTCGTAAGGCCGATTTTCTGATAGAGGCCCAGCTCCGCGTTCAAAGCACCCTGATAGGCCTTTATCGAATCCAGTTGGCTCTGATACGCTGACTGGGTAGACAAAGCCTGGTTCATGAGCTTGGTGTACGTGGCCATCCGCTTGCTCGTCTTCTTTTGTTGTTTCTTGAGCTTCTTCTTGCTCTTCTTGAGTTTCTTCTCGGCCTTGTCCAGCTTGCTGCTTGCCTCGTCCAGATCCGCCTGGGCGTCGTCGAACTCCGCAGCCACCTTGTCATGGATCCGCTGGTTGACTTGATCTACCTTGTGTTGGTTCAACTTGATCTGAAGCTGTTCCTTGATCATGCCGGCGCTCTGGACGCTGGCCACACCATCCTGCCGTTTCAGCGTTGGGATGACTGAGTCCTCCACGTACTTCGTGAGTTTGACGCTGTCATAGCCTTTCTTGTCAACGCTCAGGTAGGTCACAGGCATCATGTCCATGGAGATCTCCATGATGATGGGCTTGCCGGCATTCTCCGGCAGCTCCAGCTGGTTGACCGCCGAAGTGACCTTCACCATGGCTCCATCCATATCTGTGCCGTGTTCAAATTCCAGCATCACCTGGCTCATGTTGTTTGCTGACAGACTGGACACGTTCTTGATGCCGCTGATGGTGGACACCGCATCCTCCATGGGATCAGTGATCTCGGTCTCTGCCTTTTGAGGAGAGGCTCCCGGATCCGGCGTCATGATCACCATATAAGGGAGCTCCATATCAGGCAAAAAATCCGTGGTCATCCGGGTAAATCCTGTGATGCCAAGGACGATGAGTGCCAGCACGGCGACCAGTATGAAATAAGGCTTTTTTACACTAAACTTGGGCATGGGAAACTCCTCGCATAATTATGGACATTGTAACATAATATGGAAGGAGTTACAATAACAGAGTGATCGAAAGGGCGCTTAGAAATACTGCGCGAGGAGATCCGTCACCGCCTGTGGGGTCAGCGGAGTCTGCTTTGTCTCAAAAGTGAAGATCAGATCGACTCCGATGGTGTAGCCCGCCTGCAAATAAAGCGACAGTCGCGGCACAAAACTGCCCATCACGTAGTCCGGGTCGTCCATCCTCCCGCAGTGTTCATGGATGATCTCTATATATTTACGGATGCACAAAGACTCAAAGTCCGGCGCTATCCATCTTCCGGCCACCTTCCGCAGTGCTTCATAGACATAGGGAATGCCTGCGTCCGAATACCCGTCGGCACACAGCACCTCTGATTTGGAGCGCACCAGCCAGCCATCTCTGGAGCGGTATTTCTTGCCTTCAGGGTTCTTGTCCGAGAATCTCCGTGGCTTGTTCTGCCAGGTGTTGATATCAATGACGCCCATCTGGTCGTACACGAAGGGTGGCTGAAGCTGGTAGGCCTGTGGAAGCTCCTCAGGGAAGAAATTGGGATCGATATCGGAAATGTTCCTCCGAAAAGTATCCAGTGAGCAAAGGGACTGGGAGGCTTTGTCCGCAGCCTTGTGGAAGTATTGGCATGCAGCCACATACTGTACCTCCCAGTTCTTCTGGAAGCTTCCGCAATAATGAGGTTTTCCCCCGTATTCCTTGGGATTGATGATCCGATAGTAGCGTTGATCTTCTCTGACCTCACAGATCAAAGACTCATGACGATACAAGGATAGTTGCTTTTGTCCTTCCATTGCTCGTTCGTACATTGATGTAAAATAGTCGTTCAGATATTCCAGGGCACCTTCAAGATTTGTCATAATTCCTTCCTTTCTCTTACACCCCCTGTGGAATCTGACACCCCCTTCACCGGGCAGCAGTGATCGTAGCCTGATGATTAATCGGATTATAACGCTGTTCTATGGGGAAGTACAGTGAAGATTGTGTGATTATTTTGATCTTCCGTGGCTCTCCGGAGGCGTAGATTGTCTGGAAAGTGTTCTATGTGGTCTGCGTGGTCTGGGATGTGGATGTGTTCCGTATGGCCTGGGATGTGGATGTGGACCGCGTGGTCTGGGATATGGATGTGGATAAAATGGCCATTTCAGGCTCGAAATATCCACAATGTATGATACGGATATTTATAAATGGGGAATACTGGTAATTATTGAAGAGGGAGATCTGATTTTCAGGTTGTGAAGAGGGGATGGAGGGACAAAGCATTGTGTGGACAGGGCCTGTCTGGCATGACCCTGCCGTGACGAGTGAGTATAAATTGTGGGATATTGGAATCAAACCTAGTTATTGAAAATTAGATGGCGGCTGGTGTGGATAATAAGGGGGTAAAACACGGAAAATATCCATCTGCGTATTCCGGAGGTGGTTCGCAGAATACAAGATAGTGAATATATATTCACATCTATTCGTCCAAGGTGAACAGAAACTGATTCGGGGAAACAGGAGCAGGGCGTAAAAAAGGCGGCCGTCACGTTTCATTGTGACGGCCGCCTGAGCAACCTCGCTTTCGCTTCGGGCTGTTCTGACTGAGGACCTACCGACCATTTGCTTCGCAAATGGGGTTAGGTCTCTCATTTCAGGGCTTCCCCGATCCCCTCACTGAAGGTAGGGTGGGGGTAAATGGTCCGAGCCATGTCCTCCAGAGTGAGGCCACAGACAATGGCCTGGGAGAACTGGCTGATCATATCCGTTGCGCGGGCGCACATCATCTGAGCGCCCAGGACTTTGTGCGAGTCTTTGTCGGCGATGATCTTGATGAAGCCGCGCTCCTGCAGGGACAGCACGGACTTGCCATTGGCTCCCATGGAGTATTTCTTGGAGACCACGGGGATGCCGGCTTCCTTCGCTTCGTCGGCGCTCATGCCGACGCTGGCGATCTCTGGATCCGTGTAAATGCAGGAGGGGATCGTCTTTACATCGCAGGGTGCCGGGGCATCGTTCATGTGGGCAATGGCGCAGCGTCCTTCTGCGGTAGCCACATGAGCCAGCTGGATTCCACCGATCACATCACCAATGGCGTAGATGCCAGGGACGCTGGTCTGGTAGTTCTCGTTTACCACCACCATGCCGCGGTTCATCTCCATGCCTGCCACATCAGGAGATGTTGCGTCACTGAAGAGACCGGCGGTATTGGCGCGGCGTCCGATGGACATCAGCACCAGATCCGCAGTGGCTTCGCAAATCTCGTCCTTCTCTTTGTAGCAGCAGGTGACCTGTTCCCCGGCCTCCTTGATCTCCGTTACCATGGCATCCGTGTGAATATCGATACCGCGGGATTTTTTCAGGATCTGTGTCAGGCTGCGGCTGATCTCCTTGTCCAGGTTGGCGATGATGCGGGGCAGGGCCTCAATGATTGTGACTTCCACACCTAGGGAACTGAACACAGAGGCGAACTCACAACCGATGACACCGCCGCCGATGACGATCAGGCTCTTGATAGGGTGATCTAGTTCCAGCATCTCATCGCTGGTGAAGACCTTGGGACTGTTCGCACCAGGGATGGGCGGCACAGAGGGGACCGAACCGGTGGCGATCAGGATATGCTCTGCTTCCAAAGATTCCGAAGATCCATCCGAAAGCGCCACATCGACGCGGCCTTTATCCACGATGGTTCCCAGGCCGCGATAGACCTTCACCTTGTTTTTCTTCATGAGTCCCGTTACACCGGTAACAAGTTGGTCTACCACCTCGTCCTTCCGGGCGTGCAGTCTGGACATATCAATGCCCCCGTCGCCTACCGCGGTCAGGCCCAGCGCCTCACCATGCAGCTTCAACTCCCGGTACAACTCTGCGGAGTGGAGCAGCGCCTTGGTAGGGATGCAACCACGGTTCAGGCAGGTGCCGCCAAGTTCCCGGTTCTCCACAAGCGCCACCTTCATCTTGTATTCTGCAGCGGCCTCTGCGGCAGCCTCATAGCCGCCCGGTCCGCCGCCGATGACGATCAGATCATATTTTTCCATTTATATTTTCTCCTTTATCAAGTCGATGAGGTTCTGGCGGATAGCCTGTGTCGCGGCCTCATCTGTGATATCCGTGGCCAAAGCCATGTTCGCCACTGCCTCCGTCAGCACACCGGCATCGTATCGCTTGCCGGTCAGTGCCTGGCACAAAGCCGACTCCAGCCGGTCGTCCATTGCGTCCGTTCGGACTGTCAGATGTTCGATTAGGCCGCTCTTCACAGAGAATTGCAGAGCGATCCCGCCCCAGTCGAAACGATCTTCCATCTCATAAGTGAAGGGGATGGGGCGACCCAGCCGGAAGTCCCAGCTTTTGAATTTTGCTGTAAGAGCATCGATTTCTGCCGTGGGCAGAGACGCATCGTCTAATTGCGATGCTTCCAGGCCATACTCTGTTGAGAAAGCGTGCAGTAGAGCATCCGCCAGCATGTCCACCGTCAACTCCGGTTTCGATTCCGAAAGGCCGATCACCCGGGCGCGGACCGAGTCCACCCCCTTGGAGGCCAGCTTCCGCTTGTCTACATTCAGGTAGCGGCCCATCTTCGCAGGATCCACGTTCACCAGAAGGGTTCCATGGTGGTAGCAGTAGGGGCCGCTTCGATAGAATGCGTTGCCGGAGACCTTCCGGCCCCCTACAGTGATGTCATTGCGGCCGGTCTTCTCTGCGGGGATCCCCAGGGCGTTCAGCGCCCGCAGGATCACCCCAAGCTGCCTGTCTACGTCGTAATCCGGCTTCTGCACACAGAAGGTGAAGTTCAGGTTGCCGGCATCATGGTACACAGCGCCTCCACCAGAGAGGCGGCGGACAAGATATCCGCCGCCTTCCTCAAGCTCATTTACTTTGCATTCTTTCCAGGCGTCCTGATTCTTTCCAATGACCACCGTGTGGTGGTTTTGCCAGAGGAAGAGGATCACTTCGCCGGGTGCAGTGTGTGTCGTCAGGTATTCTTCGATTGCCAGATTTCGGTAGGGCCAGGTGTTGTTGGTCCGCAGCCATCTGAGCTTTCTTACCATAGACTAGTCCTCCCAGACGTAACGCACCACAGGTTTACGGGCTGCGCCCACCTCGTCCGGACGTCCGATGACGGTGTTATGCGGCGCGGTGTGAAGGACTTCCGCATCCTTCTCCGCCTGCGCATAGATCTCCAGCATGGCGTCGATGAACTCGTCCATGACTTCCTTTGGCTCTGTCTCGCAAGGCTCTACCATCAAAGCCTCGTGGACGATGAGCGGGAAGTACATTGTGGGTGGATGGAAGCCGTAGTCCAGAAGTCCCTTGGCCACATCCAGTGCTGATACGCCGGTCCTGTGCTTCAGCTCGCCAACATCGATGACAAACTCGTGCATACAGGTGGTGTCATAAGCCATCTCGAATTTCTGTGCCAGTTTCACACGCATGTAGTTGGCGTTCAGCACTGCGTTGGCAGACGCCTCAGGGATGCCTTCCTTGCCCAGTGTCAGCATATAGGTCAGTGCACGTACGATGACCAGGAAGTTGCCATGGAACTGCTTGACAGCACCCATGGTCTTCTCACCGACTGCGTAGTGGAATCCGTCTTCAGCATTCCCTTCAATGTGGAAGCCGGGCAGGAATTTCGCCAGGAAATCCTTGCAGCCCACAGGTCCCGAACCCGGGCCGCCGCCGCCGTGAGGTGTGGAGAAGGTCTTGTGAAGGTTCACATGGACACAGTCAAATCCCATGTCTCCGGGGCGAGCCTGTCCCATGACTGCGTTCAGGTTGGCGCCGTCATAGTAGCACAGTCCGCCTGCCTCGTGGACGATCTTGGTGATCTCCAGGATGTTCTTGTCGAAGATACCGACGGTATTCGGATTGGTGAGCATCAGGCCCGCCGTATCTTCGCCTACTGCTGCCCGCAGGGCATCCAGATCGACACATCCGTCTTCTGCGGAGTCGATGCTGACCACATCATATCCGCACATAGCCGCGCTGGCAGGATTGGTGCCGTGGGCAGAATCCGGTACGATGATCTTGGTTCTCTTGGTGTCCCCACGATCCATGTGATAGGATTTGATCAGTAGCAAGCCGGTAAACTCACCGTGGGCACCGGCAGCCGGCTGCAGGGTGAATGCGTCCATGCCGCAGATCTCTTCCAGCATGTCCTCCGCCATCTTCATGACTTCCATGGAGCCCTGAACATCCTTCTCATTCTGCAGAGGATGTACACGCTTAAAGCCCTTCTGAGCAGCGGCGTCCTCGTTGATCTTGGGGTTGTATTTCATGGTGCAGGATCCCAGCGGGTAGAAGCCGTTGTTCACGCCGTGGGTGCGTCCTGCCAGTGCTGTGTAGTGCCGGCTGATCTCGTTCTCCGAGACCTGCGGCAGGTGCAGCTTGCTCTGACGGACATAGCCTTCCGGAAGTGTTGTCTCCGGAACATCGCAGGCCGGCAGGAGAGAGAGGCCTCTGCCTTCGGCGCCGAGTTCAAATATAAGTTTCATCTCCTACGCCTCCTTTCCCATGCACTTGGCCGCGATTGCGACAAGCTTGTCCATATCTTCCTTGGTATTCAGCTCGGTGGCGCACCAAAGGACGACGTTCTCTGTGAGGGGCAGTCCGCCCAGGATGCCTTCCTCGGCCAGCGCGTCCATCAGCGCGGTTGCGCCGCAGGGGCACTCGGTGACGAACTCGTTGAAGAAGTCATGCTGGTACAAAGCCTTGTATCCAGCCTTCTCCAGAGCATCCGCCAGATAATGTGCCTTGGCCATGCTTTGTTTGGCTGCCTCAGCCATTCCCTCAGCACCCATAGCCGCCATATAGACGGAAGCAGTGAGGCAGCAGAGATCCTGGTTGGAGCAGATGTTGGAACTTGCTTTCTCACGGCGGATGTGCTGCTCTCTGGCCTGCAGAGTCAGCACGTACGCCCGGTTGCCATCATCGTCTGCGGTCTCGCCCACGATCCTGCCCGGAAGCTTACGCATCATCTTGCTGTTGGTGGCCATGAATCCTACATAGGGGCCGCCGTATGCGATGGGCATGCCAAGAGGCTGTCCGTCACCAACGGCGATGTCCGCGCCTACCTCGGCAGGGGTCTTGGTGATGGCCAGTGTGATGGGGTTCACACCCATAACGAACTTGGCACCTGCTCCGTGGACGATTTCAGCGATGGCTTCGCAGTCCTCGAAGTTGCCGTAGAAATTAGGCTGCTGGACATAGAAGCAGGCTGCGGAAGGATCCGCCTCCAGAGCTTCCTTCAGTTCGTCCAGGTTGGTCAGACCGTCAACGGCGGAGATGACCTTCAGCTCGGTATTGCTGCCGAAGCAGTATGTCTTCATGACCTGGATCACGCCCGGATGGGTGGTCTCAGAGACGTAAGCGACCTTGCGCTTTCTGTCCTGGCACATGGGGATACTCTCTGCTGCGGCGGTGGCTCCGTCATAGTGGGATGCGTTGGAAACATCCATACCGGTGAGCTCGCAGATCATGGTCTGAAACTCAAAGATCGACTGCAGGATACCCTGGCTGATCTCCGCCTGGTATGGGGTGTAAGCGGTGAGGAATTCCTCCTTGCTGACCACGCTGCCCACGATGGACGGGATGTAGTGATTGTAAGCACCTGCACCCCGGAAGATGGAGTCATAGACTTTGTTTTTGCCGGCCAGGGCTTCCATCAGACGAGCCACTTCCATCTCGCTCTTACCGGAGGGGAGGTTCAGTTCTTTTACTTTGACTTCCTCCGGGATGCAGGAGAACATGTCATCGAAGCTGGCGTAACCGGCTTCCTTCAGCATGGCCTCCCGCTCTTTCAATGTATTAGGTACATATGAGCCCATAGTATTCACCTCTTTTTCTGAAAAGGTTCTTCGGTTACTCAGCAGAAGCTTCGTCACAGTATGCCTTGTAGGCATCCTCGTCCATCAGGTCATCTGCCTGTTCACTGATGTTCTCGACCTTGATAAACCATGCGCCGTAAGCGTCCTCATTGATCTTCTCAGGAGCATCCAGCAGTTCCTCGTTGACCTCTGCTACGGTGCCGGTGACCGGGGAATAGATGTCGGAGACAGCCTTAACGGACTCAACGTCAGCAAATACTTCGCCAGCCTCGACCTCATCGCCAACCTCGGGCAGGTTTACGAATACCAGGCCGCCCAGTTCACTCTGTGCGAAATCGGAAATTCCGATGGTTGCTGTAGTGTCGTCGATCATGTCTACCCATTCGTGTGATTTTGCGAATAACATTGTGATTACCTCCAAAATAATAAAAATTACCACTTATCCCGGGCCGCAGCCGCAGCCCGAGGACGTATACATAACTACTGTTCTCTCTGATAGAACATGGCTTTGACCATCTTGGCCTTGACTCTTCTGCCTCTGACGTCTACCTCGACCTCATCGCCCAGATTGCGCTCATCCGATTCCACCAGAGCGACGGCCATGGCTTTCTTCAGGTACGGGCACATAGTACCGGATGTGGTCACACCGATCTTCTTGTCGCCCTTGTAGACGTCCATGTGCTCGCGGATGATGCCGCGGCCGATGACCTCCAGGCCGACCTTCTTGCGTGCCGGCGGTGTCTTGGCCTCGATCGCTGCCTTACCGATGAAATCATCCTTATCCATCTTGACAAACATGGACAGCAGAGCTTCCTTCGGGGTGATGGTGTCGTCCATCTCGTGGCCATACAGTGGCATACCAGCCTCCAGTCGCAGGGTGTCTCTGGCGCCCAGTCCACAGGGGATCAGGCCCTCGTCAGCACCTGCTTCCATCAGAGCTTCCCAGATCTTCGGGGCATCCTCCCACGGCATGTAGATCTCGACGCCTTCTTCTCCGGTGTACCCGGTGGTGGAGATCATGACGTTGCTGCCGCACAAATCTACATTGTATGTAGCAGCATAGTATTCTGCGGGGATGTCTGCCTCTTTCACCAGCTTCTTCAGGATCGTCATGGCTTTGGGTCCCTGCAGGGCAATCTGGCCGACCTGGGCAGAGATGTCCTCGATGGTCACATCACCGGACTGATGGTCACAGATCCACTTGTAATCCTTGTCCTTGTTGGCTGCGTTAACCACAAGCAGGAAGAACTGGTCGTTGACCTTGTAGCCGATCAGGTCATCTACAACGCCGCCCTCCTCGTTGCACATGGGGGAATAGCGAGCCTGCCCATCCGCCATACCGCTGTAATCATTGGTCAGCAGCATATTCAGGTTCTTCTCGGCATCCGGACCCTTGACCAGGATTTCACCCATGTGGGAAACATCGAACATACCGGCCTTGGTTCTGACCGCCATATGTTCCTCGATAACGCCAGCCTTGTACTGTACAGGCATTTCATAGCCTGCGAAAGGTACGATCTTGCCGCCGTACTTGACGTGTGTGTCGAACAGTGAAGTTCTCTTCAGCTTTTCATCAGACATAAAACCTACCTCCATCTTCTGTGCACTCTGTCAAAAACCAATTACAGGGCACACGAACATAACTCGTGTGCCCTGTCCGTTTACCTGAAAGATTTGATCCTCGTCGGTGCGCATACGCTCTCCAGGGAACTGTCAGAGATCGGTCCTTTTGCCTGAGAGTTTAACACCTTGCGCCCCTTCGGCGCCGCCTCCAATGTGGCGGTCTCTCCCGGTCTCCTCGTCCAGTTTCTTACTTTAATATGATACCACGATTTTGAGGGAGGGGCAATATATTGATTGTATTTTCTGAAAAAGAAAAAGATGTTCAAAAAAGGGCCAAATGGTGAGGTGACCCCCAAAAGTTAGACTTTTGCTCCAGTGAGAAATCGCTGGAGTTTTTCTATGCAGCTAATATCTCTTCCCGGTACTCAACTGGACTCCGGTATCCAAGAGATGCTTTGCTGCGCTTTTGGTTGTAGTAACGTATGTATTTGTCTATCGCATCTTTGAGTTCATCGAAGCTTCTGTATACCTGACCATAGTACATCTCCTGCTTCATGATCCCAAAGAAGTTTTCCATGGGTGAGTTGTCGTAGCAGTTGCCTTTGCGAGACATGCTTTGAAAGATCCTGTTCTTCTTCAGTTCATAGCGATAAGCATTCATCTGGTATGCCCAGCCACGGTCAGAGTGAAATGTGCGTCTGAACTTGCAATCGCTTGTTACATCGATTGCCTCATTCAAGGCCGTCATTATGCTCTGCGCAGATGGACGATCTGAAATGCCATAACTCAGGATCTCCAGATTCCACATATCCATGAATGGATCAAGATAAAACTTCTTGATGGATACTCTGCCTTTGTCATCCGGCTCATAGTACTTGAACTCTGTCGTATCCGTAGTGATCTTCTGATGAGGAATGTTAGTGTTGAATCTTCTGTTCACTCTGTTTGGAGCGATCCTTCCTACGACACCCTTGTATGTACTGAACCTGCGGCTCTTCCTGGTGAATGAGGTGACCTGCATGCCATACTTCTGGACTATGCGATGGACGCGCTTCTTGTTTACCTTGATGCCATGCTTCCGAAGCTCTCCATAGATTCGACGATAGCCATAGTTCTTATGCTTTTCTCTGATATCTCTCATGATCTGAAGAAGCTCAGCATCCGGATCCTCGCGATCAAATCGCTTCTGCCAGTACATATACGTGGCTTTTGGAAGTCCTGCTGCTGCGAGAATGTCCTTTAATTTGAATTCTCCTCGGAGGCTGTGGACGATTCTCGCAGTTCGTTCAGAAGATCTTCCTCCTCTAAACGCAGCCTCCTCGATTCTTTTAAAAATGCATTCTCGATCCGAAGTCTAAGGTTCTCCTCCTGCAATTGCTTAAGAAGTTCCTTCTGCTCTTCCGAATCACCTTCTTTGATCTCGCGGATGACTTTCTCTTTATCCATTGTTCGTTTTCGACCTTTCTTTTTAGGCTTCAGGGCTTCAGGTCCAGCAGCACGATAGTTATTGACCCATTGGGTAATTAATGTGCTATTTGTCATTCCTACTTGGCTCGCAAGAGTCTGGTAAGAGAGTTCACTTGATAAATACAATTCTACTACATGAAGCTTGAATTCGAAAGTGTATTTCTGCTTCTGCCTGCTTCTTCTAAGACCGTCATCCCCAAAATGACGATAGTTTGAAACCCATCTCTGAATAAGTGATCGTGTGAGACTGTATTTTTGGCTAAGATAATTACAGCCTCCTTGTCCACTTAGGTATTCATCCACAACTATGCGTTTAAACTCATAACTATACTTTGCCATAACAAAACTGACCTCCTCCAGTTAGATTCTTGGTCTAACTTTTGGGGGTCAGTTCATGGCGATACATCTCGTTTCTTTGATCGATGCGGCTTGCTGATGACCTTACTCCCGTGCTATACTATGAAAAAGAAAAAAAGCGGAGGAGACCAATGAGACTGATATCGTGGAATGTAAACGGACTTCGGGCCTGCCTGGGCAAGGGGTTTGAGGATATAGCACGCGGGTTGGATGCGGATTTCTTCTGTATCCAGGAAACGAAGATGCAGGAGGGACAGGCCACGGTGGATCTGCCCGGATACCGGCAGTTTTTCTGTAGCGCTGAGAAGAAAGGATATTCAGGAACGGCCATCTTTGCTAAGGAGGAGCCGATTTCGGTACAGTACAACTTTGGGGAGCATACAGATGAAGGACGGGGGATCATCCTGGAGTATCCAGCGTTCTATCTGGTGAACGTGTATGTGCCCAACGCGCAGCCGGAACTGAAACGGCTTGTTTATCGCATGAAATGGGAGGACGACTTCCGAGGCTTTGTGCAGGAACTCGACTCTCGTAAGCCGGTGATCATCTGCGGCGACATGAACGTGGCGCATCAGGAGATCGATCTGAAGAACCCGAAGCCTAACCGGGGGAAGGCCGGATTCTCCGATGAGGAAAGGGGCAAGATGACCGAGCTTCTGGGAGCGGGATTTACGGACACTTTCCGCTATCTCTATCCCGATGTGACCGGTGTCTACAGCTGGTGGTCCTACCGGTTTAACGCCCGGAAGAACAACGCGGGATGGCGCATCGACTACTTCCTGGTCAGCGACCGTCTGCGGGATAACATCAAAGAAGCGAAGATTCATACGGACATCCTGGGCAGCGATCACTGCCCGGTAGAGCTGGAGGTAAAACTATGACCAAGAAAAGACTGATCCTTGCTGGCGGTACGGCGCTGTTGGCGGCGTGTGTAGCCGCGAAGACCGCCCAGCACCTGGCTGAGGGGAACAAAGCCATTCAGATCACGGAGTACATCTGCCGGTCGGAACGCGTCCCGGAAGGGTTCGATGGATTCCGGATCGTGAATGTATCAGATCTGCAGAGCGAGTATTTTGGTGTCATGCAGGCGGATCTGATAGAGAAGGTTAAACTGGCAGAGCCGGATATCATCGTGATCACTGGTGACCTTGTGGACCGGAATCACACAGACTTCATGGCGGCCATGAAAGCGGTGAGCGGCCTGCTGAAGATCGCGCCGGTCTACTATGTGAACGGGAACCATGAGGTGCGTCTTTCGGAGACCAGAATGCAGCCTTTCTACGCGGAACTGCGGCAGATGGGGGTGAAGGTGCTCCTGGACGAGTCAGTCATCGTGATCCGAGGCGGAGAGCACATCAACGTGGTGGGACTTTCGGAGTACAGTATTTACGGGGCAAGAGCTCTGGCGGAAGGCACGGAGGAGTGGACTCCAGGAAACGTGATCACGGATTTCCTTGATACCCTGCACAGTGAGGGAACGGAAGTGGAACGAGAGGAGGTAGCACGCAAGGTGAAGGAACTGTGCGATGCGACCGACGACGGATTTACCCTGCTGTTGGCCCATGAGCCCCAGCTGGTAGAATCTTATGCGGCGGGAGCACCGGATGTGGTGATGTGCGGCCATGCACACGGCGGACAGTTTCGGACGCCGGGGGGACAGGGACTGTTCTCTCCGAATCAGGGAGCCTTTCCGCGCTACACGGCGGGGCTGCATCCCTGTGGGGACGGCGTCATGCTAGTGAGCCGGGGGCTGGGAAACAGCACATTCCCGCTTCGGCTGAACAATCCGCCAGAGGTCACCGTGATGACACTGCTTCGGAAAGGGTGATTGATAACGAGCGCCAGATATCCCCCGCCTCTATAGGCGGCGGACTACACTTTTCCGGGGTGAGAGGGTTTTTGTAGTAGGTTTGAGGGGTGACCTGCTACAAAAACAGCGCATATAGCGGTTATTGTAGCAGGTAATAGCAATTAATTACCAGTATATTCAATATTATGGAAGCCGATGGCGTCAAACGACTACAAAATCTGGAGTTTAGCAAGGCTTTGTAGTCGTTTGCTGCGAAAACTACTACAAAAACACCGTTCTGCTTGGAAAGTGTAGTCGCATCGCCGCAGAACCTACTACAGAATATCACTCAAGTGCTTTTTTTGTAGTCTCGCGACTGGGCGCCCGTTTGACCATCCGAATAGACTGACATTTACCATTGAAATTTCAACGTCCTAAGGGAAAAGACTTTCTTTTCTCTCCGGGCGTTTTTTTGTGGAAAAAGCATTGACGTTCTAAGGTAAAGTTGTTAGTATATGCCCCACACCGGCAAAAGGAAGGATTGGCGAAAGGAGATGAAAGTATGCCAACGATCAACGGAAGAAACGGAAGAATCGAGTATGAGTTCAGAGAGAGACTGGGAACGATCCCCTCGGGCACGGATGCCTGGGACAAGCAACTGAACCTGATCTGCTGGAACAAGAAGGAACCAGCCAAGTTCGACATCCGGGGCTGGTCTCCGGAGGGGGACCGTATGACCAAGGGGATAACGTTGTACGAGAATGAGATGCGGGATGTAGTGAGGCTCTACCTGATATGGAAAGAGCAGAAGGAGAAGGGAATCGACGGTAAAGTGGCGGATCTGGCGGCTAGAGAGGCCGCCCTTCGGGAAGAAGAAGCGCGCCTGGCTGCAGAGAAGCGTGCTTTTGAGCAGCAGATTTCCGGAGAATATGCGCCGGCGGAGCAGGAGAGGGACGCTGAGGAGACGGAGCAGTCTGCCGCGAAGCACGATCAGAGCGTTCAGAATGCTCGGAGCACTCGAGAAGATCCCGCGGAGGAAATGCTCTATGAGAGCGAATCTGCCACATCTAAAGTGGCCGAGGAGTCGGAGCACTATGCGGCTGCGGAAGAGGAGGTGCCGTTCTGACTCAGACGGGAGAGGGACCGCTGTGAGGATGCGGCGGTCCCGACCTATGTATTGTAATCGGGAAGGGGATTTGGTATAATGAGGGTGTTTAATGCCCAGGACTTACCAATCAGCAAGGAGATACCTATGATCAAGATCAACCTGAAGATAGAACCACGCGGCGAATACCGAGAGATGGAGGTGGCGCCGGGCACCACGATCGAGGCCTTGTACAAGCAGGTACAGGATGAGATGCCCTACACGGCACTGATGGCCAGACTGGACAACCAGTATGCGTCGCTGCTGCATGTTCTGGAGGAGGATAACGACGGCAGCTATGTGGATCTGCTGGATATGCGTACCCATGTGGCGGATCACGCCTATCAGAGTACTCTGGTGATGATCACGCTGGTGGCTTTGAAGAACGTGCTGCCAGAGGCCAAGGTGGTCGTAGACAATTCCCTCAACCGAGGCCTGTATCTTTCTATCAACAAGGATGGACAACCTACAGAGGAAGAGGCTGCTCAGGTGCAGGCAGAGATGAGGAGGCTGGTGGATGCAGATATGCCGATCCTGCGTCACATGGTGGACACAGATGTGTACATTCGCTCTGCAGAGAAACTGGGACGCACGGGGAAGGCCAGACTACTCAGGCAGTTCCCAGAGCAGAAGTCGCATATGGTCTACGAGCTGGACGGATATATCGATTATGTATTTGGGCCAATGGCACCTTCTACGGGATATATCCAGTACTTTGAATTCATTCCGTACAAGTACGGTGCTCTGGTGCGGTTCCCGCTGCCGAAGGAACCGGACAGGCTGCCGGAGAGGGTGGACCAACAGAAACTCTACAATGCTTTCGGCAAGCGGAAGATATGGGATCGCATTCTCGGTATCGAGTATGCGGCCGGGCTGAATGAGCGCATTGCGGACGGTAGTTATCGGGAACTGATCCTTCTGTCGGAGGCACTCCACGAGAAAGAGATCGTGGAGATCGCAAGCGCCATCAAACAACAGAAGAAACGTATCGTCCTCATCGCAGGACCATCCTCCAGCGGCAAGACCACCTTTGCCAAGCGCCTCTGTATCCAGCTGAAGGTGCTGGGACTGGATCCGCTGTATATGGGCACGGATGATTACTTTGTGGAGCGGAAGGATACGCCTTTGGACGAGCACGGCGAGCCGGACTACGAGAACCTGGAGGCCATCGACCTGGAACTGTTCAACCGCAACATGAACGACCTTCTGGCAGGTAAGGAGGTGGATCTGCCTACCTTTGATTTCATGGAAGGGAAGAAAGTCTTTGGCAAACGGCTCACCAAGCTGAACTCCAACCAGATGCTGGTGATCGAGGGGATTCACGCGTTGAATGAGGCAATGACCTCTCAGATCCCCAGGGCGCACAAGTACAAGGTCTATATCAGCCCATTGACCCAGCTGAATATCGATGAGAACACCCGGGTGCCGACCACGGATGAGCGCATGCTCCGCCGGATGGTACGAGACTACCAGTTCCGTGGACACAGTGCGGCAGATACCATTCGGGACTGGCCAAAGGTGCGGGCCGGGGAGGACAGGAATATCTTCCCCTTCAGCGAGGAGGCGGACGTGCTGTTCAACTCCTACTATGACTATGAGATCGCGGTGCTGAAGAAATACGCAGAGCCGCTGCTTCAGGAGATCCGTCCGGACCAGCCGGAGTATGCGGAGGCCATGCGGATCCTCAAGTTCTTTGAGCCCATCAAGATCATCGAGGATGACAGTCAGATCGCCAACAATTCGATCCTGCGGGAATTCATCGGCGGGAGCGTTTTTGTGGAATAGACATCGAATGGAAAGGAGGAGAGGATGAGCGACATCGATCTGAGCCAGGAACGGTTCAAATTTTTCCAGCATAGGGAGTGTGAGTTTTTCCCATGTCACAAGACAAATGACCCGGATACTTTCAACTGCCTGTTCTGCTATTGTCCGCTGTATGCGTTGGGGACTAAGTGTGGCGGCAACTACAAGATTACCGACAATGGGGTCAAGGATTGCTCTGGGTGCATATTCCCCCACGTAAAGGGCAACTACGACAAGGTCAACGCACGATTCCAGGATATCGTGGAGATCTCGAAGCAGCAGTCGGAGGAGTAGAAGCTGGGCCCAAAGACCTGGGCGGGCAGACATGTGTCAAAAAACGCGTACCAATATTATCGAAAAAAGATTGAAAAGACTTGACTACATGGTCCAGAAAAGTCTATAATATAAATGCAATTGAAATGCAGTTTCGTGTTCTCGCCTGCGGGATGTGACGCAGGGGAGCTAAGAGGGAATCGGGTGAAGATCCCGAGCGGTCCCGCCACTGTGATAGGGGAGCGGCTCCGGTATACCACTGGCGAAAGCTGGGAAGGTGGAGCGCGGTGATGATCCTTAAGCCAGGAGACCTGCACGGAAACGTTTCTCATTCGGCGGTGAACCGATTCGGAGAGACACAAGCATCAGCGAATACGGGCTGTGGGCATATCCACAGTCCTTTGTTTTTCCTCAGAATGAGAGAAGACAAAGGCCACCATGAATCCTTAGATAATAACGGAATCACTGTGGAGCCCCAATTGCTTTTCATTCTTTTTTCATTCTGAGGCAGGACCCGTCACCCTGCCTCATCCCTTTTTTTGTTTCCAATGAGGATACCTTGACTTTTTCTGGGGACTGTGATGTAATTGAAGCGGAGTTATGGGTTAGAGAACTGAATATTTGGAGAGTTACTAACGGAAGTCGGGTGCGATCCCCGTACTGTGTCTCAGCAACCGTAATGTGCGTATGCAACGAGTCGGGAGACGAGTGACTGCTCCGATGATGTACTCTGAGGTAGTTACAGCATCGACGGAAAGATACATTCCTTTGGATGGAATGACTTTGTTTTCATGAGCGACTACTTCGGTAGCCGCTCTTCTTGTTTAAGACCGGCGTTTCGGCAAAGGGAGGCTGGCGAAAGACTACCAGAGAGTGTAAGCTATCAGTGTTTTAGTAGAAAGGAGAGAGTATGCAACAGACACTGAAGAGAATTAGCATGCTCCTTTTGGCGATGGTCATGATTCTGACCTTCATGCCAAAGGAGACCTTTGCTGCAGAGAGTGGATCCGAGGGATTCCTGTCGGCGGTAAGAGTAGGGGCGGCACCCGGCTATACGGTGAGCCCCGCGTTCGAGGGGGCTCCCGGGGAATACACCTTTGAGATGCCGGAGAACATAACCACTCTTGCCGTTGCGCCTACCAGATCGGAGGCCGGCAAAGATGCTACGATCACAGCCAAATGGGTGAACCAGAATACCGGAAAGGAATCATCTGGTAAGATCACCGGGAACTTCCTGAATCTTACAGGTTTCCGAAAGGCGGACACCGCTTCCGGCTGCAGCTTCAGCCTGGAGTGTGAGAAGGCCGGGGAGACTCAGGTCTACACCTTCACCAACAAGGTGACCAGTCATCTGAAGGGGCTGAAGATGGAGGCAGGCGGAAGTACACTGAAGTATGCCCCTGCTTTCAAACAGGACACCATGGAATACGCTGCGACCGTTCTGGACAGCACAGAGAAGGTGAGCGTAGAAGCAACGCCGTATGCGGCAGGCTATGAGGTGACCATCGCAGGGCAGAAGGCAGAGGATGGGAAAGCCGAAGTTGCTTTGACAGGAGAGACCACCGAGATTCCCGTTGTCGTACAGGGAGCTGGCTTTGAGGCGACCACCTACACGATCAGTGTGAAGAAGATGGCGTCCTGCGCTGTCAGATTTGAGACAACTCCGGAGGACGCCAGTGTTTACATGACCGATCCGGATGGGGACCGGGTGATGCCTGCCGCCGACGGCACATTCAAGGTGAAGGGAGGTATGGACTATAATTATACTGTGACCAAGGCTGGCTACGTTGGACAGAAAGAGAAACTCAACGTGGCAGAGGACACTGTGCGGACAGTCACTCTGGAGAAAGCCGCCTCCAATACGGAGATCGATCCTTCTATTCCCTCTGTTTGGCCCAATTTCCGCGCCAGCGACAACAACATGGCGATCGTGGATCTTCCAACACCGACATCTGCGGACATGACACAACTAAACTGGGTCAACCGGGAGGGTAGTTATTCCTGGCCGCAGATTCTGGTGGGAGACAAAGTCGTCTCAGCAACTGGCAATTCGCTCCGCCTGATCGACAAAAAGACCGGAAAGACGGAGCAGACCACTGCCATGGCAGGGGCACAGAACTACACAAACGTCCCCATGACCTACAAAGATGGCGTCATTTACTGTCCGCTGGACAACGGTGCAGTGCAGGCATTTGACGCCGGTACGCTGAAATCCCTGTGGGTGTTCAGAGATCCCAAGGGGGGACAGGCGCAGAGCACTGTAGTTATCTCCGATGGATACGCCTACATGGGCTTCATGAACAACGGTAACGGAGATGTGCATTACGCCTGCTTCTCCATTACAGACGAGGATCCGGAGAAGGAGAATGAGATCAAGCTCCCGACATGGACCCATACGCAGGCAGGTGGCTTCTATTGGGCCATCCCAGTGGTGGTTGGAGACTATCTGGTGATCGGTACAGAAAACGGTACCACTAACGATAAGGATCCTGGACAGATCATTTCCCTCGACAAGAAGACGGGAAAGGTGATGGATCGCCTGGACGTGACCGGAGATGTGCGTACAGCCGTCGCCTATGACAAGGCAACGGATCGGTATTATGCCTCCACGACAGGTGGAGAGGTGGTATCCTTCAGTTTCGATAAGGCGACCGGCAAGTTTAGCGACAAGAAGAGTTCGGAAGCCATATCGATGCTGGCGAAATGTACGCCGGTGGTCTACAAGGGTGTCGTCTATGTGGGATCTGGTAATTTCAAGAGTGGAAACATGATCGCTCTCGATGCGGATACCCTGGCAACAAAGTGGACAGTACCGCTCAAGGGCAAGGGCCAGACTCAGGGATCCTTCATCCTTTCCACCGCTTATGAAGAGGAGAGCGGATACATCTATCTGTATGCGACCTATAACGGTCTGCCTGGAGGCATTGACATGGTCAAGGTCAAGCCGGACGAGACGGATGCAGCCAATGTCGTCGTGGAACAGATCTACGATGCGGAAGGCTATTCTCAATACTGCAATTGCAGTCTGATCGCAGATGAGAACGGATGTCTGTACTACAAGAACGACACTGGGAATGTATTCTCGGTAGGTCCGGTCACAGCAGCGATCGAGTCTTTGACAGCAGAGGGTGGCACCCCGGCATGGGACAAGGAGTTCAAGAAGTCCAAGGACAACTACAACGTGACCGTCACGCCGGGCACCAAGAGCGTGAAATTCAGCTTTGTGCCGGCCGAAGGAAGCACTGTGGAGATGAATGGCAAGGAGCTCACCGGCAACACCTGTGACGTGAAGGTCAGAGAGGGAAAGGCCGAGCTGGTCCTTACCGCTGTTTCCGGAAAGAACACCAAGACCTATACGGTGAATATCCGCGAAAGGAAGGAAGACGCTCTGGCAACCATCATGGTCAACGAGTCAAACTCTTACGGCAGTGCCAAGACCATGAGTCCGGAGTTCGATCCGGAAGGAAAGGCATTTGCCGTATATAAGGCAGGGGCCTCCCGTAGTTTCGAAAACGTTTGGGTAGATCCCAGTGATGCCAATGCGACTGCAAAGGTCTACGCCCTCTCCGGTGTTCCTGAGAACAGACTGAGTGACAAGGAGACCGGTGAGATCAATGTCACTGCGACAAACAACGGTCACCATCGGTATGCCTGCTACTTCGATCAGTCAAACGCTACCGCATCGCCGATCAAGCTGAAAGTCGTGGTCACCGCTGAGTCTGGGGAAGTCACCAAGGAATATCTGCTGACCATTACCAAGGCGTCCTATGCGGATAGCGAAGACGCACAGAAGCTTTGTGACAGCATGGACCCATCCGCCTATGTCGGTGCCGCCAAGGACGCAGTTGCTGAGGCCAAGGAGAATCTGCAGAAGGCGCTGGAAAGCGGAACACCTGCCCAGATCACAGAGGCTATGACCGCTGCGCAGAAGGTGCTCAACGAGAACAAGACAACGGCGGAACTTCTGGAAGAGCAGGAGAAGAAGCTGGCGCAGGCAATGGCGGAACTGGAAACCGCCAAGCAGGATATCAAGGACGCGCAGGAATCTGCGGACAACGCCATGGAGGCAGCAGAAAATGCACAGAAGGCCGCCGAGGACGCACAGAAGGATGCGCAGCAGAAGATTGATGAAGCTAATCAATCTATCGAGGATCTGAAGAAGGCGCTGGATGAGGAAAAGGACAAGACTAAGGATCTGGAAGCCAGGCTGGATGAAGCGCTGAAACAGGTCGAGGCAGCACAGCAGGCCGCGGAGAAGGCGCAGAAAGCTGCCGAGGCTGCACAGAAGGCCGCCGACAAAGCACAGGCTTCTGCAGGAGGAGCAAGCAAGCAGGCGTCTTCCGCAAGCGCAACAGCAGGAACTGCCGTCAAGAAAGCCGATAAGGTAGCTGCCACACAGGCGAAGGTACAGACTGTCAAGAAGTTTAAGACAAAGGCCAAGAAACACAAGAAGGCTGTCCTTTCCTGGAAGAAAAACACCAATGTCAGCGGCTATCAGGTCGCCCGTGCCAACAAGAAGAAAGGCTCCTTCAAGGTGATCGCTCAGCTGGACGGAACTAGCAAGGCAAAGTTCAAGGATACGAAGCTTAAGAAGGGGAAAAAGTATTTCTACAAGGTGCGCACCTTCACTAAGGTGGGCGGCAAGACCGTCTACGGAAAGTGGTCGCCTGTGAAGAAGATCAAGGCAAAGAAGTAATATGAGTATGAATAAGAAAATGCTCCGGGGAGGCAGGACCGCCTTCCTGGGAGCACTGCTCACTGTGACATTTTGTCTCCTGTGCTCCGCGTTCGTTTATGCGGAGCAGGGAGATACAGTCACTGTTTACATGACCATCAGCAATGACAGTGAATTCGTTGCCGGAAACAATGCGGATGGTACCATCATGGCCAGGGTTCCGGTGGAGGTACCCTATATGGATCTGAAGGATTACGGCCTGGAAGATTTCTATCGCTACGAGGCCAAGAGTTTTGACGAGGGGGGCGGGTATACCGATGAAAAGGTCCTTGTTGAAAGGCCAACTCTCCTGATGGCATACATCAAGGCACTGGGCGACTACTACCTGGGAAGAGAGCTGACATCTGAGGATGTGGGCACTGAAGCGTTGACCATCGAAGGCGGGCCCTGTAGCCTGTTCATGCCATGGTTCTGGGGACACGATCAGAATTTTCTCTACTATGTGAATCACTCTTTCCCCCTGATGGCGAAAGGAGTGGGAGCCACTGCGGATTATATTCTCCTGGAGGATGGAGATGAGGTGGATGTGGCGATGTTCTCGGATTGGAACGCATATCAGGTGGGGGCGTTTGCCTTTTTCGCCGATGATGGCGGTGAGGTGACTGTGGATGCCGGAAAGCCCTTCCAACTGAGGCTTCGGAGGGTTGGCACTCAGGAACAGGATCCAGAGGAGACAGCACCGGTCTTTCCCATGCCGGGTGAGACACTGCGTGTCAGCCGGGACGAGGGATACCACTGGAGCCCCGAGGATGGGTTCGTAACGGATGAGAAGGGGAATGCGACGTTATCCTTTGACGAGCCGGGCAGATATCTCATCAGTGCCGGTCCGCATTTCCTGTGGCAGGACTCTGTAGAAGGAGGCAGCAACCCTTGCGTTGCGCCACCCATATCGGTGGTGACAGTGAAGGGGGATGATCCCGGAGCGGAGCCTACGCCAAAGCCTGAGAAACCGGCGAACACAAAGCCTGCGACCAAACCGGCCCCGAAAGGTCCGGCAAAGGCCAATACTGCCCGATTCACTCCAGCAAAAGTATCTTTGTCTAAGGTAAAGAAGGGCAAGAAGAAACTCACTGTGAGCTGGAAACGGCTGCCGAAGAACGTCTCCGGATACCAGATCCAATGCACCCCGGTGAAGGGTGGCAAGGCGAAGGTCGTCAACGTGAAACAGGGAAAGAAAAAGACCCTGAAAAAGGTGGTAAAGGGACTAAAGAAAAAACAGACGTATACGGTCAGGATCCGGGCCTTCCGCAAAGCCGCGGGTAAGACCTGGTACGGTCCCTGGTCCGTAACGAAGAAAGCAAAGGTGAAGTAATCATGGAATCGGGAGGTCTTGCGAAGCCAGAGGAAATGGGTTAAAATGAAAGCAACTGTTTTCTAGGAGGTAGTATGAGCGATATAATTACAGCCATTCAGAGCGAAACATGCAAGGCGATCCTTGGCAAGGAAGACATCGTCAGGAAAGTTCTGGCGGTGATCATTGCCGGTGGACACATCCTGTTGGAGGATATTCCGGGTGTGGGGAAGACTACCCTTGCCTTGGCCTTCAGCAAGTCCATGAATCTGAAGTTCAACCGTGTCCAGTTCACACCGGACGTAGTACCCTCTGACATCACTGGATTTACCGTCTATAACAAGGAGACAGGTGCCTTCGACTACAAGCCCGGCGCCGCTATGTGCAACATCCTTCTTGCCGATGAGATCAATCGTACCTCCAGCAAGACACAGTCATCTTTGCTGGAGGTTATGCAGGAGGGGAGCATCACCGTGGACGGACAGACCCGAAAGGTGCCGGAGCCCTTCATCGTCATCGCGACCCAGAACCCAATCGGCACGGCAGGCACCCAGATGCTCCCGGAAGCACAGCTGGACCGTTTCATGATCCAGACGTCTATCGGATATCCGGATGCGGCGGCCGAGATCAACATCCTGAAAGACCGTCGTGAGACAGATCCTCTGGCAAGCATCCGCAGCGTTGCCGGCGCGGAGGCGATCATGGCCATGCGTGCCCAGTGCCGGAAGGTCTACATCCACGACAAGATCTATGAGTACATTACCGCCCTTTGCCGCGCGACACGGGAGCACGAGCTGCTCCGACTGGGGATCAGCCCTCGCGGTGCCCTGGCCCTCTGTGCCATGAGTCAGAGCTGGGCTTATCTGAACCGACGGGGGTATGTGGTGCCTCAGGACGTTCGGGAGGTGTTCCCCGATGTGGCCAGACACAGGCTACTGCTCCACTCCCGAGCGCATGTGCAGAACAGAGAGCAGGGATCCATTATTCAGGAGATCCTGGAGAAGGTGCCTGCTCCAGATGTGAAACCATGAAGAAAACAAAGATCATATTCCTGCTGTGGATCCTGGCTTTCCTGTTGATCTACCTGCGATACGGTGCAGCATCGTCGATATTGGCGGTGCTCTTTGCCGTACTTTACGCAGGGCTGGCTTTTCTGATCACCAGGGTGAGCGGCCGTCACCTGGAAATCGACATTACGGGGAGCGGCATGGTGGAGAAGGATGCGGTGATGCCCGGTACCATCTGCATCCGGAACAAAGCCCGGTTTCCCGTGTTCCTGGCAGAAGGACGCGTGTCTGCCCGAAACCTCCTCACAGGAGAAGAGCAGATCCTGCCCCTGGCGGTCTCCCTCTGGCCCAGGCAAAGCAGGGAAGAGTGCGTACAGATCAGGGAGAAATACTGCGGACGCATCGACATGACCGTAGAGGATGTTCGGATCTATGACCCTCTGAAACTGTTTGGAAGGCACTTGGATGTCGCGGGCACCGGCACGGGATTCGTGGCTCCGGCTATCTCTTCTATGGAGATCCCTGCAGAGTATCTGGACTCTTATGACATGGAGAGTTATCAGTATTCCCAGTACGAAAAAGGGAATGATACCGGAGAGGTGTTCGGGATCCGGGATTATCAGGAAGGGGACAGCCCCAAGCAGATCCATTGGAAGCTGTCTGCCAAGATGGACGATCTGGTGGTGAAGATCCCCTCTTATCCGATCGAGAACAACATCCTTCTGATCCTGGATAACCTGCTGTCACCGGAAGCTGAGGTGAGTCCGGCGGATAGGAGCAAACTGATGGAACTGTTCTGGTCCCTGTCCGCCTGCCTGCTTGAGAAGGGGATGACCCACAGCGTCGGCTGGTATGATGGAAAGGCGGCAATTTTCCGGCGCCAGGAGATCAAGGACAGGGAGGCGATGTGGAACACCATGCCCGATGCGCTGAGCTGCGGATTTGGACGCAGCGAGTATTCCACGGTTTATCGATACCTTGAGTCTCTGGAGGACAGGGGCTTCAGCAATCACTTCCTCGTGACCGCACAGGAAGAACGTGATATTGACAGGTTGGAGAATTACGGTGCAGTTAAAGTATTCAGAACAACACAGTAGCTGGCAGCAGAACGTTGCGGATGCCATCTCGGCACTGGCCCTCAGTGTCTCTTTTGTAGCACTCTGGGTAAGCGGTCTGGGGTTGGAGTGGTCCTTTGGCCGAATCCTGAAGGGGAATCCACTGAAAGGGCTTCTCAGTGCATGGAATCAGTTGGCAGAAGCGTTGGGAAAGAGCGTCTACATGCTGCTGCCCAGATTCAGCGGTGGTTACAGCGATGCCGGGGAAGCAATGCCCACCGGCGCGTTCCTGACACTGTCCGCTCTTTTACTCGCAGGTCTGATCTTCCTCATGATCCGAAGCAGAATGCGCCCTTGGTTGTTGCTCTTCCTGCTGCCATGGATCTTCCTGATGTTTGTTGCGGATATCGCGCCGGGATTCCCCTATATGCTGGCGTTTACAGGTGCGCTTGCTGTGGCCTGGGTACAGATGGGAGGAGGTACCTTCCGCCAGGGGACGGCGATTGCCTCGATCGCCCTGGTCCTGGCCATGACGCTGGGAATCGGTGTTTGGGTAGATCGTGCCTATTCCTTTGATCCCGCAGGGCTTACCGGCAGGACCGGTGCCCTCATGGAACGGGTCCTGCATGCCCGCTACGGCAGTGGTGCCCTGAAGAACGGTCAACTGAACAGTCTCTCCGGTAAGGCACTGGCCAAGGAAAGAGGCAGTCTGTCGAAGCGGCAGAGCGTGCTCACCGGTGGCAGCAAGGACAAGACCAAGACGGCGCTGGAAGTGAAGGGGAAGGAGATGGATTCCTACTATCTGCGGGGATACGTAGGAGAAAAATACAGGGGAAACCGCTGGGAATCACTGCAGACCAGCGTCTATTACGAGGGGCGAGATACTCTGTATTGGCTCAACAAGGGAGGGTTCGATGGGCTGTCCCAGATGAGCAACGTAGCCGCCCTGGTGGATGAAGAAGCAGAGAAGAAGGCTTTGTCCATCAAGGTGAAGCATGCTGACCGCTCGCAACTCTACATCCCCTACGAGATGAGGGGGACGGCGAAGATACTGCCGAAGGGAAGCCGGAACTACGCGGGTAGTTTCCTGGGGTCGTCACGGCTCTTTGGGAGCCGTTCATACAAGCTGGATTGTGAGAATAACATGACAGGCAGCTGGACGGACTGGGTCGGACAGTTATACTCGGCGGGATTCAGCCCGGAGATAAGCGACTACTTCCGCAACGAGAGCCACTATAACGTCTGGTGCTACCAGAAGGATACCGAGGTGCCGGAACAGCTCTGGGAAACCCTCTACACGGAATTGGGGGATCCCGGGGAGCAGACCGGTAACCACATGGACTACAAGGAAGCCATCTCAATCACCCAGGACTACCTGGCACAGAATTATGTGTATTCGGATAACTTCAGGAAGATGAGCCGAAAGAAGGACTTCCTCGCCGGTTTTCTGAAGTCCCGCAAGGGCTGCGATGTACACTACGCCAGTCTGGCCACCATGATCTTCCGGTATTACAGGATCCCTGCCCGCTACGTGGAAGGATACCTGCTGACCCCGGCGGATGTGGAGAAGGGCAGCAAGGTCGAGCTTGGTCAAAGCCACCAGCACGCCTGGACGGAGATCTATGTAGACGGTTACGGATGGGTCCCCATCGAGACCTGCCCGGACTACCAGGGAATCATGGAAGAGGCAGATATGGAAACCGGTCTGGAATCCATGTCCTATGACAGCACGATGCAGGAAACTCCACCACCGGAGTCGGATGAGGCGGACGAGAGCGAAGATCTGGACAACGTAAGCAAGCTGCTTCGGAAGATCGGCCTGGTAGTCGGGATCGCCATGCTGGCGCTGTTTCTGCTGGTGTTCCTTTTCTTCCTTGGCCGCAGGGGGTGGAAGGCCTGGAGAAGGCACAAAGACTTCACGCATCCGCAACCGCGGCACGGGATCTGCGCCATGTACGGGTACATGCTCGAGGAGAAGCTGCCTCTCAGTGAAACGGCTGTGACCATCGGGGACGCAGCGGCCTTCAGCCCGTTGGAGATGGAGGAAAAACACCGGACACAGATGAAGGACGAACTGGTCCTCAGCAAGGTGAAGGGGAAGCGTGCGCGGAAGGAAGAACGTAAGAGAAAATGGAAGGAACGTAAACTGCCGAAGCCTTGGAAGAGAAGAAAGGAGAGGCGTGCATGAAAAACAGATTGATCAATGCACTGCACCGACTTCCTTTGCCCGGAGATGAGCGAACAGGGAGACTCAGTCAGAGGGCGATCTTTGCCATCGCCGCCGGCGTGCTTGTGGTGCTCCTGGCGCTTGCCACCGGATTGTTTTTGAAGCATCAGAGCGGTTTTGTTCCGGAAAACAACGTGGATACCCTGGACATAGAGCGCTCCCAGGTCTACCTGACCGGCGTAGGCTATGCCATCGACAAGAAACAGAAGGATGATCACGACGAGATCGAAGATCAGCTGGAGGATATAGACGATATAGAGGAAGACGATCTCTCGGATTCGAATAACCGGCGTTTTACACCGCCTACCTATACTCCGAGACCGAGGTATACGCCGCGGGCAGGCTCGAGGTATAGCTACAACGGCAACCGCAAGCGTACCACCAAGTCCCAGAAGTCAAAAACAAAGAAATCCGATAAGAGCGAAAAGAAGTCACCGGGCACCGGAAATCCTGATGAGAAAGCGCCGGAGGGAACGGATCCAGACGATGTGAGGAAGCCTTCTGGCGGAGACAGCGGCAATACAGAGGAAGAGGACTCCAGGAAACCGACGGTGAAGACCAGCATCGTGGATGGAGAGAAGGTGGAAGGCACCCGGTACGACTTTTGGATCACCGCCACGGATTACAAGGGCAACAACATCCCGGTGTATTCGGTGGGAGAGGGAAAGTTCTCTGTTTCCTGCAACGGGACGACCCTGAGCAGTACCGGCGAAAGCGGCAAGAAGACCAGTTTCCGCGCGGAGCTGCAGGACGGGAAGAATACCTTTGAGATCAAGGCAGAGGACAGCGAGGGGCGAAAGCGTACTGTCTCCCGTTGGGTAGATTGTAACGCAGCAGGAGAAGCAGAGAAGGTGGGCACGGTCTCCGTGACCATCAGTGCGGATATCCTGGGACTGGGAACTATCTACAGCACAGAGGTAGAGATCGAGAAGGGAGACTCTGTCAAGGACGCAATGAAGGCCGCCTTTGCGAAAGGCGGATATACCGGATCTTTCAGCGGGAGTTATCTGGCAGGCATCAGCAAGAAAAACATCGCCAAGAACGCGCACATCTCCGACGATGTACGGGCGGAGATGGAGGAGCGGCGTAAGACAGAGAAGGATCCTGACAAGCAGGACAAGAACAGCCTGAAGGAGCACGATTTCTACGATTCCTCCGGGTGGTTGTACAGTGTCAATGGAGACTTTCCGGATGTGGGAACAGGTTCCTACAAACTGGAGGACGGTGACGAGGTCGCTGTGATCTTTGCTTTGGACACGGGCGTGTATTAGTCATGTCCATAACCCTGAGAATGATTCAAAGGGAGGATCGTTATGTATGTTAAGAATCGTATTTATAAAACCGCGGAGAAGCTGGCAGCTACCGCGGTCGTAGGTCTGCTATGCCTGCTGGCGGTAGCCTGGCTGAGCGCATCACAGTCTGTCTGGGCTGCGGACCGCGACGTGGAGTGGGGTCGGTTTCAGAACAGCCCGGAAAATAACGGCGTAACTGAGGTGGCTCTGCCTGCTTCCTACGAGGAAGCTTCGCTGAAATGGGGGAAGCAGATGGTGCAGGGCTATACCATTTCCTTTACACCTCCGCTGATTATCGATGGATGTCTCTACACGGCTTCCAACAAACACGTCTACCAGATCAATAAGGACAGTGGAGAGATCCTGAAGGAGAGCGTAGAACTGAAGCTGAATGTCAGCTATGCCATGAACCCCCTTACCTATGATCCTGACAACGACCAGCTCTATGTGCCGATCCTGAACGGCAGGATCGCGTGCCTGGATGCGGATACATTGGAAGAGAAGTGGACCTCCAGAGAATATAGATACACCCAGTCGCTCTCTCCCGTCACCTATAAGGACGGAGGCGTCTACACCGGCATCTGGGAGAAGGACGATACGGATGGCGTGTTCTTCCGGCTGGACGCGAAGACAGGGCAGGAGGTCTGGTCCTTCCGTCCTTCGGAGCACGGGGATCCGGCCCACGGCTTCTACTGGGCCGGGGCTTATGTGAATGACAGATATGTGGTGGTAGGCTCCGACGACGGGACCAATAACACCTTCGCAGAGGCGGGCGCCTACCCGGAGAATGCCATCGTCTACTGTTTTGACCGGGAGACCGGCCAGGTGGTGGACCGCATCACCGGGGTCAAGGGAGATATCCGCAGTACCATCGTGTATAGCGGCGGGAACATCTATTTTGTATCCAAGGGTGGCCGCGTTTATAAAGCGAAGCTGAATGCGAACGGAACTTTTGGAACCCCCTCCTATATCCAGTTGAAGGATACGCTGGGGATCGACGCCATGATCACCTCAACACCGGTGGTCTACAATGGACGGATATATGTAGGAGCTGCAGGCTCCGGGGGACAATTCAGCGCCGACGGGGGTCACGTGTTTGCCGTGATCAGGGACAACGAGTCCCTCCTGGAATCCTCTCTGATCTACAAGACGCAGATCAGCGGCTATCCCCAGGCGGCCCCGATCCTGTCCAAAGCAGAAGGCAAGACAAGGCTGTATTTTACCTTCAACGCCTTCCCCGGCGGGATCTACATGCTGGAGGACGATGCTTCTGCTACGGCAAACAGCCATCCGGAGGCGCAGCTTCTCTATCGCCCCGAACTCACCGACCAGCAGTACTGCATCAGCCCGCTGTGCTGTGACCGGGAGGGGACGATCTATTTCAAGAACGACAGCGGATGTATGATGGCCGTTTCCGTGAACAAAGCCTGGCTGGACAACATCAGCGTTCAGTGCCGCAGCAAGGAAGTGGAGTGGGACACCTCATTCAAGAAGGGCACGTTGCAATACAACCTGAAGGCGCCGGACGATGCCACCGCCCTGGATGTGCGTCTCACTGCCCCGACAGGGATGACCGCTACTGTGAACGGACAGACCTATAACGGCAAGGTTACGGTGCCTGTCACAGAGGATATGGAACCCATCACGGTGACGGTGCGAAAGACGGTGGGCAGCAGAGAGTATGCCAGAACTTACACCCTGAACGTACAGACGGAATCCAACAACGCCAATCTGGCAGGCATGGTGATTAACACCAGCAACTCCAGGCCAGCGATCGTCGATCAGAACAATCACAATACCGGGGTTGGGTACGATCCGGCCTTTGATCCTGCTATCACGGAGTACGTCAGCAAGACCTATGGAGAGACAAAGAAATTCCTGAATATCTGGTTGCAGGCTTCGGATACGCAAGCGGCCATCCGTGTATGGCCAGCGGCTAATGTTGGAAATATAGGCTCATCCCAGCGACTGAGTGAGGAGGGTTACATTGCCTCGACGGATGGCCGGTTCCCGGTCTACTGGGTCCAGGGTGAGAATTCCGCAGAGGTGGATGTGGAGATAACTTCCGAGAGCGGCAAGGTGTCCAAGGTCTATCACGTGACGCTGGTGAGAAGCAAGGATCACCTGGATGTGGGGGCTGTCCCGCTGAAAGCCAGTCCCTCCAGCCTGACACTGTACACCGCCGGCAAGGACCGTTCGGAAGAGATCACCGTCACCTACAACAAGGAAGATGTGACCGACCAATGCACCTTCCAGAGCACGGATGTATCGGTGGCCACCGTGGATGCGGGCGGGAGCCTGTTCGCCGCCGCGGAGGGAACCGCCGAGATCTGGGTGAACTATCCGAAACTTGGACTGCGTACCCGCGTCCATGTGAGGGTGGAGAAGCCCAAGGCGGAGAAACCGCTCTTCAGTCTGGTGCAGGG
The DNA here is from genome assembly GCF_000688015.1 of Eubacterium sp. AB3007. Taxonomy (NCBI): domain Bacteria; kingdom Bacillati; phylum Bacillota; class Clostridia; order Eubacteriales; family Eubacteriaceae; genus Eubacterium; species Eubacterium sp. AB3007. The sequence continues at coordinate 2,061,162 of NZ_JIAD01000001.1, forward strand.
AACCTACATCAGGGAGAAGACCCTGACGCTGGCCCCTGCCACCGAAGGCACGGAGATCCGCTACAACATCGGGGTCGACGGCGAGGACGTACAGGTGCCGGAAACCAATACCGGAACAGAATACAAGGGACCGATCTCTCTGTCTGCGGCAGCGGGGGAAACACATACTTATGAGATCTGTGCCATCGCGTATAGCAAGAGCAAGGCATATAGCAAGAGCGAACCGCAGCGATTCACCTACACGATCGACCGCACCGGCGAGGAAGCCGGCACTGAACCGCCGCTCCCGGATCCTGCGGAAGTGGTGGAAGTGAGACCTTCACAGACGCAGCTGTCTCAGTTCACAAGTGGGTCGACTGTGCAGGCCATCGCTGCAGAAGTACAGAAGGTAAAAGCCATCGTGGTAGATACAGGGGGCACACGCCATGAGACGGCAGTGGACTGGGATCTCTCCGATCTGCCTTATGATCCGGAGGATCTCCAGAAGACATCGTTCCTGGTACACGGAACAGCTGCATTGCCGCAGGGATTGGACACAGGTGGCCACACCATGCGCGTGTCGCTGACCGTATCTGTGGCAGAGGGCACCGTGGAAGCCCCGACGATGTCTCCAAAAGAAGGTACCTACAAGAAACCCCAACAGGTGAGCCTGACCACGGGAACGAGAGGCGCAAGCATCGCCTACACTGTCACGGGCACCAATGGGACTCAAATCTATGAGCAACCGTTTGCGGTAGAAGGCATCAAGGGAAAGAAGACCACTGTGGTCATCAAGACCTATGCGGTCCGGAATGGAGTGCGCAGCAAGACCATGAGCTATACCCTTACCATCGACAGGACGTCTGAGATGCCCAAGCCAGCTGTACCGTCTCTGAAGCAAGCGGAGGTCAACGCCGCCGGCAAGCGGATCACGGTGAAGATGGGAGCCGTACAGGCAGCGTCCTCGTACATCGTACAGTATCGACAAGCGGGCGCTTCTGCGTGGAAGACCGTCAGTGCGGGCACGCCTTCTGTGGTAGTGAAAGGGCTGAAGGCCGGAGGCCTTTACGAGGTTCGCGGTGCGGCGGGCAACGCCGGAGGCCAGAGCAGTTACGGAAGCAGTGCCTATTGCCTGGTGTCCAAGACGTCGCTGAAAGTGAAGGCTAAGAAAAAGTCCCTGAAGCTCAGCAGCAAGAAACTGAAGGGCGTCAGTGGCTATCGCTACCGAGTCTCTCTGAAAGCTTCCATGGCGGGGGCAAAGGTGGTGAACAAAACCAAACCAAAAGCAAAGATCAAAGGGTTGAAGTCCAAAAAGACATATTATGTCCAGGTCGCCCCGATCGTGAAGAAAGGCGGCAAGACCTATGTAGGTCAGTGGGTCACCCAGAAAAAGAAGGTGAAATAGCGGTGGCGTAAATACAATCAAATAGTCAGGTGCGGCTAACGGAATCGGGTTGGAATCCCAGCTGTGTCTCAGCAACCGTAAAGCCGGCGGGGTATAGAGTGCCAGATCGGACGAGTCGGGAGACGAGTCGCACCTCAATGTATGTGTTCTGAGGTGGTCGCAAGCATTGATCTGTATATTGAATCCCGCTGGAAGGCCTGGCGTATTAGAGCGGTATGTGAGGGGAGCGGAAAACAATATGCTGTTTATGCAATGTATGGCTGTCTCTGGAGAGATGGCCTTTTTGGTTGCCCCTGGACACAAGGAAAACACTGTATTATTAAGGAGGTATGTATGAAGCGGTTGTTACGTAAGCCATGTACAGTCATGCTGGCAGCGATCATTGTTTTGGCAGCGTGCTTTGTGCTGGCGGGAGAGTCGTCATGGGCGGCGACCAGCGGAGATTGCGGAGACACGGCAGGAACCGTGAGTTTCCAGATCGATGCGGCCGGTAACATGACCATCAGTGGGAATGGTGCTATCAAGGAGCAAGCCAAGGCCAGTGCTTACCCTTGGTACAAAGACCGCACCAAAGTAAAGAAACTGGTGTTGGAAGAAGGCGTAACAAATGCGCCGAACAGTGCCTTTAACGGTATGACCAACCTGAAGACTTTGGAGTTTCCATCCACGCTGGCGAAGTGGGGGACCAACGTCTTCCAGTCCAGCAACAACATCGAGAGCATCAGGGTGGAAGAGGGCGGTACCTTCTCTGCGGAGAACAACATTCTCTATGGAGAGAACCAGACACGTCTTCTGCTGTCTGCCAAGAGCGTCTCCGGGACAGTGGTGCTGCCGGCAACACTGAAGAAGATCGATGCGAACGGCCTGGATGGACGCGGAGAGATCACGGCACTGACCCTTCCGGAAGGGCTAGATTCTATCGGTGACTATGCATTCAGAGGACTCAAGAAAGTTGAACAACTGGACATCCCGGTATCGGTCACGTCCGTTGGGATCGGTGCGTTCCAGAACATGGAGAAACTGAAGACCGCAGAGGTTCCTGACGGAGTGACAATTCTGAGCAACAATGCGTTTGCCGGGGACAAAGCCCTGTCCAGTGTGACACTGCCTGCGGGACTAGACTCGATCGGAACCAATGTGTTCCAGAACTGCACATCGCTCACCAGTCTGGAGATTCCGGCCACCGTTACCTCCATCGGTAACAACGCCTTTGTCGGTTGTTCTGGTATGGAGACACTGGCTCTCCCAGAGAACCTGAAGACGCTGGGAAATACCGTCTTCAGCGGCTGTGCCAAACTGAAGTCCATGACCATCCCAGATGGGATCAAGACGCTGGGAACGGCGACCAATTCCAGCATGTTCCTGAACTGCAGTGCACTAGAGAGCGTGGTGCTTCCGGAAGGGCTCACCACCATCGGTGCCAGCAGCTTCAAGGGATGTTCCGCTCTGAAAACGATCGATATACCGGATTCTGTGACCACCATCGGTGCAATGGCGTTCCAGCAGTGCGCTGCGCTTAAAGAGGTGACTGTCCCTGAAAAGGTTAAAGAACTGGCGGGCACCTTTGCTGGATGTACATCTCTGAAGAAGGCCACCCTGCCGGAAGGACTGACTGCGTTCAAAACAGGCGGATCTGGCGCTTCTATGGTGGGAGCGTTTACGGGCTGTGAGAGCCTGGAGGAGATCAACGTGCCTGCAGGCGTGACCTCCATCGAGAGACTCACCTTCAGCGGATGTACCGGTCTGAGACATATCGACCTACCGAAAGGGCTCACTTCGATTGGCCAGAACGCGTTCCAGAACTGCACCTCTCTGGAGGAGATCACGATCCCCAGTACTGTGACCACCGTCATGGGAGGATCCTTTGAAAATTGCGAGAACCTGACAACGGTCAGACTGGCCGAGGGAATGACCAAGTTCAACACTGAAACAAAGAGTGCCACAACGGCGTTCAAGAACTGTAATCGGTTGACCGACCTCTATCTGCCGGATTCCCTGGAGGAGTTCAACCCTATAACGATGGAACAGGCAGATTCCATCCAGCGGATCCATGTCAGCGAGGATGCGCACCTTGCTGTGGAGGATGGCGTCCTCTACGACAAGGCGCTGACAAAGCTGCTCTATATTCCGGCCAGTTACGCTGGTAAACTGGTGCTTCCGGATACGGTGGTGGAGACCGGTTCCAGAGTAGCCGGGTACACACATGCGCTGACGGAGATCGTGTTCCCGGAGGGTTTCAAGAGCATTGGCGAAAGTGCTTTCTACTATGCGGACGGCCTTCGCAGTGTGACGTTACCTTCTACACTGGAGACCATCGGAGCCAGCGGGTTCCGTGCCACAGGCCTGAGAGAGGTGGACATTCCGGACAGCGTGACATCTGTGGGTACCAACGCGTTTACTCTCTGTGAGAAGTTAACATCAGCAAAGATCGGAGAAGGGCTGACAAAGCTTCCAAGCGCTATGTTTTTCAACTGCCATAAGTTGGCGGACATCAGTCTCCCCAAGACCCTGACGGACATCAGCAGCCAGGCTTTTTCCGGTACCTGTGTCTCCGAGATCACGATTCCGGATGGCTGCGAGACCATTGGAGCGACCGCGCTGGCCAACAACACCAACCTGAACGAGGTGACCCTGCCGGCGTCTCTGACCAGCATTCCCTCCACCGCGTTCAATGGGGACAAAGCGCTTAAGAGCATTTACTACAAGGGGACCGCAGAGGAATGGGCCAAGTTGAACTGCAAACCAGCCTACGGTACTGTGATTACAGATTATAAAGGCGTAAACACGGAGCTTGCGAAGGCGGTGATCGACTCGCAGCCTGCGGATGCTGTTTACGAGAAGGGGGCAGAGGCAGAGCCGCTTCAGGTCACTGTCAAACCGACCCAGGAAGCAGGAGAGCAGTTCTTCTATACCTGGTACAGGAATACTTCCGGCAAGGCAGAAGGCGGTAGTACTGTGGAAGGAACACCGATCGAGAATGGTTCCTCCTGCATCCCCTCCACCGACAAGATCGGCACGGAGTACTACTATTGCGTAATCACCAGAATGGTGAACGGATATACTGCGGAGCGCACTGTTTCCGATGTGGTCTCTGTGACTATCAGGGTGGACCTGGACGGAAAGGGCTCTGAGGAAGAGCCGTTCCTGGTGAAGACACCGGAAGATCTGACCAAGCTCTATACCGTCGTCAAGGAGGGGAACTCCCTGGCCGGCGTCTATATCAGGATGGAAGAAGACGTGACACTTCCTGCCAACTGGGAATCCATCGGGACATTGAAGGACGGACAGACCTCCAGCGCGCAGGGTAAGAACGTCAACCCCTTCAGCGGAAACTTCGATGGTAACGGGAAGACGATCACGGTGCCGGAGAACGGAAAGCCGCTATTCGGCTTTGTGCGTGGGGCACTGATCGAAAACCTGAATATCTACGGACAGAAGATCGATGGCACCGGTCTGGTCGATCACTATGAGAGAGATTACGAAACCGGCACCAGTCAGTCGGAGTTTGGAACCGATGCTAAATATCTGGTCACGATCCGCAACGTGACGCTGAAAGCGGGGACCAAGACCAGAGAGTCCGGCTTGATCGGTGACAACGACAAGGGAAGCCAGGACGCGTCTAGCATGAACCCGGTGCAGATCGTCAACTGCAAGGTGGAGAAGGGCGTTGAGATCGGTTACAACCATGATGAGAGCAAGATCGGCTCCCTGGTCGGAAAGGTTTGCGGGACTGTGATCAACTGCACCAGTGAGGCAGAGGTATACGGCGAAGAGAGAGTCGGCGGAATCGCAGGCTGCCAGGATGTGGCCATGGGAATCCTGCATGTGATCAACTCCTCGTTCCACGGACAAGTGCATGCTACCGGACGGTTTGCCGGCGGCATCCTGGGATCCGGGTATGAGAGAAAGAGCGCGCCCAACGCGCTTTGTGTGGAGATCCGCAATTGCCACAGTGACGGAACCGTCGAGGGTAAGGACTACGTAGGCGGCATCATGGGAGCTGAGGATACGGTGGCGCAGTGCTGGGGCAACGGGATCGGATACATCGAGAACAACCTGTTCACCGGCAAGATCACGGCGGCATCTTCGGCCAGATACATCGGTGGCATCGTCGGATACTATCGCTCTCTCAACAAGTACACCAACTTCGGGAACAATCATTTTGCTGCGGACTGCGGGGCTGCCGTGGGAATCGGTGGTGCGGAGTTCGTGGACACCAACGCAAAACATGAGACAGACAGTGGTACCACCTACTTCAACACAGAGTACAGCGTGGCAGGGCTACCTTCCGTGTCGGGCTGTGACTGGAAGCAGGGGCTGAACCGGACAGACGATCCCTTTGGCGCAGATGCTCCCAGACTGGCGGCCTGCCAGGATGCAGAAACACTGAACTCTGCGGCATTCCTGTCCACCCTTAACGATGCGGACACCGGTATGCACAACTGGGTCACCGGACAGGATGGGAAACCATGCATCAGCAAGGAACCGGTGTGCTACAAACTGGAGATCTCCGGAGATTTCAAGACGGAGTACATCATCGGAGAAGACTTCCAGACAGATGGAATGGAGTTCACCGCCACCTGGACAGATGGCAGAGTGACTTCGCCGAAGGCTTCGGAGATCAGTTTCCGTGGATTCGAAAAGGAAAAGCAGGCTGCACAGACGATCGAGGCGACCTATGGGGCTGCTACAGCCAGATTCAGCGTGAAGGTGCTGAAGAAGGATGATGGGGAACCCATCGAGGTGAGCCTGGTGGTACTCGGCGATGACAGACACGGTGACAAAGGAGAGATCCATACCAACAAAATGGGAGATCTCCAGACATGGATCGAGAAGAAGACTTATCAGGTCAATGTCAACGATACCGCCATGGATGTCCTTCAGTCTGTACTGAAGGCGAATGGTTACAAGGCGAAGGTATCCGGCGACTACGTTGCTGGCCTCACCAAGCCGGATGGGGAAACCCTGAGGGAATTCTCCAACGGCACGTTCTCCGGTTGGATGTACACCTGCAATGGGGTACATCCGCAGCTGATGCTTCCGGAGAAGTATCTGGAAGATGGAGATGAGCTGGTGTTCCACTACACCGATGACTATCGCCTGGAAGAGGATGCTCTGGATGTCAGCGATGTGAAGGATTTGCGCAAGGCGATCGAGGCACTTCCGGCAGCGGCAGATGTCTCCATGGAGAACGAGAAGGCGATCGAGGAAGCAGCAAAGAACTATGACGGATTGGATGAACTTAAGGCGCAGCTGATCACAAAGGCTCAGACGGAGAAACTCGAGGAAGTCCGTTCCGCCCTCAAGGTCGTCAAGGCGAAGACAGAAGCAGATGAGGCTTTGAACAGAGCCAATGCGGCTGGACAGGAACTGGAGCAGGCGAATGCGGAGGCGGCGACGAGTGCAGAGGCAGCCGCGGAGGCCGCCCAGGTACCGGGACGCAACGCAGTGAGTGCAGCCCGTAAGGCCATGAAGGATGCAGAGAATGCAGCGGCGAAGGCAGAAGCGTTTGCACAGGCTGCAGAGGATGCGGTTGCTGCGTATGAAGAGGCAGTGAAGGTGGCCGAAGAGGAAGGCGATGCGACAACAGAAGCCAGTGCGCGGGCACTTCTCGAGGAGGCCAAATCTGTGCAGAGCCAGGCGAAGCAGAGTTTGGAGCAGGCAAACACTGCCAAGGCAGAGGCAAAGGCAGCGCAGGACCAGGCGATCCTGGACAAAGCCGCACAGGACGCTGATCTTCAGGAAATGAAGGAGCAGGCCATCGCTGACCTGGAGGATTATGTCGGACAGAATATGGAGGCTGTGGATCCGGATAAGGCAGAGGTAGCCGTTCTGAAGGCGGTCAACAAGATCCTGGAAGCCGAGAGTCCAGAGGAGATCAACGAGGCCGCACAGAAAGGATTTGATTCGGTCGGAAAACTCATCGAAGAGAAAGCAGCGGCCGACAGGGCGGCAGCAGAGAAGGCCGAGAAAGAACTGGCTGACAAGGCAGCCTCCGACAAGGCATTTGCCGATCTTCAGAAAGAAGTAGACAAACTCGTCAAAGAAAAGGCCGCGGCAGAAAAGAAAAAGATCGAAAAACAGACGAAGAAGGCGCTGAACCTGAAGGTCAAGAAGGTGAAGGTCAAGTCGAAGTCCAGGAAGATCAAGGTCAAATGGAAGAAAGTCAAGGGTGCACAGGGCTATCAGGTCCAGTTCAAACGCAGCGGTGACTCTGCTTACAAGCTGCTGAAGGTGACCAAGAGCAAGAAGGTCAAGACCGGAAAACTGAAAAAGAGATCCAGGTATACCTTCCGCGTCAGACCTTACAAGAAGGTGAACGGTCAGATCCTGTACGGAAAATGGACAGTTTCCAAGACCGTGCGTGTGAAATAAAGACCAAAACAGGAGCATTGCCGAGACGGCATGCTCCTGTTTTTCTGAGAACTCAGACCTTCTTGCGCAGCGTCCTGCTCCAGCTGCCGTATCGAATGCTGCCTTTTGACTTTCGGTAGGCACGGATCTGGACGCTGTATTTCTTTTTGGACTTCAGATGCCGCAGATACGTCTTGCTGGCGGTGGAACGGGAGATGTTCAGATATTGATAGGATCTCTGCCCGGGATACCGGTAGCGGATCTGGTAGCCGGAGACGTTCTTCAGAGGTTTCCAGCGCACCTGGATCTTTTTCTTTTTCTTTTTCAGTTTCTGCAGGTTGACCTTGCTGGGAGCAGGAAGGACTGTCTGTTTTGTGCTCGTGCTCCGAGTGGCGGCTTTGCCTGGCATCTTGGGAGGATCGTTCCTGCCGGTGGATTCTCCTGCGCTACCGTGTTCGGAGGGATCGAGACCATCATAGTTGGAGAGATCCACGTATCCATAGCCAGTTTTCGGATCCCGGCCGGTGGGAGCCATATCTACGGCAAGGCGTTGGAACTCCCGATATACATCCGCCTGCCTGTAATCCGGGTGCATGAGCTTGAGGATCGCAGCGGCAGCCGCTGCGTGTGGACAGGCCATGGAGGTGCCGGTCTTCATTTTGGTGGTATTGCCGGGAACAGCGCTCTCGATGTAATAGCCGGGTGCGGTGAAATCCAGTGCCTCGCCGAAATTGGAAATGGAAAGGGCCGTGTACTCTCCCGTATAGGGGTCGTCGCCGATGGCCCCTATGGATATGGTGCGGGAGGTGGCTGCCAGGTAGTTACGGGCAATGTCGGTCCCTTCGTTTCCGGAGGCGACCAGTATAACGCAGCCTTTGTCCAATGCGTTTTGGAGTGCATCGTCCAAGGGGGCGTAGCTCCCACCCAGATCGTATTTCAACTGATCGGTGTCATAGCCGAGGCTCATGTTGATCACATCCGCCCCGTGCTCCGCGGCATAATTGATGGCTGCGATCAGATCCGCAGCGGAGGCGACGTCTTCCTCGCTGCTTCCCTTCTGCATGATACGAATCGCCATGATCTTCACCTGTGGGGGAGTGCCCTTGGCGATGATGCCGGCAACATGTGTTCCATGGCCGGAGTCATCGCTGTAATCGCTGCCGGTTCGATCCTCTGTAAGATTCACCGAATGAGCCAGGTCTATCCTACCCTGAAACCAGTCGTGTTCTTTGTCGATGCCACTGTCGATCACGGCGACTGTGACCGAGCCGTTCACGTTCGCAAAGCGGGCAGAGGCTTTGTCCAGGCCCATCAGGCGGATGCCGGTCAGATCTGTGTCGGCGAATACCTCACGAATCCCGAGCAGGCACAAAGCCATCATCACCACAAGAAGCACCGTGGCCTTCTTCAGGCGCTGCCTGTCAAACTGCGTCATAAGATCCTCCTTTCTGCAACTTTAGGATATCGAATATCGCATGTAGTGTCAATATCTGTAGGCGTGCCAGGCGGCAGACAGTTTTCGGCAACATGAGGAATTGATTCTCGATCTAAGGCTTGAAAAAGAGGGAGGGAGGTGATAGAATAAATATAAGTAAAAAGTGATATTGGGAGTGACTAACGGAAGCGGGTGAGAATCCCGCGCTGATTCAGCAACCGTAAGATGTGGACAAGAGGTTCGCAGAAGTCGGGAGACGAGTCACTGCCCGGATGTGAATACTCTGAAGTAGTTGGGCATCGACCGAAAGGGTAAGTCTTGGTATCAGGGAGCATACGTTACAGCGGCGTATGAGCCTGCCAGACCGCACTTTTCTTTTCATTTGCGTGAATGTGATCCTATGAGATGACGGCTGCTCCAGAGGTGGCCGTTTTTTTATACAAAGCGTGCAACAACGAGAAAGGAGGCTAAGTGGCACGCAGACTTACAGATTTAATAATCATAGGAGAAAGTGTTATGAAACGAAAAACATGGAACAAGTTGGCCACACTGCTTCTTTCCGTGCTGATGGTCGTGACGTTCATGCCGTCGATGGCGTTTGCCGCAGGGGGGCAGGGCGGAGCCGATGGTGGCGAGGCAGTCAAGATCAGTAGTGCGGAGGAGTTTGCGGCGATGGAGGCAGACGGTAATTATGTGCTGGACAGTGATATTACCGTAGAAGCCCCGTACGCCAATGCTTTCAGTGGAACGTTTGACGGAAACGGACACACGGTGATGCTGAATATTGAAGGAACGACAGCGAATGTCGGATTATTCAAGGACCTTGCCGCCGGTGCTACGGTCAAGTCAGTCACGACAGCAGGGAAGGTGTCTGGGACGAAAAACTATGTCGGCGCAATCGCAGGCAAGGCTACAGGAGATGATGTGGTCATCGAAACGTGCATCAATCAGGCGGACATCGACGGAAAAGCCGGAAACGTAGCAGGATTGGTTGGTTGGGCAATGAATGGTGTATCCATCAGAGAGTGCATCAACCACGGCAAAGTGACCGGAGGCGGTAACCGCGTCGGAGGCATCCTCGCATATGTCAGCGGAAACAATACCAAGGTGTCCATCGAAGGTTGTGTCAACATGGGAGAGATAACCGGAACAAACAACCAGATCGGGGGCATTGTGGGTAATGTTTCCGGTGGGAAGACAGATGTACATAATTCATATAACAACGCACCCATCACAGGCACAGGCCAGTATTCCAACCTGGTAGGTGGGATCATTGGGCAGACCACAAAATCGGGGCCGACTGACAATTTGAAGAACTGTTATAATGTCGGAACATGCTCGGTCGCTTCATCGAATAAGCCGGGATCGTTGCTTGGTAACAAATCCAACAATGGCACGATCACCAACTGCTATGTTCTTGACACCGCTGCAGAGCAGGCAGTAGTAGGGGCAACGCCGGAAGGTGTCGTAAGCAAAATCGCCGATGAGATGAAAAGCGCGGAGTTTGTATCTCTTCTGGGAGAAGCCTTTGTGAAGGATAGCGACAACATCAACGGCGGTTATCCGATCCTTGCCTGGCAGAATAAGACACCTGTGCAGGAAGTTCCTGTCATCTCCGTGGACATCAGTGGTGAACCCAAGACCGGTGCGACACTGATCGCAACTGCAAACGGTGAAGGCGGCGAGGAACCCACAAGCGTGAAGTACCAGTGGATGGAGAACGGCGAGGATATCAGCGGTGCCATCGGGGCGAAGTTCGTGGTGCCGGATGAGAAGGCCAGCCTTGGAAAGAAGTACTCCGTGACAGTATACGGCGCAGATGATTCCTATGCGACCTCCGACGAGATTGAGATCGCTGAACTTTCCGATGCGCTGAAGGTGAGTCTGGACAAAGATGCCCTGACCGTCGAGAATATCCAAATGATCACAGAGACAGGCGCGATCACACTGGCCACAAAGGGTGAAAACGGCGCTGAGATCTCTTGGAAATCAGGGGACGAGACCTTCATCGGAAATGATGGAACGGTCAAACAGCTTCCCGAAAGCGGCAAGAAAGAAGTGAAGCTGACCGCGACGATCGCAGCAGGGGAAGTTTCCGAGACAAAGGATTTCACATGCACGATCTACTCGCAGGAAGCTCAGAGCGATGAGAAAATGCTCGAGGACGCCGCAAAGAGGTACGATCTGGGCGTGCTCGCTCCTGTTTACGGAAGAGACACCAATATCGCAGAGTACCTGAAAAAGGACATTGCGTCAAAGGGCTATGAGGGAATCGATGTATCCATGAAATCTGCCGAAAGACACAGTTATCCGGCAAACGGAGATGCGGCGATCGCAGAGAATGGGGATATCACTTACTTCTACGATGATCCCATGACTTTGTCCGCTATGGGAAAGGGAAGTTACGCGCAGTATGACGTTTCGTTCATCCTCTCGAAAGGGTCCAGCACCAGGGAACTCTCCAAGGTGGTCAATATCTATTGGGATGCGGACAAGCTGGCCGAAACCCTGCAGAAGGAGATTCTGGACAAAATCACCTGGGACATGATCAAGGGGGAGAACGGCGAGCAGAACGACGTCACCAAGGAACTGACGCTGACCAGATATCTGGGCGGTCAGAGCGGTGGTAACCTGCTGGCAGAAATCAAATGGAATTCCAGCGATCCTGCCGTAATCGCGATCAAGAACGGTTCCGATGTTATCTACGGAGACTACGTGGCATCCGTCGCACCGGATATCATCGATCATCAGGTTACGCTTACGGCGACCGTCGATTACAAGAAGACAAACAGCGGTACTGCTGCAGAGACAAAGGCAATCGATGCGCTGAAGACGACGTTCCAAATCAAGGTGCCTGCGATCAACGTTGAGGAAGCCCTGGCGGAAATGAACGAGAGCTTGGAGCCGTTGACAGCAGCCAAGCTGAAGGACAGCATTACGAACAAGAAGCTGGATACCGATGCTGTTGTCAACGACATCCAGATGCCGACGCCGAAGAATACCGGCGTGAAAGACTATAACAAGTATAGATTTGTCTACTCTTCTGGGGATGAGGACCTGATCAAGGTGGACGGATATCGGGGTAACGTTTACCGCCCGCTTCCTGGTGAAGCGGCGAAGTCCACCACCCTGAAGGTCAGAATGGTCTCCAAGGACAATCCGAACCTGTTCGTGGAGAAAGATCTCGCAACGGTGAACGTCCTTCCGCTGGAGCAGGAGGAACTGGATCAGGCCAATGCGCTAATGACCAAAGCCGTGGAAGCCTACTGGGATGGTATCAAGGGTGAGAACACGGACAAAGACGAGATCACCAAGGATCTGCATGACTTCCAGGAGGTGAATCTGGACGAAGACGGTAATGCGGTCTTTGCCTACGAATCCAAGAATACGACTGGTACCGGCGTATCTGCCGACACCTATGTGGAAGATCCGGATGGAAGCAACGACGAAGCGTATACCAGGTTCCATTCCAGCAATACCTCTGTGATCCAGAGCGGATTCCCGAGATTGCTAACGACGCCAGAGCGTGATACGGATGTCACGATAGAGAGTTATCTGACCCACAAGATCTTCGGAAAATATTACAAGAAATATAAAGATGATCCGGAAAAGAGTGCTTTGTTCGCTAAACTCTATCGCCAGAAGGCATCTGTCGATCTGACCGTGAAGGGCTCCAAGTCCAATGCTGAGATCCTTAGCGAGGTGATCAATGACGCAAGCAAAATGATCGAAGACATGGTTGAAGGAGAAGGCGAGGGAGAGTATCCGGCCGGAACAAAGGAAAAGCTGCAGCAGGCGATCACGGATGCGAAGGCAGTACTTGATAACAGTGAGGCTACTGACAAGGCAAAGAAACAGGCCGCCGCAGAACTGGAGAAGGCTGTCAATGAAGCAAAGCTGGCGCAGAACCCCATCAGCGAGGAGATTCAGGTCAGTGTAAGTAATTTTGAGAAAGCGAACAAGTTCGACTTTGTGCCGCAGGAAATCGTAGTCTGGAGTAACGCCGCGGAGAAATACGGCGAGACCAGAGATATCGATGCCGGAAATGCAGGGAAGGTCACCTTTGCGGATGTGGTCTACACTATCCACGAGATGAAATACGGCGGTGCCTTCACGAAAGAAGATGTCAAGGACTATATCGAGATCAGCAATTCCGGATACTTCGGTAAGCTGTTCAAGGTTTCTACACTTAACATCTCCTACCTGATCAATGAGGATCTGACCATGACCGGCGGTGCTTTTGCGACTGCATTGGATGATGGTGATCAGGTGGCTCTGTACAAATACCTCGACGAGACGAACTACTCGGATCTCTACACGCACTTCACTGAGACAAAGAAGACCGTGAAAGAGGGAGAGGCGTTCTGGCTTCAGATCGAAGGGATCGGTTGGTCGCACCCGCTCGGTGCTGTCAAGAAGTACGATGGGGAAGAAGTCCTGGCCTCTCAGTATGACAAGGACGGGAATCTGACTGCTATCAAAGGCTCCAATATGAGCAAGGACGGCAAGGTGAAACTGGTGTTCAAGAAAGCGGGCACCTATGATGTGACAGCCTCCGGCATGGTGAATGGAGCGTACACGGATTACACCGACTGGCAGAATCCGAAGCAAGTTGAGGATGTTCCTGTTCCGATCGTGCTCCCACACTGCAAGGTTACCGTGCTCCCGGCAGATAAGAAACCAGCGAAATCGTCTGTTCCAGCTGTCAAGAAGATCAGCACCATCACGGTCAATGTCAAGACCGTAAACAAGAAGGTCGTTGCCAACGCCGTGAAGAAGGCGAAGGGAGATAGTGCTTCTATTAAGACAATCGTCCTCGGTAAGAAGGTTAAGAAGATCAAGAAGGGCACATTCAGCCAGTACAAGAATCTGACGACTCTTACAGTCAAAACCAAGAAACTGAAGAAGAAGAGGATCAAGGGTGCCCTGAAAGGGTCTGCTATCAAGACCGTCAAGGTTCAGATCGGCAAGAAGAAGGTCAACAAGAAGTATGTAAAGAAATATAAGAAGATCTTCACCAAGAAGAAAGCCGGAAAGAAAGTGATGGTCACGATGTGATCGGACACATATGAGTTATCCATGTGCGAGACTGCTGCTTCAGAGCAGCAGTCTCATTTTTCCCCCTGAGAAACATAATCGATAATGGATGTATTCCTGGACGTTTTTGGGGAGAGTACTTGCAATCGACTGCGACAGAGATTATAATGAACCTATAGTTTAATAATGCTCTATCATGACTCTGCGGCGTATGGCGGCAGGGGTGAGGGAACCGGGTGGGATTCCCGGGCATACAACGGTGCTGTGAGCACAGGAGTCGTCCTTCATGGCGAAAGCCGGTCATTGGGGGAATCTGAGAAGGCGAGGGACGGTGTGGAAGTAATGGCGTAAGCACGTGCACAAAACCAGGGCAGGTGCTAGATGTCATACTACAGCTGTGTAAGCCAGAAGACCTATGATGAGAGATAATGCACACTTGTTTGGAGTGTGGTTGGGGATACGAGAATTAACGGTCGTAGCAGTCTTGCTACGACCGTTTTTTTTCCTCGGGTGAGCCAGATAGAGCGGTGTGAAGAGAAAGGAGAAAGTTGATGAAACAGAACATGTTGCTGAAAAGAGTGACAACTGTGTTGCTTTCACTGGCGATTACAGTGGTGTTCATGCCAGCATTTGCATTCGCAGATGCAGCCTCTGATATCACCGTGTTCATGACTGTGAGTAATGCGGGTGAACTGGCAAAGGCCAAGGATGGAAGCATGATGGCTTGGAAGGAAGTCACGGTCAAAGATCTGGATGCAAGCGGGGACTTCTCTTATGACGAGGCTCTAGTTGCAATGCACAAGGAGTATAATTCCGAAGATGGATACGATCCTGGCTCAGGCATGGTAAAAAAAGTCTGGGGCGTACAGGGAGGTTCTTATCTGTTCTATATTAATGGGCAGGGAATTAAAAACGATGTAAAGCATGACACAGTTTCAGACGGTGACTATCTAGTAACGGGAATTCTTTCTGATACCTCCATTTACTCGGACTGGTTTACAACGTTTGACAATGAAGGGACAGTCAAGGCGAAGACAGGTGAAGCAATCAATCTCAAGATCAAAGGACATCTGGGGATGGCGTATATGCCCGATGATTTGAAGGACTCCCCGATCAAGGATATGTCCGTTGGATATTACAAAGATGGACAGTTTGTTGATACCGGTGCCAAGACAGACGCTGAAGGGAACTGCACCGTTTCCTTCGACAAGCCTGGAACGTATATCGTATCCGCTAAAGGCAAAGTTAAGAGTGCCACTGTATCTGTGTACACGATTCCCGCTGGTGAAATAGATGGCAAAAAGTATGCAAGCAGAATGGATTGGTCTACTTATGATTCGTTCGTGCTTTATACCGAAAAGAGTTATGGAGATGGACCGTATCCGCAGGATGAAATCAAAGAAATAGATTTCTCGTATTGGAGTGACCTTTCTGAAGAAGAACAGGCCGCATATAACTTGGTGTATATTAATAATTATGTAAGCCAGTACGAGGCTTACTATCCCGCGCTTTTGGATGCGCCGACCATTGCGCCCGCATGCGTGATCACTGTTGAAGAGAAAGACAAGACCCCGGTCAAGCCATCCACTCCGGCACCAAAGAAAGTTCCAACCGTCACAGTCAAGGCCAAGACCGTGGATGCCAAGACAGTTGCTGAAGCGGTGAAGAAGGCAGGCGGATCTGCGGACAGCGTCACCAGTTTTGTGCTCGACAAGAAGGTCAAGAAGATCAAGAAGGGCACATTCAGCCAGTACAAGAATCTGACGACTCTTACAGTCAAAACCAAGAAACTGAAGAAGAAGAGGATCAAGGGTGCCCTGAAAGGGTCTGCTATCAAGACCGTCAAGGTCCAGGTGGGCAAGAAAAAGACCAACAAGAAGTACGTGAAGAAATACAAGAAGATCTTCACCAAGAAGAACGCTGGTAAGAAAGTCAAGGTCACCATGTGATCTATGTTAATTGATCTGTTGAAGAGAATGCTGCCCCGGAGATCGAGTGTCCCGGGGCGGTTGATTTCGCGTCTGATCGGTGGTTCTGCTACAAAATGGCCGAATGCTCGTTTTTTGTAGTAGGTTTGGAGCATGACCTACTACAAAAACATGGAGCGGTGGCGATTCTGTAGTACATTATTCTACAGAATCCAGTGATTCCCAGAAAAATGTAGAAAAAGTTCCTGATAAACGAGCAATTAATATACATTTTTTCCTTATATTTACAGAAGATGAGATTGTGAGTGCTACAAAAAACGCAAGAAGCGGAGTTTTTGTAGCAGGTGAGCAGTAAAACCTACTACAAAAAATCCTGTTTCTTAGAAAAGTGTAGTACGCCTCTCGAGGACCTTCCGAAACTCTCCCGAAAACAGCGATAATATTGCTTCCGTTGTGTTTTCGGTGGGTATGTTATATACTGGTAAGGTAAATCTAATTAAAAGGTGGTATTACAATGAGACACAGTAAGAGAATCCTGCGGGCTGCCGCATGGGCATTGGCAGTGCTGATTGTGCTTTGTCTGGCCGGGTGCGGCAACTCGTCTGATCTGAATGGAGACGATCTGAACGATGTGTTGCAGAAGGCCTGCAGCTATACCGTAGATGAGGTGGGAACGCTTGATGCGTCGGAGGAGAGTTCGGCTTGGCTCATCTTCGGCTGCGACAAAGCAAACGCGGATGCTCTCACCGACGAGGATTATGATGACTACTATGACAATGTCCGGCTCCTGGTGAAGAACACCGGTGGTGTCCTCAGCGAGGACCGGTACACTGCCTATGAGCGGGTATCCATAGCGGTGGAGACCCTGGGAGCGGATCCGGAAGATGTGGAAGGGTACGACCTGATGGCGCCGGTAGA
Organism: Eubacterium sp. AB3007; assembly: GCF_000688015.1. Taxonomy (NCBI): domain Bacteria; kingdom Bacillati; phylum Bacillota; class Clostridia; order Eubacteriales; family Eubacteriaceae; genus Eubacterium; species Eubacterium sp. AB3007. The sequence continues at coordinate 2,078,218 of NZ_JIAD01000001.1, forward strand.
TGACTATGACAAGGTCTGTGCTCAGGGGATTAATGCGGAGATCTACGCGCTGATCTCTGCCAACTATGTTGGTTATGATCTGAAAAATGAGCGGGAGTACCTGGATGATATCCTGGATGCTCAGGCAGAGGATGGGGGGATCTCCTTCGATGGGAAGAACGGAGATCTGGATATCACCGCCATGGCCGTGCAGGCTTTGTCCTTCTATCAGGAGGACAAGGAAGTGCAGGCGGTCATCGCCAAGGCCAGAGACTATCTCAGCAGCAAACAGGGAAAAGACGGTGACTACGGCAATTGTGAGACCACTGCGCAGGTGATCATGGCCCTTGCTTGTCTGAAGGAGGATCCGGCCGAGGCAGAGGATTTTATCAAGGACGGGAAGAGCCTGACCGATGGATTGATGCTGTATTGGACCGGGAAAGCTTTCTGCCACAAGCAGGGAGATGAAGAAGATCTTATGGCTACCCAACAGGCGATCCTGGCAATGGATGGAATTCTGGCCGCCCGCGAAGGTAAGAGCCTGTTCGAGAAGTAAGGAGATATGACGTGGATCAGGAATTATTGAAGAAAGCCAGGCGCCGGCGGATGCGCCGTTGGGGGATCCTGGCGGTGATCATTTGCCTGGTTGCCGCAAGCCTTCTGGGGCTGAAGCTGGCCGGTGGAAAGATGGCACTTCCCATAGGAGAGAAGAGCGCCACGGTGGAGATCTCCTGCGACCAGCTGGCCAAGGATCCATCTGTACTGAAGAAGAAGGATCTTCTTTCTTACATCCCCAAGGATGGTGTGATCTTGGCCAAGACCCCGTATAAGTTCGAGAAAGGGGCCACCGTGTACGATGCGCTTGCCGATCTTTGCAAGGCGAAGCACATTCACATGGAGAGCAAGTTTGACTCGACCTACCAGAGCTACTACGTGAAGGGCATCGGCCATCTGTACGAGTTCGATGCGGGGAAACGCAGTGGCTGGATGTTCCAGGTAAACGGCGAGGTGCCCGAGTACGGCGCCGGTAAGGTCGAACTACATCAGGGGGACCATGTGCGCTGGTACTACGTGGTCGATTACACAAAGAAGAATTAGCGGCTTTGTCCGCAGAAAAGGAGAAACCGATGTTCAGAGACGGGATCGGGGAGAGTTCCTCCTTCGCATCGTTTCACCCATGGGTCAATCTGGTATATTACATCCTGGCCATCGGGATCACCATGTTTTCCATGTCACCCTGGTTCCTGGCGGCGACTTTTTGTCTCGCCTGGATATATTCGGTGCTGCTGCGAGGCACGGGGATCATTCGCATGAACCTGGTGTTCACCTTTTGGAGCCTGGTGCTGATGGCGGTGATCAATGTATTCTTTACCCACGATGGCGTTACGGTGTTTTTCTATATCAATGACAATGCCATCACCCTGGAGGCGCTTCTGTACGGACTGGCAGCCGCGGTCATGCTTGTTTCTGTGATTATCTGGTTTACCAGCTTCAACGTGATCATGAGCGCAGACAAACTGATCTACATTTTTGGGAAAGCGGCGCCAGTGCTGGGGCTCACCCTCTCTATGATCTTTCGCTATGTACCTCTTTTGAAGGCACGTTTCGCAGAGATCCGCATGGGGCAGGCTTGCCTGGGAGAGAGCGATCAGAAAGGTTTCCTGAATAAGATGCGTGTCTTTGCCAAGGAGGCATCTATCCTGGTGTCCTGGTCGCTGGAGTCCTCGATCGAAAGCGCGGATTCCATGGAAGCCCGCGGGTACGGGCTGAGGGGCAGAACGAGTTTTCATTTGTACCGAATGACTGGACGAGACTGGATCCTTCTCCTGTTGATGCTGGCGCTGGGTGGCATTGTTCTGGCGGGAGCCGTAGCAGGCAAGACCACCATCACCTACTATCCGGCTGTTCACATGCCTGCCATGGATGGCATGGGGGCGGTCACGCTGGGGGCCTATACCCTCCTGCTGGCACTGCCCATTCTCATAGACTTCGGAGGTATGCTGCGATGGAAACGATCCGATTTAGCGATGTGACATTCACCTACCCGCTTGCGGAAAAACCGGCGCTGGACGGGATCTCTCTGGAGATCCCGGAGGCGGCGTTTGTTGTTGTGTGCGGAAGATCTGGCTGTGGAAAGTCCACCCTGCTGCGTCACATGAAGAAAAACCTGACGCCATACGGCCGCCGGACCGGAGAGGTCACCTATGAGGGTGATCCGGTGATGGAACTGGACGATCGTCGCAGTGCGGCGGAGATCGGTTTTGTGCAGCAGAACCCGGACAACCAGCTGGTGACAGACAAAGTCTGGCATGAGCTCGCCTTCGGCTTGGAAAGCATGGGGCTGGATAACCAGACCATCCGCCGCCGAGTGGCGGAGATGGCCAGTTATTTCGATATCCAGACCTGGTTTCGGAGGGACGTGAGCCAGCTCTCCGGCGGCCAGAAGCAGTTGCTGAACCTGGCCTCCATCATGGCCATGCAGCCACGCCTGCTGGTGCTGGATGAACCGACCTCCCAGCTGGATCCCATCGCGGCATCTGAGTTTCTGCGGACCATCTACAAGATCAACCGGGATATCGGAACCACAGTGGTGATGTCCGAGCACCGGTTGGAGGAAGCCTTCCCCATGGCGGATCAGGTGGTGGTGATGGATCACGGGCAGATCATCGCCTGCGATGCGCCCAGGAGGATCGGCCGTTTCATGGCCGGTGATACCGAGGAGGAGCGGCATCCCATGTTCTACGGGCTGCCAGCGATCACAAAGATTTTTCACGGCGCGGGAGGCCAGGGGGAGAGTCCTCTGACGATCCGGGAGGGACGGCTCTGGCTACAGGATCTCATGGCGCACAAAGCAAAGGCAGCCATGCCCGAAAAGAAACCGCTTGCCGCAGGCAAAGCCGACCAGAATAGGCATCGCACGGTATGCCCCGATTCCGCTATTTCTCTGAAGGAGGTCTGGTTCCGGTACGACCGTCACGCTCCGGATGTGCTCCGCGGCCTGACACTGGAGGTACCAAAGAGTAGGCTATTCTGTCTTCTAGGAGGCAACGGGGTAGGCAAGTCTACCACACTGAAAGCCATCTGCAGGATGATCAAACCCCAGCGGGGCAAGATCCGGGTAGAGGGCAAGCTGGCCATGCTCCCCCAGAATCCGCAGGCCCTATTCACTGAGGTGTGTGTGGAAGATGAGCTGATGGAGGCTTTGTACCGGGATCCGAGAAGCGATGAGGCGAAGGTGGACGCGGTGATGGAGATGCTCCGGGCGATGGAGATCGAGCACCTTCGAAAGGCGCACCCCTACGACCTGTCCGGAGGCGAGCAGCAAAGGCTGGCGCTGGGAAAGGTGCTTCTGCTGGATCCAGAGGTGATCCTGCTTGACGAGCCCACCAAGGGGCTGGATCCCTTCTTCAAACGTACGTTGGCGAAGGTATTCCGAAAACTGACGGAGGAAGGGAAGACTCTGTTCATGGTCTCCCATGACATAGAATTCTGCGCGGAGTATGGGGACGACTGCGCCCTGTTCTTCGATGGCGAGGTGGTATCAGCGGGCGAAGCCCGGGCGTTCTTCCGTGGGAACAGCTTCTATACCACCACCGCCAATAGAATGGCCCGGGAGTACTTTCCACAGGCCATCACCTGGGAGGAGGTGGCAGCATGCGTGCACGCACAGATTTGAGCGACATGACCCAATACGCAGCCGCCGCCCAAAAGCGTACCCATGTAGCCGCGCTGCTGATCCTGGGACTGATGCCGCTGACCATTCTGGCGGTGACGTTCCTGCTGGGCAGCAACCTGTACATGGTGGGAAGCCTGCTGATCATCGTGTACACCATGGTGCCGTTTTTCATGGTGTTCGAGCGACGGCGGCCAAAGGCCAGAGAGATCGTGCTGATCGCCATGATGTCTGCCCTGACGGTGGTGATCCACCTGTTCTTCCACCTGACCATTCCGTTGCAGGCGGGGACGGCCATGGTGATCATCTCCGGCATTTCCCTGGGGCCGGAAGCAGGTTTTCTGGTGGGGGCGCTGGCTCGTTTTGTTTGTAATTTCTATATGGGTCAGGGCCCGTGGACGCCCTGGCAAATGTTCTGTTGGGGGATGCTGGGATTTCTGGCGGGACTGGCCTTCAACAAGATCGACTATGCCCAGGTACGGAATCGGACCTTTCGGGAAAGCATCGCCTCTCGGAGTTTTCAGGTGGTCATGGGACCGGTGCTCTGCGTGCTGTTCGCAGCGGCTCTGGCCTACATCAGTTATCTCATCGTACCTGGCGAAGACCAGACCTTCTTTGGTTGGCGTCTGTATGTGTTCGGCGCTCTTGGACTTCTGGCAGGGGTCCTTCTGCAGCGCAGACGCCTCCCTGTAGACGGCGTGACCATGGCACTCTTCACTTTCTTTACGGTGTTCATTCTTTACGGCGGAATCATGAACGTGTGCGCCATGGTGACCTCCTCCGTCATGCCTGGTGGTAGACCCATCAGTCTGAACACTCTGCGCCTTCTATACATCAGTGGCGTACCCTATGATGCTTCTCATGCCCTCACCGCCGCCGTCTTCATTTTCCTGTTCGGAGATCTGTTCATCCGGAAACTGGAACGCATCAAGATCAAGTACGGGATCTACCGTTGAGGAGAATCGGTATCTTTTCATTTTTTGATAGTATAACACTTGCCGCAGGTTTCGGTGGTGGCCCGGAGCCTGCGGCCTTTTCTGTTGGTGCGGTTGTGTTTTCACAGAGCGGATGATATAATGTCTAAAGTTGGCTGAATAGCAGGGACAAAGGAGAAAGAGATATACATGAACCTAGACCATCTGAACGATAAGCAGCGGGAAGCTGCCATGCACATAGACGGGCCGCTGTTGATCCTGGCCGGAGCAGGCTCCGGCAAGACCAGCACCATGACCCACCGGATCGCCTATCTGGTAGAGCAGGGGGTGGCCCCCTGGAACATCCTGGCGGTGACCTTCACCAACAAGGCGGCGGGGGAAATGAAGAGCCGGGTGGAGGACCTGGTGGGTGACACCCGGGGTATGTGGATCATGACCTTCCACGCCATGTGCCTCCGGATCCTCCGGCAGAACCCGGAGATCGTGGGCTATGAGAAGAACTTTGTGATCTACGATACCACCGACCAGAAGACCCTGGTGAAGAACATACTGAAGGAGAAGGGCATCAGCGAGAAGGAGTACTCCCCCCAGTACCTGCTGGCGGCCATCAGCCACAGCAAGGAGAAGGGGCTTGGGCCTGCAGAGGTGAAGGCCCAGTCTTCAGAGGGTTACAGGACCAATGTGATCTGCGGCGTCTACGAGGCATACCAGAAGGCCCTGCGCCAGAACAACGCCATGGATTTCGATGACATCCTGCTGAACTGCCTGCGGCTTTTCCAGAAGGATGAGGGGGTTCTGCTCCAGTATCAGGAGCGGTTCCGTTACATCATGGTGGACGAGTATCAGGACACCAACCACATTCAGTACGAACTGGTGGCCATGCTGGCAGCGGGCCATCACAATCTCTGCGTGGTGGGGGATGACGACCAGTGCATCTACCAGTGGCGAGGCGCTGATATCCGGAACATTCTGGATTTTGAGGAGGATTTTCCGGAGACCAAAGTCATCAAGCTGGAACAGAACTACCGCTCTGTGGGAAACATCCTTGCGGCGGCCCACTCCGTCATTTGCAACAACCGGGGCCGGAAGAACAAGAAACTCTGGACCACCCGGGACGCCGGCAGCAAGATCATCTATCAGCGGCTAGAACACGACGGGGCAGAAGCCGGGTACATCGCCCGGGAGATCGAATCACTGCACCGAAAGGGGCGACCCCTGACCGATTTCGCCATCCTGTACCGGACCAATGCGCAGTCCCGCATTTTCGAGACAGTGCTGTCCCGGTATGCTGTCCCCTACCGTGTCCTTTCCGGTATGCGCTACTACGACCGGAAGGAAGTCAAGGATGCCATGGCCTATCTTCGCCTGGTGGTGAACCCGAAGGACGATTTGTCTCTGCGCCGGATCATCAACGAACCCAAGCGGGGTATGGGGCCCAAGACCGTGGACAAGATCGCTGCCTTTGCCCAGGTACGGGGCGAAAGCCTGCTTGAGGCTTTGTGCGCGGAGGAGGTGCAGGAGACCCTGCCTGGCAAAGCCTACGACAAGGTGTGCGACCTGGTGATGACGCTGGCCACCTGCCGCCGGGAGCGTGAGAACCTGACGGTGCTGGAGATCTACGAGACACTGCTGGACAAGTCCGGTTACCTGGAAGCTCTGGAGCAGGCGCGCACCATCGAGGCGGAAGGCCGCATCGAGAACCTGATGGAATTCAGGACCGTTATCACCGACTACGAGAAGAGTGCGGAGAATCCCACCATCGAGGAGTTCATGGAGAATCTGACGTTAGCCGCGGAGGTGGACAACTACGACGAGAACCAGGATACGGTGACCCTGATGACCATGCACAGCGCCAAGGGAATGGAGTTCCCGGTGGTGTTCATGCCCGGCATGGAGGACGGCCTCTTCCCGGGGAACAAAGCCTTTGACAGCAGCGATGCCATGGAGGAGGAGCGCCGCCTTTGCTACGTAGGGATGACCAGAGCCAAGGAACTGCTCTATCTCACCAGCGCCGAGCAGCGGACTCGCTATGGTCGTACAGAGTACACCAGGGAATCTCAGTTCCTGCGGGAGCTGGACAAGAACCTGGTGAAGGGTTCTGACGTTTATCAGCAGCGGGCAAGCCACGGCGGGCCGGGGGTGAGTACCGGCAGCTACGACGGGTTCAAGGAGAAGCCTTACAAACCCTTCGATTCCCTGAAGTACGCCCGCATGTCCACCAAACAGACTGCCGCCGGAGGGGACACGGATCTGGCTCCGGGAGACCGGGTGAGGCACAACAAGTTTGGTACCGGCATGGTGGTGGAAAACAACGGTAAGATCATCCAGATCATGTTCGACGAGGTAGGCCTGAAGAAAATGGCCGTGGGCGTTGCCCCGCTGAAGAAACTGTAGAGGAATATGGACAAGAAACAAGCAATATTAGATAGAATCGATCTGCTGAACCGGGCAGCCCGGGCCTACTACCAGGAGGCCGCGGAGATCATGCCCAACGTGGAATACGACAGGCTGTACGACGAGCTGGTGGAGTGGGAGAAAGAGACGGGATTGGTGTTTGCCAACAGTCCTACCCAGAACGTGGGGTACGAGGTCCTGTCGGAACTGCCCAAGGAGCGTCATCCCAGCCGGATGCTCTCCCTGGACAAGACCAAGAGTCGGGAAGAACTGGCCACATGGTTGGGAGACCAGGAAGGACTGCTCTCCTGGAAGCTGGATGGACTGACCATCGTGTTGACCTACGAGGGTGGCGAACTGGTGAAGGCACTGACCCGAGGCAATGGAGAGATCGGGGAAGTCATCACCCAGAACGCGAAGGTGTTTGCCAACGTGCCGTTGAGGATCCCCTTTACCGGGCGCCTTGTGCTCCGTGGGGAGGCCATCATCACCTACAGCCAGTTTCAGAAGATCAACGAAAAGATCGGTGACGTGGAGGCGAAATACAAGAACCCGCGGAATCTATGCAGCGGGTCGGTGAGACAGCTGGACCCTGCGGTCACCAGGTCGCGTCATGTGCGTTTTCTGGCCTTCTCTCTGGTGGAGGCGGAAGGCGCTGGCGCCCCGGATTTTGGGGGACGCCGCAGCGGGCAGCTTGCCTGGCTGCGGGAGCAGGGGTTTGATGTTGTGAAATTCAAGGCAGTGACGGCGGCAACGGTAATAGAGGAAGTGGGACGTTTCGAGGCCGCGATCTCTGAGAATGATTTCCCTTCCGATGGCTTGGTGCTCCTGTTTGATGACATTGAATTCGGACGGTCTTTGGGGAGCACGGCCAAGTTCCCAAGGGATTCCATCGCTTTCAAGTGGGCCGATCAACAGGAGGAGACGGTGCTCCGTGAGATCGAGTGGAGCGCTTCCCGGACGGGGCTCATCAATCCGGTGGCAATCTTTGATCCGGTAGAACTGGAGGGAACCACAGTATCCCGGGCTTCCGTCCACAATATCAGTATCCTGAGAGACCTGGAACTTGGCATCGGGGACAGGATCCTGGTCTACAAAGCCAACATGATCATTCCGCAGATCGCGGAGAACCTTACCAGGAGCGGGAGGCTTCCGATTCCAGAAACCTGTCCGGTATGTGGTGCGCCCACCGAGATCCGGGATGAAAACGGGGTAGCAACACTGCGGTGTGGAAACCCCGCATGTCCCGCCAAGCAGATCAAGGGGTTCAGCCTGTTCGTATCCCGGGATGCCATGAATATAGAAGGCCTCAGTGAATCCACGCTGGAGAAACTGGTAGATCTTGGCCTGGTGAAGACGCCGGCGGATCTGTTCCGCCTGGAAGGCGCCAGAGAAGAGATCGTCAGTATGGAGGGGTTCGGAGAGAAATCTTACCAGAATCTTATGGCGGCCTGTGAGGCCGCCCGGGAAACTACCCCGGCCAGGCTGCTCTATGCCTTGGGGATCCCGGAGGTGGGGGTGGCAACGGCCAAGCTGATTGCCTCTGCCTGCGGAGGCGATTGGGAGACGATGCAGGCGCTGGATGTGGACGGCCTGATGCAGATCAAGGGCATCGGCGAAGTGATGGCGGCAGCTTACGTGCGGTGGTTTCAGGATCCGGAGCATCTGGCATTGGTGGAAGATCTGCGGAGTCTTGTGCACTTCCAGGAAGAAGAACATACAGAAGGAGACGCCTTCCTGGAGGGAGTGACCTTTGTGATCACCGGGTCACTGGAGCATTTCAGCAATCGAAACGCCCTGCGCGACGAGATCGAAAAGGTCGGCGGCAAGGTGGCCGGGTCGGTCAGCCGCAAGACCGATTACCTGATAAACAACGACGTGACCTCCATGTCCGGAAAAAACAAGAAAGCTCAGGAACTGGGGGTACCTATCATTGATGAAGAGACTATCCTGCGTTGGCTGGAGAAAGGGGCGATCGATGAGTGAACTGAAAATTGGAAAACTGGATAACGATGTACTGAAGAGGATCGTCATCGACAAGATCCGTCTGAAACGTCCAGAGGTGCGGACTCGGGCCGGTGTAGGTGAAGACTGCGCGGTGATCGATTTTGGGGAGTACGAGTGTGTGATCTCCACAGATCCCATCACTGCGGATGTGCAAGATATCGGTCGACTTGCGATCCATATCTCCTGTAACGACATTGCCAGCAACGGAATCGAACCGCTGGGGATCACCCTGGCCTGCATGCTCCCACCGGGGACGACAGAGCAGGATATTGCCCATATCATGGAGCAGGCTGCCCAGGCGGCGGAGGAGGCAGGGGTCGAAATCATCGGTGGCCATACGGAGATCACTCCGGTGGTGACCCAGCCGGTGATTGTGTCCACTGCGTTCGGCCGGGGCCTGGCAGGTGCATCCCAAAGTGCACGTCGTATGCGGCCAGGGGACATGCTCTTGATGACTAAGACTGCCGGCTTAGAAGGTACCGGCATCATCGCAGTCGAGCGTCAAGATGAACTGGCAGGGATCCTGTCGCCAGAAGAACTGGAACATGCAGAGGAGATGATCCGTCAGGTCAGTGTGGTGCGCGAAGGTCTGGTGGCCGGTGAGATCGGAACTACCGGCATGCACGATGTCACAGAAGGCGGCATCTACGGTGCGATATGGGAGATGTGCCGGGTAGCCGGACTGGGAGCACGCATCGATGAAACCTCCATTCCTGTAGATCCTGTGACAATCAAGATCTGCGAACATTATGGATTGGACTATCACCGCCTGATTTCCAGCGGGTGCATGCTGATCGCCGCTTCTCCTGCAAAGGCGTATGACATCGTGGTGGCTTGCCAGCGGATGGACCCTCCGGTGGAGGCCTCTGTCATCGGCCGCGTGTACGAGGGAAGCGCGGGGGTAAAGGCTTTGTGCAGAGATGGTCGTGAGAGACGCATCGCTCCGCCTGCCGCCGATGAACTGTACAAAGTCATTGCCAGGGATATTAAGGTTGATCGCGATGAAAAAGCTTGAGACGATTTGCTCGTTCGTTGGGAACTACATGGCTATTATCGTGTTGGTAGTGGCGGCGGTGTCTTTGTTTGTTCCAGATGCGGCGCTTTGGGTGCAGACCTCATGGGTCAATTACCTGCTGATGGTGGTCATGTTCGGCATGGGGCTGACACTGAAAGGGGAGGATTTCAAGTACGTCTTCCGTCATCCCCGTAACATTCTTATCGGATGTGTCAGCCAGTTTGCCATCATGCCTCTGCTGGCCTTTGGTCTGGGAACGATCTTTCAGCTGGATACCGCGATGCTTGCTGGTGTAGTGCTGGTGGGAACATGCCCCGGAGGCACATCCAGCAATGTGATTACTTATCTTTCGGAAGGGGACGTGGCTCTCTCGGTGGGCATGACCGGAGTGAACACTCTGGTGGCGCCCCTCCTGACACCGGCCATCACCTATCTGCTCCTCCATACGAGCATTGAGGTGGATGTGTGGAGCATGTTCCTGTCTATCATCGAGGTGGTTATTATTCCTGTTGCACTAGGGCTTCTGATCAACCATTTTTGGGGAAGGGCCGCAGAACTGTTTGGAAACATCCTGCCGTTGGTATCGGTCACCGCCATCTGTCTGATCATCATGGCTGTGGTTTCTCACAACGCTGAGAAGATCCTGACCTCGGGCGCGGTGATCCTGACGGTGGTCATCCTGCACAACCTGCTGGGCTATGCCTGCGGCTTTGGCCTGGGCAAGCTGCTTAGGCTGGAAGTTCCGAAAGTGAAGACGCTCTCCATTGAGATCGGTATGCAGAATTCCGGGCTGGCCACCTCACTGGCGGCAACGGCATTCCCAGATCTCGCCATGGCCACAGTTCCGGGAGCGGTTTTCTCAGTGTGGCATAACATTTCCGGCGCGGTGCTTGCGAGTGTGTACAGGCGGTGGAAGGAGTGTGTCAAAGGGGACGGTTCTTTTTGACACACTTTTGGCACCCCTTGCCTTTTTTCACTCAATCAACACAAAAAAACTTCCCAAAAACAGTTGACATATTGCTGACTAAGACATACAATATAACTGTTGATTAGCACTCGAACGGACTGAGTGCTAACATAAGGAAGACCCGGTGGCCGAAAGGCGCCGTGGAATAGAGTTTTGGTACGCAGGAGGTAATAGAAATGAGTTTTGGAATCAAACCGCTGGGCGCGAGAGTCGTCATCAAGAAGATCGAGGCTGAGGAGAAGACCGCAGGTGGTATCATCCTCACCAGCTCCGCCAAGGAAGCACCGCAGTACGCAGAGGTCGTGGCAGTAGGCCCCGGCACCAAGGACGAGGATATGGAAGTCAAGGTTGGTGACAAGGTCGTATTCTCCAAGTACGCAGGCACCGAGATCAAGTTCGAAGGCGAAGAGTATTCCATCATGGACCAGTCAGGTATTCTGGCTGTGGTCGAGAAATAGTCATATAGAAGGGAGAGATTATCATGGCAAAGGATATTTTTTACGGCGAGGACGCCAGAAGGAAACTGCAGGCAGGTGTAGACAAGCTGGCAGATACAGTGAAGATCACTCTGGGACCTAAGGGCAGAAACGTTCTGATCAATAAGTCCTTCGGTTCTCCGCTGATCACCAACGATGGCGTGACCATCGCCAGAGAGATCGAGCTTGAGGATGCTACCGAGAACATGGGAGCACAGTTGGTGAAGGAAGTCGCCACCAAGACCAACGATGTGGCTGGTGACGGAACTACCACCGCTACACTGCTGGCACAGGCCATCATCCGTGAAGGATTCAAGAACCTGGCTGCAGGAGCGAACCCGATGGTTCTGAAGAGAGGCATTCAGGGGGCTGTGGACAAGGCAGTCGAGGAGATCCAGAAGGCATCCAAGTCCGTAGAAACCAAGGAGAGCATCGCACAGGTCGCTTCCGTTTCCGCAGGAGACGAGGAAATCGGCGGACTGATCGCAGAGGCGATGGAGAAGGTTGGCAAGGACGGTGTCATCACCGTTGAGGAAGCCAAGACTCTGGGCACCACTCTGGACGTGGTCGAGGGCATGCAGTTTGACAGAGGATACCTGTCTCCGTACATGGTTACCGATACAGACAAGATGGAAGCAGTCATCGACAACCCGTACATCCTGCTCACCGACAAGAAGATCAGCAACATTCAGGAACTACTGCCTCTGCTGGAGCAGATCGTGAAGCAGGGCCGCAAGTTGGTTATCATTGCGGAGGATGTTGAGGGCGAAGCTCTGGCAACTCTGGTTGTCAACAAGCTGCGCGGCACCATCGACGTGGTAGCTGTGAAGGCTCCGGGATTCGGCGACAGACGGAAGGCTATGATGGAAGATATCGCTATCCTGACAGGCGGCAGAGTCATCAGTGAGGAAGTCGGTTTCACTCTGGCTGAGGCTACTGTGGATCTTCTGGGGCAGGCTGGCACTGTCAAGGTGGACAAGGACAACACTGTCATCGTCAATGGCGCCGGCGACAAAGCCGAGATCCAGGCTCGTATCAACTCCATCAAGAATCAGGTCGAGGAAAGCACCTCTGACTTTGATAAGGAAAAGCTCCAGGAAAGACTGGCCAAACTGTCCGGCGGCGTAGCTGTCATCAAGGTAGGTGCGGCTACAGAGACTGAGATGAAGGAAAGAAAGCTCCGCATCGAGGACGCTCTGAATGCTACCAAGGCAGCTGTTGAGGAAGGTATCGTCAGCGGCGGCGGCGTAGCGCTTTGTGCAACTATTCCGGCAGTGACCGAGTACGTGAACAGCCTGTCTGGTGATGAGAAGACCGGTGGACAGATCATCATCCGCGCTCTGGAGGAGCCGGTGAGACAGATCGCTGAGAACGCAGGTTATGAGGGCAGCGTGGTGGTCGCTGAGGTGAAGAACCAGAAGGAAGGCTATGGATTCAACGCAGCTACCGAGGAGTATGTGGACATGATCGCTTCCGGTATCGTTGACCCGGCTAAGGTGACCAGATCCGCCATCCAGAACGCAGCTTCCGTATCCGCTATGCTGCTGACCACAGAGGCTGGCATCGTGGACATCAAGGAAGACAATCCGGCACCGGCAATGCCTGCAGGCGGCATGGGAGGCATGGGAGGGATGATGTAAGGTTTCCCTCGACCTTGGCAGCGTTGTTGCAAGGTAGGAAACCTTGCGAGAGCTCCGCTCTCTAAAGTCCCGCCTCGATCCTGGCGGCTTCGCCGCAAAGATCGTACCAATGAAATAGAAATAGGAACGGAGCGCTGCGGCGCTCCGTTTTCATTTCCTTGGGTGGTAGCCCCCGGCCGCAGGCCGGGGGCGATTCTATGGGGCGACACAGGGACTGTTGTTCGGCTCGTGCAGTGTCGCCCCGACCTTGCCGTAATCTGGTCCTGCGCATTCAATCTTCACGTTCACCTGCTCTCCTGCCCCAGTATCGATTCCCTCTGTCTCATTTCCATGGTCGACCCAAATTGTCGCCTTTGTGGTTTTTTTTTCCATAGAAATCGTGCCGTTGTAAGGGAATGGTGTGACTATTTCATCCACTATTAACAGGATGAGGGGGGGAGATGGATGAACGAGATGATGGATAGGATGCCAAAGTCGGTTCTGCTGCGAAATCTGTGGCTCATTGAAAAATGCTCAAGGCTTTGTGCCCGATAGACCCCGCGAGGCTCGAGAAACACGTGCGGGGGAAGCAGGTATATTATTGTCAGGTGATTCGGGAGAACGGAAAGAAACGACGGAAGTATGTCGGGAAAGCTGATTCCACCGCTGTTCGCAGTATCGTGGCTGACATGGTGCGACGGATCGTTTCTGATCGTCGAGCACCTTGGCATGTTGTGAGAGGATGAGTATCTGAGAAGGCAGGCGGAGAAGATCCAGATGTACCTGCGGGAGGGGTACGTACTGGGAGTCAGTTTCTTTGTGACCAGCGATGATGCCTCTGGGGGCACGAGTTCAGATGCGATTTGGCAGCTGGCTGAACTGGTGCAGGAACGGTTTTAAGGGTATCGTTTCGAAGGGAACTATTGAATTGTGGTAGTTTCAGCATTATAATGGTTGTAAAGTATTGATTTTTCAGAATGGAAGGATTATGAGAGATATATACCTATCGACCTTTTCTACAGATGCCATCCGCGTCATTCGAGAGAACGGCATTGGCATCGAGTTCAATCAGTTCTGTATCTCGCGATCCTTGGATGAGGCCGTGGTCGATCGGACGCTGGCGGCTATGGAGAAGGATGCGCTGGACTGTGGCCTGACGCTGCCCGGGGCGAGGGGACGCATGGAGGCTGCCCGGGCCCAATGGGAGAGCATGCAGGACTATACTCCTGAGCAATATGGGAATAGAGAAGTGGATGAGTTTCTTGCTTTTCTGTCTGTGGATCGTGGCGTACCTGCAGGAGGTGTGATCGACCCGGAGAAATCCATCGTTCACGGACCTTTTACGGAAATCATTCCGAGTGCTATCGACACTGCAGCAGTGGATTATATGATGGGGCGTGTGGAGCAGGCGGCAGCCGGCACATTGCGGCTAGGGTTGAGACGTATGGTGCTCCATACAGGTTACTATCCGACGATCTATTACCCCCAATGGCACGTACAGCAGTCGGTGAAATTCTGGGAGAGATTTATGGCAGACAAGCCGGAGGATTTCAGCCTGTATATTGAGAATGTGTTTGATCCCGAGCCGGACACTCTTATCGAGATTCTGGATACGCTTGGGGATCCCAGGGTGAAGGCCTGTCTGGATGTGGGGCACGCCAGTGCGGTGAGGACCGATCCCCTGGAATGGATCCGGGCCCTGGGCCCACGGATCGGGCATTTTCATATGCACAACAACGACGGGAAGACAGATCTGCACGCACCACTTACGGAGGGGGTGATCGATATGGGACAGGTGTTGCAGGCTATCGACAACTATTGTCCGCCGGAGGCGACGCTGACCATCGAAAGCAGAGAGTGTGAGGATTCCGTAGTCTGGTTGGTGCAGCAGACGGGTGGAAGCCGAGGAGCTGTTTCCCCCTAAAGAAAGAGTAGAAGAAACTCTCATTCCATGGTATAATAACTCTGTATGAGTCAATAACCACGGGATGGGAGATTTATTTATATGAGAAGACTATCAGAGAGATTCGCGATATTGGCTTTGTGCATGGTCCTGTTGACAACTTTCAGCTTGCCGATGACAGCGTTTGCGGCAGGGTCTGGAGCCGGCATGACCAAGACGAGCCAGAAGAAAGCAGCGAAGAAACCGAAGTCGGAGGAAGAGGCGGCGCTGCAGCGAGCCGAGAACACCGGGGTCGGGAAGGCTGCCGACGGACAGGACAAGGTCACTGCGGAGCAGAGCAAGCAGAAGGAGCAGGACGACAAGAAGAACGTCACGGTGTCGACTTTTGAGACCTCTGGATCTGATGTGGATATCGAGGCGAAAGGGGCCATCATCTACTGCGGCGACACCGGTGAGGTGCTCTATGGAAAGAACCAGGACAAGGCCTTCGATCCCCTCAGTATGACGAAGATCATGACCGCACTTCTGGTGATGAAGAGGATAGAGACGGGGGCATTGTCGATGGACGATTACGCCGTGTGCACCCCAGAGGATACCAAGGTCATGGAAGTGAAGATGTACCTGAAGGCGGGGGAGCGGATGAAGATCCGGGATCTGCTCTACGCGGCGCTGCTGGAGTCCGACAACGATGCGGCGGCGATCCTGGGGAGCCATCTGGGCGGAAGTAAGGCGGGGTTCGCCGCGTTGATGAACGAGCAGGCGAAGTGGCTGGGCTGCAAGAACACCTATTTCACCAATGCCAACGGGCTCATCGAAGGGAATCTGCACTCCACGCCTTACGACATGGCGCTGATCGCCCGGGAGGCGTTCAAGTACGACGAGATCCGGAAGATTTGCCAGACCCGGAAATACAAGATGCCGAGCACAAAGCTAAGGCCGGGTGGGTGGACCGCAGAGCTGACCAATCCGTTCTTCACGGCCCACAAGAAGGATAAGACCCCATTCAAGACTTATAATATCCAGGGAGGCAAGACCGGTACATGGGATTATTCCAACGCGTCCCTGCTGGAGGTGGCCAATCTGAACGGCCATGAGATCATCACGGTGGTGATGAAGGCACCGCTGAACAAGCGCTACGTGAACACGCGGCGGCTGTTGAATTACGCGAACACAGTGTTCCGCGAAAGGGACGCGATGGAGAGAGCCGCAGCGGTCAGGGTCCAGAAGGCAGAGGAGAAACTGAATACGCCATCGAAGAACCAGTACGTGAGGGAGATTGACAAGTCGCCTGTCGCCAGGCAGTTCTTCGGCTTTGTGAACGGAATCTTCCGGGAATCCTGTGTGGAATTGAAGGATGCCTACAAGACCAGGAGCGGTGAGGTGGCGCTCAAATGGGAGAAGCGCCCTGGAGCAGACGGGTATGTGGTCTTCCGGTCTGTGGATGGAGGAGAGTACGTGAAGGTCAATAACACGGAGTCCGGGGATGTGATCAGATTCCGGGATGAGACCGTGGAGAAGAACCACGTATACAAATACTTCGTACGGGCGTACCGCGGCGAAAATCTTTGGCCGTGCCTGTGATTTTATCTTGATTTAGAACATGGTTTCATGTAGAATAATTGCTAATAACGAGCGGAGGAGGTGAAGCTCCTGGCGCTTGTTGCAGGCGGTCGCTTCGTCCTCGACGCGCGAGTATGTCAGGAACTTTGCGTCGCCCTAAATATGCACATAGTAAGCTCATCAATAGGAGGGGAACATGGCTCACTTTTACAAAGAACCGTCAAGGACATTCAACGAGTACCTGTTGGTACCTGGCTACACATCCAAGGAAATGACTGTAGACAATGTCTCGCTCAGAACACCGATCGTCAAGTACAGAAAAGGTGAGGAAGAGCCAGCTTTGTCTGCGAACATCCCGCTTGTTTCCGCGATCATGCAAGCTGTTTCGGATGATAAGATGGCGGTAGCCCTGGCGAAAGAGGGTGGGATCTCTTTCATCTTCAGTTCCCAGAGCATCGAGGATCAGGCGGCCATGATCCGCCGCGCCAAGGCCTACAAGGCAGGCTTTGTGGTGAGCGACTCCAACCTCCGACCTGACCAGACCATGCAGGACGTGCTGGACCTGAAGGCCAGAAGCGGCCACTCCACCATCGCCATCACCGAGGATGGCACCTCCGAGGGGAAGATGGTGGGCCTGGTGACCAGCCGTGACTACCGCGTCAGCCGCATGGATCCGTCCACGCCCATCAGCGAGTTCATGACACCGTTCGAGAAACTGATCACCGCCAAGGACGGGTGCACCCTCAGCGAAGCCAACGACATCCTGTGGGAGCACAAGTTGAACGCTCTGCCGGTGGTGGACGAGGAGCAGAGACTGGCGTATTTCGTCTTCCGGAAGGACTACGACGCCCATAAGAAAAACGCCAACGAGTTACTGGATCCCCACAAGCGTTACGTGGTAGGAGCCGGTGTCAACACCCGCGACTACGAGGAAAGGATCCCGGCGGTGGTAGAGGCAGGGGCAGATGTTCTCTGCATCGATTCTTCGGAAGGCTACTCCGAGTGGCAGGGGGAGACCCTGGCATGGGTTCACGAGAAGTACGGCGACTCCGTCAAGATAGGCGCAGGCAACGTCGTCGATAAGGAAGGCTTCCGCTATCTGGCAGAGGCAGGAGCGGACTTTATCAAGATCGGTATCGGCGGCGGTTCCATCTGCATCACCCGTGAGCAGAAGGGCATCGGCCGTGGACAGGCCACCGCAGTCATCGAGGTGGCTGAAGCCAGAGACGAGTATTTCAAAGAGACCGGAATCTACATTCCCATCTGTTCTGATGGCGGCATCGTCTATGACTATCACATGACTCTGGCACTGGCCATGGGTGCGGACTTCCTGATGCTGGGCAGATACTTCGCCCGCTTCGACGAGTCCCCCACCAACAAGCTGAACATCAACGGCAACTACGTCAAGGAATACTGGGGTGAAGGATCCAGTCGTGCCCGCAACTGGCAGCGGTACGATCTGGGCGGTGACCCCCGCATGAAGTTCGAAGAAGGCGTCGACTCCTACGTTCCTTACGCAGGCTCCCTCCACGATAACGTGAACCTGTCCCTCACCAAGGTCAAGTCCACCATGTGCAATGTAGGGGCCCTCTCCCTCGAAGATCTTCGGGAGAACGCCAGACTGACCCTGGTATCCGCCACCTCGATCGTAGAGGGCGGTGCCCACGACGTCATCCTGCGCGACAGCTCTCAGAACGCGATCCGGTAATCGTACACAAAGCAAAATAGAGGAATGGTATGCCCGCGCCCACTGTTTCAGGTGGCGCGGGTTTTTTCGTAGATACTTTAGTCTGTGGACAAAGCCGTGTTCACCCGGAAATGATATCCCGACTAGTGATAACCCGATTGGAGTCGGATTCCACCGTTTGAATTCCTTAATAATCGAGCGTTCAAGAGACAACTCCTTATAGAAAAGTTGGTGCGGTTGTCAAACTATTCGATGTATCTTTAGATGCCGGCAGCTAACAGACCCTTATTGGGGCAGAACAAACCATAGGCTGAGCCGGTGGTTGTGATTAAATTGTATTGAAATGGATGCGCCTTTAGGGTAAAATAAGAAGACATAGAAAGTTATTAAGCGATTATAAAAAGGAGGAGTTATGTCAGGTAAGATTGCCAGACGAGGTAGGGCTCTTTCGGTGGTCATGCTTTGTGTTGCCGTGATCATCAGCTTTCTGCCGTGGAGCAGCGGAATGAACGGCTACGCGTTTGCCGGCGATACTCCGGAGACTGTGGAGGAAGCGAAGGCGGCGCTGGATGCGGCAGAGGGTGCGAAGGAAAAGGCGGAACGGGAGAAGGTTACCGCCGAGAACGCCTATAACGATGCCAAGGACGCCTATGACCAAGCTAAGGCAGAGGCCGATGCAGCGGAGAAGGTGGCAGGCGAGAAGGAACAGGCCGCAAACAATGCAGTGAGTGCGCTGGTGACAGAGAAGAAGCAGGCGTATGACACTGCAGAGAAGACCCTGAAGACAGCCGAGGCAGCATATAATGAAGCAAAGGAAAAGGCGGACAAACTCCGTGCGGACATGGATAATGCGAGTACCTCCAAAGAGGAGCATGAGACATCTATTGCGACGCTTTCTACGGATATTCAGTCCCTGAAGGATGACAATGTCCGGAAGACTGAGGAAAAGCAGAGTGCAGAAGCCGAGATGGAAAGTCTGAATGCCAAGTGGATGAAGGACAAAGCCAATGCTGCAGAGAAGGTGAAGAAGGCGCAGTCGGATTACGATAATGCCGGCTATCAGTTCATCAATAACAAGATCGACAGCCTAGGGAGTGAGTTCTTTACTTTGGAAGAAATGATGGACGTCTGCAAGGGCTATACGGACGCAAAATTCAAAGAATCATGCACTTCCAACGGAAAAACCGTCGCCACCATCGCAGATGCAGTAAACGATGCATCGTTCAAGGATATCCTGAAAAGCCATTGTACCTATGACAATCTGATGCATGCAGCAAAGCTGATCAGGAAATCCAATGAGCTACGAGGAAAGGAAGGTAAATCGATCTTCAAGGTGAGCTATCAGCTGATGGGTGTTGCCATGATGAGCAACACCTTCACCGCGTATTCCACAGGGCACACGTTGTATAACAAAAATGGGAAAACACCCCAAGGCTATGCGAATACGGATAGTTTCTGGGCGATCGGGCCTGCAACCACGGGGAACGAAAACCTGGCGTATGCGTATGGTTACTCGATGGATCAGTATGATCCGTACGTAGGCTGGTACGACGAAGAAAAAGAGGCCCTGCAAAAGGCAGTGGAATCAGGGAAATGGTCAGGCCTCAGTATGGATCTTAGCACCAGAGAAATTTGGAATAATTATCCAAATCTCTCGAGTCAGACCAATGCCGCTGGTTACGGCCAGGTGGGGCATTACCTGACACTCCGAAATGAAGAATACACCACAACGGGGGCCGCGTTTGCTGAGAATGAGAATGCGCCGAACGGTTGGCCGATGCGCGCCACGCAGTCTTTCAATGATGACACGAAGAATGCAATCACCGTAGATCAGTATGAGAATGAGGTGAAAGCGTATTTCAAGTCTTATCAGGATGCGCTGGAGAATGCGAAAGCAGAGCAGCAGGCACTGAATGATGAGCCACAGGCGTTGGTGGATGTGAAGGCGAGGATCTCGGAGTTGGAGAACACCATCACTGAGAATAACAGTGCCATCGAGAGCAAACAGAAAACACTGAAAAAGGAAGAGGCTGAGCTGGAGGAAGTCAATAAGACCATTGCCGATCTGATGCAGCCCCTGGCCGACGCAGAACAAGGCGAGAAGGATAGGCTTGATGAAAAGGATGCTGCCACCAGGGAAAGAGATCTGGCAAAGGCGGAGTCCGAGAAAGCAAATGGTATCGATCTGGCGAATGCGTCTACCTATAGTGATTATGATCACATAAAGGAACTCGTCAGCGAATGGGAGACAGCGAAGGGAACTGCCGCGAAGAAGAACGCTGAACTGACAGATAAGCAATCGGCGCTGACGAGAGCTGAAAATGACAAGAATGATAAGGAGAAAGCGCTGTTGGAGGCAGGCACTGCTCTTCAGGTTGCACAGAACGCCTATAACGAGTTCTTCAAACTGGAGAATGCGGTGGTCATGGCCATCCCGAATCAGACCTACACCGGTGAGGCGATCGAGCCTGCGCTGACCATAAAGGACAAGGGAAAGACAGTTACGCTGAAGGCCGGTACAGACTACACCGTTTCCTTCAAGAACAACACCAACGCCGGTGAAGCCACCATCACCATCGAAGGAAAAGGCAACTACTCCGGCAATCAGCAGGTGAAATTCCAGATTCAGCCGAAAGAGATCACCGAGGACATGGTCAGCGATATTCCGATCCAGACCTATAGCGGAAAGGCGAGCAAGCCGCAGGTCACTGTCGCCTTTAATAACGATGCACTGACGGTTGGCAAGGATTATAATGCTTTGTTCGAGAGTAACATCAACGCCGGCGAGGCCACCGTCACCATTAGCGGAACAGGAAACTACACTGGCACCGCTACAAAGACCTTTACCATTGCGCCCAAGGCCATCAACGTCAAGTCCATCACCGTGGATCCCATTCCGGATCAGCAGCTGGAGGAGGGCAAAAGCAGTTATGAGCCGACGGTAACCGTGAAAGACGGCGGCGTCACATTGGAGTGTGATCAGGACTATAAGTTGGATTACGTGAACAGTAATGAAGAGGGAACCGCCACCGTCACGATCGTTGGACAGGGCAACTACGGCGGCACCCGGGAAGTGAAGTTCCAGATCGTCGATCCGGCCAAGTTGGAAGTCAAGAAGCAGCTTGAGGAGAAGATCACTGAGCTGGAATCCCTCAACCTGAAGGACTACAGTGCCGAGGACCAGAAGAAGATCCGGCAGGCGATCAGCGCTGCCAAGGAGATGCTGGCGAAGCCGGCCTGCGAGATCTCCATCGATGAGTTCGAAGGAGCTTTGTCGGGGCTGAAGACGGCGAAGACGAACGCGGACACGAACCTGGAGAAGGCGAAGCAACAGAAACTACAGCCGAAGAAGGCTGCTGCGCCCAAAAAACCGGCTAAGGTGACCCTGACGAAGGTCAAGAAGGGCAAGGGTAAACTGACGGTCCAGTGGAAACGTGTGGCTGCCAACACCACCGGCTATCAGATCCAGTTGAAAGACAAGAAGTCCGGGCAGGTGAAACTCGTCTCGGTAAAGCAGGCGAAGGGTAAGAAGATCAAGAAGGTCGTCAAGGGGCTCAAGCATAAGACAAAATACACCGTCATGGTCAGAGCCTGCAACCAGTCAGGGAAACTGATCAGCTGGGGACCATGGTCCAAGGCGAAAACCGGCAAGGTGAAATGATTTCGGTTCACCTTTGATCTGCATCGGATATAAGAAAAGAATCCTCTTGCAAGGTGTTGCCATTAGATATTCTGAAGGTATATAATGATAATCGTGTGATGAACACGCTTATTACTATTATACAACAGAGTTATGGAGAGGAGTATATTACAATGAGCAACAAGATCAAGGTAGGAATCAACGGATTCGGTCGTATCGCACGTGTCATTCTGCGCAGTCTGGAGATGAGAGACACAGATATCGAGATCTGCGGTGTCAACCTTCACAATGCGGACTTCAAGAGAATGGCCTATCAGGTGGAGTACGACTCAGTATTTGGACGTTTCATGGGCGATGTGGAAGCGACCGATGATGGCATCCGTATCAATGGCAAGGACATTCACGTGTTCTCTGAGGATGATCCGGCAGACATCGACTGGGCATCCTGCGGTGCAGAGTATGTGATCGAGTCCACCGGCAAGTTCCTGACCAAGATGGCTTGCTCCAGACATTTCCTGGGTGGTGTCAAGAAGGTCATCCTGACCGCTCCCGGAAAGTCTGCTGATATCCCGACCTTTGTCATGGGCGTCAACCATGAGGAGTATGATCCTGCTACCATGACCGTGGTCTCCAACGCCAGCTGCACCACCAACTGCCTGGCACCGCTGACCAAGGTCATCAACGACGCCTTTGGGATCGAGAAGGCTCTGATGTCCACCATCCACGCCTCCACCGCCAAGCAGAAGCCGGTAGACTCCAATGGAGGACGTGACTGGAGAACAGGTCGCTCCGTATTCAACAATATCATTCCTTCCACCACAGGTGCGGCCAAGGCGGTTGGAAGAGTTATCCCCGAACTGAACGGGAAGATGACCGGCATGAGCTTCCGCGTACCCAGCAACGACGTTTCTGTCGTCGACCTGACCGCTGAACTGAAGACCAAGACAAGCTATGAGGAAATCTGCAAGGCCATCAAGGAAGCGGCTGAGGGCCCCATGAAAGGCATTATCGAGTACAACAACGACGAGCTGGTATCCGCCGATCTTCGCGGAAACTTCAACACCTGCATCTTCGACGAGAAGGCAGGCATCATGCTGGATGACAGCTTTGTGAAACTCATCGCATGGTACGACAACGAGTGGGGCTATGCCAACAAGGTCATCGACCTGGTGAGCCACGTGGCGCACACCGATGCTGCTGTTCTGGCTGCCGGAGAGCAGGTAAAGAAGCCTCTGGTCGCCACCGCTGCCAAGCACGAGGCTGCCGAGAAGAAGGCCGCTGCCAGGAAATAAACAATTCTTTTTCTTGACATCTGGCAGAACAGAATATAATATTAGCATTGATTTCCGGTGAACATATCTATTGTTAATGGATAGGATCGGAGACAGTAGATAATCAGATAAGAGAATAACCGACTATGCTGCAGACCCGGGGCGAATTACGTCCTAAGTCCGCGGATAGTCGGTTTTTCGTTGTGGAGTCCCTCTCCGAAAGTGTGTCAAAAAGAACCGTCCCTTTTGACACACCTATCGACACACTTTGCTGATCAGGCGCATGGCGTTGTCCCAGCAGATGGCCTGGATCTCAGTGTCGGAGAATCCCGCTCGTTCCAGTGCATGCACAAAGCCCTGGGCCTCGCCTGCATGGGCCAGGCCCGGGAGCATGGCATCCTCATCGTCGAAGTAGTTGGCGAAATCGAACCCGCAGCCTACGTGCTCCGGGCCGATGAGGTCTGCGATGTAGCGGGCATGGGCGGCCAGATCGTCTACGGTGGCGGGAGCATCCTTCGGTTTGATGAACCCTCGCCAGGTGTTCATGCCGATGACACCACCCCGCTCGGCGATGGCTCGGAGCTGGTCATCCTTCAGGTTCCGGGAGCACGGACAGAGGGTCCAAGCGTTGGAATGGGAGGCCATGATGGGACAGGAGGTGTTCTCCATGATGTCCCAGAAGGTCTTCTCGCTGACATGGGAGACGTCGATGAGCATTCCCAGCTCCTCCATGCGTTTTACCGCCTGCACGCCCAGATCGGTGAGTCCATAATCTTCAGAGGAAAACTCATTGCCCGCGGCGAACTCGTTGTCGTCGTTCCAGGTGAACATGGCGTGGCGGAAGCCAAGATCGTAGAGGACGTCGAACATACCCAGTTCGCCTTCGAAGCCGTAGACCCCCTCCAGGCCAAGCAGTACCGCAACCTTGCCGGCGGCCTGGATCCGCTCGATATCCGCCGCGGTGGTGGCCACCTCGATGCCCTCCGTGGCTTTCAATTCCTGGAAGGAACGGGCCAGCAAGCGGATCATGACCTGCTGGGCTGAGCCTTCCGCATCCTCCAGATATTCCTCGAATTCCCCAAAAGTGTTGGTGGTCCACAGGGCGTAGATCAGCGCCCCTACTTCGCCCTGCCGGTAGTGAGGCAGGTGGCGCCGGCTGAGTACCTCCCGCTCTCCCAGCGCATACCGGTTGGCGATGTCCATCATCGTATCTGCATGTAAATCAAAAACTCTCATCTGTCATTCCCTCCTATGCGACTATTATACACGAAATTGTGGTATAATGAAGACGTGAAATCAGGAAAAGGAATCTAACAGACATGACATTACGAGAATTGAAGATCGGCGAGAGCGCAGTCATCACGCAGGTAGGTGGTGAGGGAGCGCTTCGCCAGCACTTTCTTGATATGGGAGTGATCCCCGGCGCTGAGGTAACCGTGGTAAAGTTTGCCCCGCTGGGAGATCCCATGGAACTTCAGGTCCACGGTTACGAGTTGACGCTTCGACTGGCGGATGCGGAGAAGATCGGTATTCAGAAGATCGAACAGCGCGCCAACAAGCATGAGCGCATCAATCACATTGAATCCGCGGCCCACCCAGGACTGGGGGAGACCGGCCACCTCTACCATGACAAAGCATCGGAGGACCCTCTTCCTGAAGAGGCCCTCCTTACTTATGCGCTGGTGGGGAACCAGAACTGCGGCAAGACGACCTTATTCAACCAGTTGACTGGATCCAACCAGCACGTGGGCAATTTCCCCGGAGTAACTGTCGACCGTAAGGATGGTGCCATCAAGGGATATCCAAAGACACTGGTGACGGACCTTCCGGGCATCTACTCCATGTCTCCCTACAGCAGTGAGGAGATCGTGTCCCGAAGTTTTGTGCTGGAGGACAGCCCGGTGGCGCTGATCAACATCGTGGACGCGACCAACATCGAGCGGAACCTCTACCTCACCATGCAACTTCTAGAGATGGATATCCCCATGGTGGTGGCACTGAACATGATGGACGAGGTGGCAGGCAACGGCGGTGCGATCGATGTGAACGGCATGGAGGCTATGCTAGGCGTGCCGGTAGTCCCAATCTCTGCGGCGAAGAACCAGGGTGTGGACGAGTTGGTGCAGCATGCGATCCACATCGCCCGCTATCAGGAGAAGCCCATCCCGCAGGATTTCTGCAGCAAGGACGACCACGGTGGCGCGATCCACAGGGCCATCCACGCGGTGGAACATATCATCGAAGACCATACGGAGCGACAGGGACTGCCCCTGCGGTTCAGCACCACCAAGGTCATCGAGGGAGACCCGCTGATCCTGGAACAACTTCACCTGGACGAGAACGAACGGGAGATGATCGAACACGTCGTTCT
This sequence comes from Eubacterium sp. AB3007, assembly GCF_000688015.1. Taxonomy (NCBI): domain Bacteria; kingdom Bacillati; phylum Bacillota; class Clostridia; order Eubacteriales; family Eubacteriaceae; genus Eubacterium; species Eubacterium sp. AB3007. The sequence continues at coordinate 2,103,715 of NZ_JIAD01000001.1, forward strand.
GCAGATGGAGGCGGAGGGAGGCATGGACCGAAGCGCTGCCATTGCGGATATGCGTTTTGATTTTATCGAGCGGGTGTGCGAGGCGACCGTGCAGAAGCCCAGAGAGAGCCGGGAACGGATCCGGTCAGAGAAACTGGATCGGGTGCTCACCGGGAAATGGACCGCCATCCCGTGTTTCATCGGGATCATGGGACTGGTGTTCTGGCTTACCTTCAACGTGGTAGGTGCGTGGCTGCAGGATCTGTTGGCCGCTGGGGTAGAGGGCCTGACAGGCCTCATGGACGGTTGGCTCACCGCCCTACACATCAACGAGGCAGTGCACAGTCTCATCATCAAAGGAATCTTTGAGGGAGTGGGGAGCGTTCTGAGCTTCTTGCCCATCGTGGTGGTGATGTTCTTCTTTCTTTCCATCATGGAGGATAGCGGCTACATTGCCAGGGTGGCATTTTTCATGGACAAACTGCTGCGAAAAATCGGACTCTCCGGCAGAAGCATTGTGCCCATGCTCATCGGGTTCGGATGCACGGTACCGGCGGTGATGTCTACTCGGACACTGCCCAGCCGGCGCGACAGGGAGATGACCATCCTGCTGACCCCCTTCATGAGCTGTTCTGCCAAGATCCCTATCTACGGGTTCTTCGTGGCAGCCTTCTTTCCAGGGAAAGGGGGCCTGATCATGACAGGTCTCTATGTGCTGGGGGTTCTGGTGGCCATATTGATGGCGCTACTTTTCAAGCGCACACTGTTTCGGGGGGAGGCGGTGCCCTTTGTGATGGAACTGCCGAACTACCGGCTGCCTAGCGCGGGAAATGTGCTCCGTCTCATGTGGGAGAAGGCTTGGGATTTCATCACCAGGGCTTTCAGTGTGATACTGGTGGCAACCGTGATCGTCTGGTTCCTGCAGAGTTTCGACACCCACCTGAATCTTGTGGAAGATTCTTCGGACAGCATCATGGCCATTCTGGCAGGATGGCTGGTGCCGCTATTCGATCCTATCGGTCTGGGCGATTGGCGCATCGTGACTTCGCTGATCAGTGGGTTTATGGCCAAGGAGAGCGTGGTGGCGACTATGCAGATGCTCTTCGGCAAGTCCATCGCCACGTCCATCTCGGCGCTGGCGGCGGCTTCCATGCTGGTGTTCTCTCTGCTGTATACTCCCTGTGTGGCGGCAGTAGCCTCTGTCCGCCGGGAGATGGGCACCCGCTGGGCCATAAGTGTGGTCCTGTGGCAGTGCACGGTGGCCTGGGTGTTTGCGCTGGGCACAAAGCTGATCTGCGGTGCGTTTCTGTAAGAGCGCAATCCCATAAGAGCGTGATCTCGAAAAAGCGAGAGCCCGATGATCTGCCGCACGGACATAGTATCCAGAGCCTTATGGTATTAATCGCAAATATTAGCGATTAATGCGGAAGGGGTTCGGAGACGGATAAGTCGCGGTTGAGTTGGTGGAAAAGATATAGTATAATTATCCAAAAGGGGCCGAAATAGAATAGGTGACAAGAATGGCGAAGACAAATTGCAGGATAAACGCATTCCAGATCGATACGGCAGAGGCGTTCCGAAAGGCTTTGTGCGAACAGGGCATGGAATTGCCGGTGAGTGAGGACCTGAGCCTGTTGGGCCGGGCTTTTGCGGTGAACGGACGAAAGTTCGAGAACTCCACCGCCATCCAGCCGTTGGAGGGGATCGACGCGCAGGCGGACGGGTCGCCCAGCGAGTTGACGTTGGCCAGATATGAGAAGATGGCACAGGAGGGGGCCGCTATCCTCTGGGTGGAGGCGACGGCTTTTTGTGAGGACGGCAGAGACAGCCTGCGGCAGCCCTGGATCCATAGGGGGAGCCTGCCGGGATTCCGAAAACTGGTGCAGACCATCGATGCGGCGGCTGTGGGGGCAGGATATAAGCCGCCTTATAAGATCATCCAGCTGACCCATTCGGGGCGTTGCAGTGTGGATAAGGCGGGGAAGCCAAGGCCGTTGACGGCTTTTGCGAACCCGTATCTGGATGCGGCTATGGGAAAGGCCGAGGTGGTGAGCGATGCCTACATCGACCAGATGAAAGAAGAGCTGGCGCAGGCTACTGCGCTGGCATGCGATGCGGGGTTCGATGCTATCGACCTCAAGCTCTGCCACCAGTACCTCATGAAAGAATTTCTCTGCGCTTACACCAGACCTGGGAAATACGGCGGTTGTCAGGAGAACCGATTTCGGTTTCCGCTGGAGGCCATCGACCGGATCCGCCGGCTGGTGGGGACGCGCATCGATATCACCGTGCGGCTGAATGCCTATGACAGTGTTCCCTGGCCCTATGGCTGGGGCATGAAACAGCAGGAAGGCGCTATGGAGATCGACACCTCAGAAGTACTGGAGCTGATCCGTAAGCTTTACCGACAGGGGATCCGCATTTTCAACATCAGCACCACCGTGCCGCGGTATGCGCCAGTGGGGCAGGGCTATTTGGCCAATTTTGATCCGGAGGCGGTCATCGATCCCATGGAAGGGGTTTATCATCTGCTGAAGGCTACCGGTCAGATGCGGCAGGTTCTTCCGCGGGATCTGCTGTTTGTGGGGACCGGACTGGGTTGGTTCGGACCCTTTGGGGCCAACGTGGCCGCAGGCTGCATCGAGGAAGGTTGGTTCGACATCGCAGGGTTTGGCCGCAACATCATGGCGGATAACCGTTTCATCCCGAACCTGCTTGAGCGGGGCTTTGTGGACAGAGACAGCCTGTGCGTAGGGTGCGACAGCTGCTACAAGCTGTTCTTTGCCGGGCTTCCCACTGGCTGCCCGGTGCACAGAGAGGCTTACAAGCCCCTGTTCCGGTCGCTGGAGAACAAGGGTGCGGTTACGATATACTGATAATCATAACAAGAGGTGTGACATGATCAGGATCTTTGAAAATGGGAAGATTTTTACTTCCAATAGCGAGCAGCTGTATGTGGAGTCGATGGTTGTGGAAGATGGCCGCATCACGTGGACCGGCACCGGAGAAGAAATGCCGGAGTTGAAGGCGGACGAACGCATCGACCTCGCAGGACGGACCGTGATTCCGGGGTTCGTAGATGCCCATATGCACCCGATGATGCTGGCGGAGTACAGCAGGCAGATCGCCTGTCTGCCTCCCACCGTCAACTCCATAGAGGACCTGAAAGGCGAGATCCGCCGCGTCTACGAGGAGATGGAGAGCAAGACCGATCCACTCCGCCCGGAAGACAAGGCGCAGCAATGGATCCGCGGCTGGGGCTACGACGAGGGGAAATACGCCGAGAAGCGTTCCCCCAACCGTTGGGATCTGGACGAGGCCTCGCCAGACAGGCCGGTGTTCCTGGTGCGAAGCTGTGAGCATATCCGTTGTGTTAACAGTAAGGCGCTGGAAATCGCCGGCATCACCAAAGATACGCCGGATCCTCAGGGCGGCGAGATCGAGAGGGACGCAAACGGTGAGCCGACCGGCGTCCTGAAGGAAAACGCCAGGGATCTGGTCCTGCCGTTCATGCCAGAGGAGACCGAAGAAGAGATGGTGGATGCCCTGGTTGATCTGGGAGATCTGCTTACCTCCCAGGGGATCGTGGCGGTAGCGGACATGGGAAACCTTCACGAGGGCGGCAACTACGAGATCTTTGAGAAAGCTGCGGCAAAGGGTTTTCGCCAACGGGCGAGCCTCTACTATATGTGGGATTACTTCATGGATGATCCCGATTTTGACATCACCCCGGAGCTCATGGACTACCACAGGCCTCTGCGCATCGCCGGGCTGAAGCTCATCGGCGACGGCAGCATCAGCGGCCAGACGGCATGGCTGTACGAGCCGTATATGAACAGCGAGAACGTGGGCCTTCCGGTGTATTCCGACGAGAGTCTGGAGAAGGCCATCGACTACGCCAAGGCACACGGCTGCCAGATCTCAGTCCACGCCATGGGCGGTCGGGCCATCGACCGGGTAGTGGATCGACTCTACGAGGAAGAGGACTGGACTGATGGAGGTGTTCCGTATCTGCGGGTAGAACATCTGACAGAACCGACCGAACGCGCCATGGAACGCGCCGCCGAGAAGGGTTTTGCTTTCGTCACACAGCCGATCTTTGAGTATTGCGAGATCGAGACCTACAGGGCAAATATGGAACAAGACAGACTGGAGCATATCTATCCCAGCCGCACCATGCTGGACAAGGGGGTGAAACTGGCGTTTTCTACCGATGCGCCAGCGACTTCCTGGGCGATTCCCTCGGAGCCCTTCTCCAACCTGAAGTCAGCGGTGACGAGAGTGGCTTACGACGGTACCGACATCGGACAGAGCGAGAGGGTAGACATCGAGACCGCCATACTCCTCTACACCAGGGAAGCTGCCGAAGTCAGCGGGTTTGGCGGCCTGGGCATGCTGGCGCCGGGGTATGAGGCGGACTTCGCCGTACTGAGCGAGGATATCTTCAGCATCCCCGCCTCCCGAATCGACCAGGTCACGGTGGAGGAGACCTGGATGAATGGAGAACAGGTATACCGGGCTCAATAAGGAACCGACGACCAATCGTAATGTGCTGCAAATAGTCCGGCTAGCCGGACTATTTTGTGTTCAAAGGTGGATCATGGACAAAACAAAATTTCGAAAAACCATATATGTGGCGTTCTTCGTCTCTATCGCGGCGCAGATCAATCTGAACATCCTGACGGAGGGATTCATCGTGGCCCTGTCTGTGATGGTGATGGCTATCTTTATCTATTGCTATGAGGATCTATCGGCAGCTTACATCGCCTGCTTGTCCGGTGTTTTCTCCCCTCTGTTTAGAGTGGTCACCACCTACCTGTCGGAAGGTTCCCTGCCGCATACTCTGGAGATGGCACTGCCGGATACAGTGTTCTTCTTTACCTACGCGGCACTTTACACAGGGATCTATCGTACCATCATAAGGGAACCGAAGAGTATGAAGAACTTCCCCTATGTCATCTTCTTCTCGGACATGTTGTCCAACGTAGCGGAGATGAGTGTGCGGAGCATGCTGGCGGGTACCAACCTTCTGGACGCGCAGATGGTGTCTTATCTGGCCATCATCGCCCTGGTCCGCAGCGCTCTGATCATGATGGTGATCATCGCCATCGAGTCCTATACCAGATTTCTGGTGGACAAGGAGCGGGACGATGAGTACAAGCGGTTGCTGACTCAGGCAGCCACCATCGAGGCAGAGATGCGCCTGATGAAGAAAAACGCAGCCGAGGTAGAGACCGTCACCAAAAAGGCCTACGAACACTACTATCGGATCAGAGGGATGGAAATGCCCCGAGAAGTGGTGGACCAGGCCCTGGACATCGCCAAGAACACCCACGAGGTGAAAGGGGACTACAACAACGTTATCGAGGTCCTGGAGGAGACCTACAAGAACGGCGTGGTCGACGAGGCTTTGTCCGCGGGAGAGATCATCGCGCTGGAACGCGCCAACGTGATGGCCATGATCCGCCGGGACAACCAGAACATCGAGATCATCAGCAAGGTGAGGACGGATTTCTTGGTGCCGCAAGCGTTCAAGCTCATGTCCATCCTGCGCAACCTGCTGACCAATGCGGCGGAAGCCATCGGCACCCAGCGTGGTCGCATACTGGTGAGCACCCGGGCGGAGCAGCGGGATGGTCGCACAGAAGGCTACTGGATAAGCGTGCGGGATAACGGGCCGGGCATCGAGGAGGAGGATCTGGACAACCTGTTCCTGGAAGGGTATTCCACCAAGTTCGACCTTAGGACCGGGAATATCCTGCGGGGGCTGGGGCTCTGCCTGGTGAAGGATTTTGTGGAGAACGACTTCCATGGACGGATCGAGATCGATACGCAGGTGGGCAAGTATACGGACTTTCGGATCTGGATCCCTGAGGAGATGACTCGAGAAGTTGGAATGTAAGGAAGGTCAGACATGAAAAAGATAACCTATTACATCATCGACGACAATATAGCGATAGTGAAATCCCTGGAGAAGATCATCAAGCTGCGGGAACTTGGAAATGTTTGCGGCTGTTGCACAGACCCGGAGGAGGCACTGGAGGAGATCCTGGAGGAACGGCCGGACATCGTGCTGGTGGATCTTCTGATGGGAGGTATGGACGGCATCACTCTGATGGATCGAGTGAAAGAAAGGATCCCTGAAATCTCGTTCGTCATGGTCTCCAAGGTCACCGACAAGGAGATGGTTCAGCAGGCCTATACCGCCGGAGTGGAGTTCTTCATCCACAAGCCAGTGAATCTGGTGGAGGTGGAGACCGTACTACGGAATGTTGCAGACCGGATCAAGATGCGGGAGGTCATGGGGAGTTTGCAGGATATCTTTCAGGAGCAACCCTCACCTGCCCCACGCACAAAGCCGGCCGACACTACCTCTGTGGAAACACTCCTGGGTATGCTGGGCATGCTTGGAGAGAAAGGAGTGCAGGACATTCGCTGTCTGTACCGCCTGATGCAGCAGGAGGGAGGAAGTTTCCACAAGGAACTTCTGACCCGGGTAGCTGAGGAGGAAGAGGATACCGTGAAAAACGTGGAGCAGCGGATCCGTCGGGCCATAAGAAAGGGGCTGGCCAATGCGGCGGAAGCCGGGCTGGATGATTATGGGAGTGAGCTCTTTACTGTGTACGCCGGCTACGTTTTTGATTTTAAGACCCTGAAGGACGAGATGAACTATGCCAGAGGGAAAACCCATTCCGGCGGTCGAGTGAGCATCTCCAGGTTTATGGAGGGTCTGGAACTGTATAGGAAGTCGTTGTAATACATGGCTAATGGACCCGTCTCTGTCGAGGCGGGTTGTGTTTTACCTGAATAAAATTTCAGAATTTTTGAAGTTTCGTGAGTTTTTTTGAAAAAGACAGGTACAATTGATTCAGAAATCATCAAGTAGTTTTATAATGTGAGAGGAGTGTTGTTATGTTAGATAATTTTGCTAACTGGATCAACGGGTATCTATGGGCGCCAGCCCTGGTGTACCTCGCCATTGCGGTGGGCCTGATTCTGTCCATCGGTCTGAAATTCCCTCAGTTCCGCCTGATCAAGGACATGGTGGGACAGATGAGGAAGGGCTCCAGCTCGGACAGTGGAGTTTCCTCCTTCCAGGGATTCTGTATGGCTCTTGGTGGCCGTGTGGGAACCGGTAACATTGCCGGTGTCGCCAGTGCCATCGGAGCAGGCGGTCCGGGAGCCGTCTTCTGGATGTGGGTCATCGCCCTTATCGGTGCAGGTTCCGCTTTCTCTGAGTCCGCGCTGGCTCAGGTTTACAAGACCAAGACCATTGGTGAGTACAGAGGTGGCCCGGCCTACTATATCGAGAAAGGACTGAAGTGTAAGCCGCTGGCGATCATCTTCGCCTGTGCCACCATCCTGGCTATGACCGTCACAGGCCCGACCGTACAGGCCGGTGCCATCGCCGCCGCCTTCCGCGGGATCAACCTGAGTATCAGCCCAGTTATCGTGGGCGTCATCGTGGCAGGTCTGTTCATCGCCGTCACACTGGGCGGACTGAAGAGGATCGGTACCTTTGCAAGTTACGTCGTTCCAATCATGGCAGGTATCTACCTGCTGCTGGCGCTGATCATTCTGATCATCAACATCAAGCATATTCCAGGCATGTTCGCGCTGATCTTCAGCTGTGCCTTCAACATGAACGCTGTATTCGGCGGCGTGTTCGGCTCCTGCGTCATGATGGGTGTCAAGAGAGGTATCTACTCCAACGAAGCTGGTTGGGGATCCGGTGCCCATGCAGCGGCTACCGCTGAGGTTTCTCACCCCGCCAAGCAGGGTCTGGTACAGGCTTTCTCCGTGTACATCGATACACTGTTGGTCTGCACCGCTACCGCGCTGATGATCCTGTCCACAGACATGTTCAACGTGCTGGATGCGGACGGTAACGTCATCTACGAGGGAATCGCAGGGGTTGAGGCCGGTCCGGGCTTTGTGCAGGGAGCGATCAACAGCTTCATCCCGGGATTCGGCGCACCGTTCATCACCATCGCCATGTTCTTCTTCGCGTTCACCACACTGCTTTCTTTCGCAGTTTACGCGGACTCCAATATCCAGTACCTGCTGTCTCACACGTCTGACACAATGAAGAGACGTGCCTATACGGTCGGCTGCCTGATCATCGCTGTGCTGGCGTTCCTGGCCTCCATGAAGGATATGACCACCGCATGGGATTACGCAGACGTTGGCGTCGGCATCATGTGCTGGCTGAACCTGCCAATCCTGGCCCTCATGGCTCCCAAGTCCATCAAGATCCTGAAGGACTACGAGACCCAGAAGAAGATGGGGCTGGATCCGGTGTTTATTCCGGAAGATGTCGGATTCGACAACTGCGAGCTCTGGGATGAGATCGTAGATGAGAGATACGCTGACCTGAAGGCTGCCAAGAAAGCTGCCGAAGGGAAGGGACAGGTGGAGGCATAACTGCCACACCTGCTGAAAACGGGATTCCGGGTGCATCCTGCATCCTGAAAAGAAAAGAGACTGCTCATGCCGGGCAGTCTCTTTTGATAGAAAAGGGTAGTGCGTCATACAGTACACCTCTTGCATCAATATGTATTCTGGAGTATGATGGGTAAAACATACATAACGATCGGAGGTATCGGAATGCTGAAACTCTTGCTTAAGATCGTGCTGGTGCTCGTGGTGCTCGTGGTAGCAGTGGCGGTGGCAGCGCTGCTGTTCCTGTGGTTTTATCCCGGCGTGGGCAAGACCCCGGACAAAGCCGCACAGGCTGCGTACGCAGAGAAGATGAGGGTGTTCTACGATGGGGAGTTCCACAACACAGATAAGAACTATACACTGATGGCTGGGGAATCAGAGCCGCGCAGCGGCGAGGTAAGACCAGCGGATCCATCGGATATCCCGGTTGTGGATCAGGGTACACCGGAGAGGGGAGAACCGGGGCAGATGACGATCAGCTGGCTGGGGCACTCTTCTGCTCTGGTGCAGATGGGAGCGAAAAACATCCTCATCGATCCCGTATTGACAGACTATTCCTCACCGGTGGGTTTTGTGGGGGTGAAACGGTTCTCTGCTCCGGGGCTCACCCCGCAGGAAGTGCCGGAGATCGATGTTCTGTTCATTTCCCATGATCACTACGATCACCTGGATTACCAGACCATCCGTCAGATCGACGACCGTGTTGCCTGCTATGTGGTGCCGCTAGGGGTGGACGCCATCCTGAAAGGATGGGGAATCGAGTCCGGACGGATCCGCGCACTGGCCTGGTGGGAGACCACCGAGATCGACGGTATCCGGTACTCGCTGACGGAGTCCCAGCACTTCTCCGGGCGAAATCCTCTGAAATCCGGCTTAACACTCTGGGGTGGGCTGCGGATCGATGATGGTATCCACAGTCTTTACTATACAGGAGACGGCGGGTACTGCGACGCTTTCCGAAAGGAATACCAGAAGTACGGAGAGGTGGACCTGATCCTGGCCGAAAATGGACAGTACAGCAAGGGGTGGCCTATGGTACACATGACGCCGGAGGAGTCTGTACAGGCGGCAAAGGATGCCCACGCCCAGTGGTATATTCCGGTGCACTGGGGAGCTTTTGTCCTCTCTACCCACGCCTGGTACGATCCTGCCTTGCGGGCGGTGAAAGCCGGCGAGGCGCAGGAAGTCGAGATCGCTACCCCCAGAATCGGCGAGCTGGTGCCTTATGACGACATAGACCGGTATGACAGTCACTGGTGGGAGGAAGCTCAGTAGATCTTCCTTACCTCGCCGTACCGCTGGCAGAAGGCCTCCAGTTCCTCCTCGCTGCGGATGGGCATGACCTCGTGCAACTCGCCTGTCTTGCGATCCCGAAGGCAGGCGGTCTGCTCCCCGGTGCAGATGCTGCAGCGCAGCACCGGTTCATAATCCTCTGTTGAGAACGCCGGCAGGTCCGGCGTTTTTGGTTTTCTGCGAAATAATCCCATATCATTACCTCCCTGCTTTCATTATACTTTTTTTCACATCGGTTGCAACACTTTGGGGGATCTCGTATACTTAACATATAGAAAGCTTTCAACGAGAGGGACCCAAGGAGAGACCTATGAGCGAACAGAAATGGATACAGGCGGCAAAGCAGGGGGATCAGGCAGCATTCTGCCATCTCTACGGTCTCTACAAGGATCGTCTCTACCGCTACGCCTATTACAAACTGGGAAACCGGGAAGACGCCGAAGACGCGGTATCTGAGTGCGTACTCTCCGCCTGGCGGCAGATCGGCTCACTGCGGGAGCACAAAGCCTTCTCGGCCTGGCTCTTTCGGATCCTGTCCGGCTGTTGTAACGCATCCATACGCAGGAGCATCACCGCCCGCGAAGCGGCCTGTGAAGCGGCGCGCAACATCCAAACATGCGCGCCGCACGGACCGGCGAAAGCCGGAGCGGCCGCCGGCAGTCTGATGGCGCCGGCGGCGGACCAGCCCTCCGCCCTTCGCCTGGTGCTGGCGGAGGCATTGGAACAGTTAACTGCACAGGAAAGGGAGATCGTCCTGATGGCGGTCGTTGGAGGACTGAAAAGTACCGAGATCGCGGAGATCACCGGACTGAGACCCGGCAGCGTCCGTTCCAAGCTGTCCAGGAGTCTGGCCAGGATGCGGAGGTATCTGGAGAGTGAGTGAATACGGGTCACATGAGTAGAAAGGAACCGGATCATGGATAAGAAATACATAGAAGAGAAGTTCCGGCTGGATGGACTGGAGACGCCGGAGAGTTTGTCGGAGGAAGCAATGCTGGCCAGGCTGCAGGCAGCAGAGGAGGGCCCGGCCACAGAAACTTCGGGCCGGGCCAGTGAGGCGGGCGCGACACAGACACCTGCGCCCGCCGTGAGAGAGGATCGTGCGGTCCGCAGACCGACCTTCTTCCGCCGCCACCGAGGGCTGGCAGCGATCGCCGCCTGTCTGGTGTTGGCGATGGCCACTGTACCCCTCTGGAAGGAGGCAGGAGAAAACTTCTGGTATGGCGCAGATGTGATGACAGGAGAGGGCCAGGATAGTCTGGTCGCTTTCCAAAACTACGAGGACATCCGGGCGGAACTGAAGAAGATCGACCAGAACCAGATAGCCTTTCGCAAGGAGACGCTCTATGCGAACGTTCTGGAGGGTGACATGGCGGCGACAGAAGAGGCGCCTTCAGATGACGCGGTTTCCGCAGGGAATGGCGCGGCGCCGGGTCTGGCCGCCAAGGGCGCCGCGGGTAGCAGCGGGAATACCGAAGCGAACAGTTACTCCGAAACCTACAAGCAGGTGGAAGGGGTGGACGAGGCGGACATCATCAAGACCGATGGGAAGTATATCTACCACATCACCATGGATGGAGAGATCCAGGTCAGCAAGCCGGATGGCAAAAAGGCAGAGGCCATCACCACCATCAAGCCCGGAAAGCATGCCGGTTTCACGGATCTTTACCTGAGAGAGGACAGGTTGATCGCCATTGGGAGCATGTATGATGGGAGCATGACGAAGGGCGGGATCGTTCCGGAGAACGACAGAGCCTCCGTCACAGTATACGAAATGACCGATCCTGCCCATCCCGAGAAACGGAAGAAGTTCCAGCAGAGTGGAAACGTGGTGTCTAGCCGGATGGCAGATGGGTATGTCTACCTGGTGACCGATTGTTATGCGGGAGAGAAGGAAGACTTTGTGCCCCGGACCACTTCGGACGGGAAAGAGAAGAAACTGGCGGCGCAGGATATCTACTGCATGCCGAGTCCCAGCGGCCGATCTTACGCGGTGCTTAGTGCCATCGACATCGATGGCGGCACCAAGGAGGAGGCCAAGACCAAGGCGGTGCTGGGAGCATCGGAGGAGATCTACTGCAACGGGGAGCACATGTACATCGCCGGAGCCGAAGCGGACGGTATGGTGGGCGCTTACTGGTACCCGGGATACCGTCCGGCATACACCAGGATCCTGAAAGCGGATCTGAAGGATGGCAAGGTGAAGTTCCTGCACTCTGTCCGGGTGCGTGGGAGCATCAACGACCAGTTCTCCATGGACGAGAAAGACGGCTACCTGCGGGTGGCCACCACCTCCAACAAGGACGGGAAGGACGAGAACAACCTGTACGTGCTGGACGCGAAACTGAAGAAGGCGGGTAGCGTAAAGGGATTTGCCAGGGACGAGCACATCGAGTCCGTTCGTTTCCTGGGGGACCGGGGCTACGTGATCACCTACAGGCAGACAGACCCGTTGTTCGTACTGGATCTCAGCAATCCCAGGAAACCGAAGATCGACGGCAGCGTGAAGATCAGTGGATTCTCCACCCTGCTGGTACCGGTGGATGAGAAGACGTTGCTGGGGATCGGTTATTGCACCAGATCCACCGAAGGCGGCGAAGCCTTGAACGGTACCAAGCTGGCACTCTTTGATGTCAGCAATCCTTCCAAACCAAAGGTGAAGGACAGCAAGGAGTTCCCGGGCATGGACAGCCCGGCCCAGTTCGAGCACAAAGCCCTGCTAGTGGGACCGGGGAGCAGCTGGTACGCGATCCCTTACACTATCTGGCAGGATGATTGGACGGGCATCGAGGATGCGGAGGAACTGCCGGATGTGATCGAGGAGGACGTGGTCGATGGCGAACCGGAGGAAGCGGCCCCGGATGTGGCCATTGACACTGACAGCGATTATACCACCGGCTGCGAAGGTGGCGTGCTTACCTTCTCTGCCGGATCCAAACTCTCCAAAAGCAAGAAACACTCCTTGTCCGACCAGGGGATGCAGCGTGCCGTCTACATCAATGGATACATCTACGGCCTGGACGAAGGCGACCAGATCACCGGGATGAAGTTTGGGGGGAATCATTGATGAATGGAGCATCTGAGGGAGGAAAGCCTGCGGGTTTTCCTCCCCAGGGTTGAAAAACGTCCGTTTAGGGTGTATAATGGCACAAAGAAAAGGACGGAATTGTATTATTGATGAACAAACGTAACGTGGCGATCGCGCTGATTGCGGCGATCTGTCTGACAGGTTGCATCCTGTATTTGGACTATTACTTTCATTTTCATGACCGGTTTCTGCCGGGTACGAGGATCAACAACAATACGGTGAGCGGAATGGATCTGGACTCTGCCATAGCGGATCTGGAGGGGGAATATTCGCTGACCGTTCATTTCCGTGAGGGAAAGACCGAGAAGGTGCGGGGAGGAGATATCGATTTCCGGCTGAACATGAAGGACACCCTGCAGGAACTGCTGGAGCGGCAGGGATTTCTGGCCTATCTGAAGAGTTTTGTGACATCGTTTCGATACAACGTACCGACGAGTGCCGCCTATGACCGGGAGAAACTTGCAGGCATCGCCCTCGCCTGGCCGGAGATGGATGAGAGTGCCATGGTGAAGCCTGTGGACGCCCACATCGTCTACAAGGATGGGGATTTTTCCATCATTCCCGAGACACCAGGGAACACCATCCGCATCCAGAAGGCGCTGCAGGAACTCAACCGGGCTGTGTCCACCGGGGCCAAGACCTGGGAGCCTGAGCGAATCGCCGGGGTATACCGGAACGCTCAGGTAAAGAAAGACGATCCTACGCTGAACGCTGACCTGGAGACCATGAAAAATATGGCCTGGAACACCGTCACCTATAAGCTGCCCACCGGTCAGCAGGTGCTGGATCCCAACACCACCATGGATTGGCTTAAGAGAGGGAAGGACGGCAAGCTGGAGAAGAAGAAAAACCATTGGAACAAGAAGATCCGGGAGTATGTAGTCGCTCTGGCCGGGAAGGTAGACACCGTCGACAAGAAACACACCTTCAAGACCCACTCCGGCAAGATCATCAAGCTGAAGTCGCAGGGGTATTACGGATGGCGGATCGACCAGGAGGCAGAGGCGAAGCAGCTGGCGAAGGATCTGGCGGCTGCAAGTCCGGTGAGCCGTAAGCCTGCCTATATTCAGCGAGAAGCAGCCAACTATAGTGACAACTACGGCTACGGAGACTCCTATGTGGAGATCAATCTCAGCAAACAGCATCTCTGGATGTACAAGAAGGGGAAGGTGGTCCTGGAGAGCGACGTGGTGTCTGGAACGGCTGGCGCTCATGCGACTCCCGACGGCGCTTACTTTGTCCTGGACAAAGCACGGAATGTCACCCTCCGCGGCCCCCAGGTGAAGACAAAGCCCAAGAAAGACAAGGACGGCAAGGTGATCACACCGGCCAAGAAGGAATACGAGTGGGAATCACCGGTCAGCTACTGGATGCCCCTGACCTATGAGGGCGTGGGCATGCACGACGCTAGCTGGCGCGGCGCTTTCGGCGGAGGGATCTGGCAGTACAACGGATCCCATGGATGCATCAACCTGCCGGTATCCTTTGCGCCCAAGCTGTTCAGCCATGTGAAGGTCGGAATGCCGGTGGCCGTATACTATTAAGGAGAAGAATGCCCTCTGGCCATCGGTCAGGGGGCTTTGTGCAAGGAGGGGAGAGTCTATGAAACGCAGGCAAAGAGTGCTGATAGCCCTGCTTGCCGCGGTGATGATGGGGATGCTTAGCAGCGGGTGCCACGCCAAGTCTCCTGATGTAAAGCATATCGGATACGAGACGACACCCACCATGAAGGTAATTATAATCAAGTGGAAAAAGCAAAAGAAAATCTCTTTCTATCGCCTCTACCGTCTGGATGTGACGGGCTGGAATGAGGGGAAGAACGGCAGTCCAACGATGGACCAATACAAGCGCATCGCCAAACTCTCCGGAAAACGGAAGTCCTACAAGGATCGGAAGGTCAAGCCGGGGCACAGTTACGCGTATCAGATCGAGGGGTATCGGAAGAGCGGTGGCAAGGCAAAACTTGTCTGCACCACCTACCTGAAGGACTACTATCAGGAGGACAATATCGGCCTGTCGAGACCATGGCTGCTGAATACGGGGGATGGGGAGTTCTACACTAATTCTCCGCATTGTCTGTATCTCTACTACGATGTATATACCGGCGTTCAGCCAAAGGACGTGGTGGTTTACCGCAAGGAAGATGGGGGAGCATATCGGAAGATCTCAGTGAAGTGGGAGGAAAAGCATGGTGATCCCGGGAGCATCTTCAGCGACAAAACCGTACGACCTGGCCACACCTATACCTACAAGTTGAAGAGTACCGTCAAGGAAGGCAAGAAACGCTACTATTCCGCCTTTACCAATGAGGTGATCATTCCTGCGGTGAACTTTGCCGGAGAGTTCAAGGTGAAGTGCCTGACACCTGCCGGAAAAACGGATACGTTCCTTCTGCAGCTCACCAGCAAAGCGAACAACGGGGTGATGACCCTGGCGGAATACAAGGATGTGGAGGGGTCAACGGACAATGGATACTGTGTGACCCGAGGGGAAGAGTCGCAGTTGTACCCGACTCGTATCGTCGGTTACAGCTGGGACAACAAAGTCTGGCAGGGGATGCCCGCCAAGGGAGTGCCCCTGAAGGCCGGGCAGACCATCTACCTGAAATGTAAGATGGAAGGTGCATCGCCATACTTTGGAGGGACTACAGCCACAGTTTCGGAGATCAACCTGATGGATCCGTCGGTGAAATACGATGGTCCCGGAGCCGGGGATTCCATCTTGCACATAGATCTCTGTAAGGGCACGGGGCGTGTCCACATGAATTTTGATTAAAGGAGGGAAACCATGAAGGATCTGAAATCCACCTGCCGCATCGCATTGGTGCAGGCGGAGCCTGTGATGTTTGATAAGGAAGCGTGTCTGTCTAAGGCGCTGGACTATATCCATGAGGCGGCCCGGGAGCATGCGGAGCTGATCGTGTTCCCGGAGTTATTCATCCCGGGCTATCCCATCGGGCTGAACTTTGGGTTCAGCATGGGGAAACGGACGGAGGCCGGAAGGGCAGACTGGAAACGGTATTATGACGCATCGCTGGTGGCGGGCGGCCCGGCGTTTGCGGAGCTGGCTCGGGCGGCCCGGGAGGCGGAAGCCTATGTGAGCATCGGGTTCTCGGAACGCGATGCGGTGAGTGGCACTCTGTATAACAGCAATGTGATCTTTAGCCCGGAGGGGGAGTGGTTGGTACACCGGAAGTTGAAGCCTACCGGATCGGAGCGACTGGTCTGGGGGGATGCTGACCGGGACTACTTTCCGATCACACAGACACCATGGGGGCCCATTGGCAGCCTGATCTGTTGGGAGAGTTACATGCCTCTGGCCAGGGTGGCTTTGTACCAGAAGGGGATCACCATCTATATCTCGCCGAACACCAACGACAATCCGGAGTGGCAGGCCACGATCCAGCATATCGCCATCGAGGGGAAGTGCTTTTTCATCAACAGCGACATGATCGTGAGCAAAACCTCCTACCCGGACGACCTGCACTGTCAGGGGGAGATCGAGCGGCTGCCGGAGATGGTCTGCTGCGGTGGAAGCTGCATCGTCGATCCTTTCGGTCACTACGTAACGGAGCCTCTGTGGGACGAGGAGGGGATCATCTACGCGGATCTGGATATGAATCTGGCGGCAGCTTGCCGGATGGAGCACGACCCCATCGGCCACTATGCCCGCCCGGACGTGCTGGAACTGGTGGTGCACGAGTAGAGCTATTGCTTGAATACCTGAGACTGTCTGACGAACCAGATCACCTGTTGACGCAGGAACTGGAAATCCACTTCCCCATCCGGCCCTTCGAAGGTATATAGGATATCGCGGAAGGGGATCAGGCCGGCGCGCAGGTATTGTTCGTGTTTCCAAAGGAATTTTCGTGTGTAGTTGGGGTCATCCATCCGGCCCAGGTGTTCATGATACTTTAGGTCGATGGCAAAGGGAATCAGGAGTGTCATGTCTGTGTTGATGATGAGGCCGGACGGAGTCCGAAACTCTTCTTCGTAGTGCACCTGTACCCCCAATTCTTCGTACAGATCCATAAACCAAGACTCAATGCGCGACCGGACACGGTCGCCTTTTTTGGTGGTGATCGTCAGGTTTTCCGGATGTCGCTGGCTTCTCCGGTAGGAGGATGTTTCCCAATCACGGCTATCGATGGCGCCTATGGTCTGAAAAACAACAGGGCTGGGGTTTGCGTAGGCCGGGGAAAAACCCTGGAGGAGCACGTTTGGATCGATGACCTGATACCCCTCCACAAGAGGGCTGAGGAGGGCAATGTTTGTGTCCAGGTGCTTGACTTCTTCTTCCAACATGTGGCGGTCGATCAGCTTCTGGATCAAAGGGTCATCTCTGTGCAGGTACTTGCGTACGCCATCGCAGTAATATAGATAGTAAATGGTGTTGTGTTTTCGGTATATGGACAACGTCCCTCGCGGCAACTTGTTCAGCGCCTCCTGGCATCGGAGCCGCTTCTCCTGCAATTCGAGCAGTAGTTCTCTGGTTTCCAGCATATTCATTGTCTCACTCCTCCTTCTTTTTTTGTTGTCTAATCATCATACATTTTTTACCTTAGACCGTCAAGATATAATTTCCAGTGATGGGATTAAATGTATGCTAATAGTCTGATATTTTTCACATGGTGGGTTGGAGTGGGAGCGCAGGACTACAAAAAATAGGGATTGATCGAACTTTGTAGTAGGTGCGAGTGGTGACCTGCTACAATGATGACTATTATGCTTTTTTTTGTAGTAGGTTCCAGGCCGTACCTGCTACAAAAACAGAGAAACATGTAGTTTTTGTAGTCGTATGCCTCTTTGTGCAGGAGGATGATATTCCAAAAATATAAATATTTGTCGCCGAGTGCTACAAAAAAATGTGAAACGAGTTGTTTTGTAGTCGTTTTGTCTATGGAACGACTACAGATTTTCCGATATTGAAGTGTACCCATAAAAGTAGAGTCACTCCTATATGATTTCTCCCCTATGATAATAATCATACGGGGTTGAGTAATTGATGGATTCGTGTGGCCTTTTACGAGGATAAAAGTGCCACACGTATTCATATATATCACCTTTTGCCTCGTTGATTGTTCTGTATTTTTTCTTTAGCCATTCTGACTTCATTTTACCCCAGAAACTTTCCATTGGTGCATTGTCCCAGCAATCTCCCTTACGGCTCATGCTGCATATGAATCCCTGCCTGCTCAGCATTCTCCTGTATTCCTTCGAACAGTAGGTCGAACCCCTGTCCGAATGTATGATGCATCCCGGACTTCCACAGCCTCTGAGAAGCATATCTTTTAATGCATCCATTACCAGAAATCTATCGTTATGCACGCTCATTGCCAACCCTACGGGAAGCCTTCCATACAGATCCAGTATTCCGGCCACATACAGATCTCCCTGCTCCGTAGCAATGACTGTTGTATCACTTACCATCTTTTTATCCGGGGCATCAACGCTGAAGTCTCTGTCGATAAGATTGTCGGCGATTGGCTCGTCATGGTCTGAATCCGTCGTGCAGACAAACCTTCTGCATGTCCTGGAAAAGAGAGCGCACTCCTGCATGATCCTCTCGACACGTTTATGGTTGACACGTTTTTTGCGACCTTTATTCAGGATAACGGTTACTTTTCTTGATCCGTATGATCCTCTGGAAGCTCTGTATATGTCGTATATCTCTTTTGTGATCTTAAGGTCTTCTTTCTCTTTCTCCGTAAGTGGCCCATCGACTCGTCTGCGCCATTTGTAGTATCCGCTCTCTGACACCTTTAGTACTCTGGCCATCCTCGCAATGCTGTGCTCGTGTTTATGCTCACGCATGAAAAGATATTTCAATCGCGCTTTACATTTGCAAGGAAGGCCGCTGCTTTTTTTAGTATTTCGACCTCCTCACGAAGCTCTGCGTTCTCTTTTTCAAGCTCTTTTTCCCGATCGGTCCTCTTATCTGATTTGGTAAACCCTTTTCGAAAGGCTTTATCTTCAACAACTTCAGCAAGATGATTACGCCATCGTATGACAGTCCACGGCATGATTCCGTACTTGTCGGCTATGACATGTTCCAGATTCTTGTTTTCAGGCAGCAATGCTTCTTTTGCCACCATCAATTTGAACTGTTTGCTGTAATTTGTTCTTGACATGGTGTACCTCCAATCTACATGCATTATACCATGCTTTGCAGACTCTACTTTTTGGGGTACACCTCATATCATGTTTTTTGTAGTAGGTTCCCTTCCGGACCTGCTACAAAGAACAGGCAATCATCGATTTTTGTAGTCCAAACCCCTCAAAAGCCTCCCGCAATCAAAAAATCTGTTGACAGTGTACTATGATATATAGTACACTTAAGTCGGAAAGGAGGAGGTGGTATGATACAGATCGACATGAAAAGTCACAAGTCCATCTACCAGCAGGTGGTGGACAATGTGAAGGAACTGATCATGTGTGACCTGCTTCCTGCAGACAGCAAGCTGCCCTCGGTGCGGGATCTCTCTCGCCAGCTGACCATCAACCCCAATACCGTCCAGAAAGCATTCAAAGAACTGGAACGGGAAGGCTATATTTATACGGTAGCCGGTCGGGGAAGCTTTGTCAGCGAGCGGCCGCATGCGGTACCGGATCCCAGGCGACTGGCGCAGATCCGCGGGGATGTGGAGAATGCGTACCGGGAGCTTCGGCTAGCCGGGATGAGTCCAGAGGAGGTACAAAGCTTTGTTCAAGGGATCCTGGAGGATCGCGTTCGGGAAGAGCACACTCAAGATCAGAAGGGAGGCAGGAAATGATCATAATGAACGATGTCTGCAAGCAGTTCGGCAAGGTCCGGGCGCTGGATGGGCTGAGCATACATGTGAAAAAGGGTTCTATCTATGGTCTGGTGGGCAGCAACGGAGCCGGCAAAACCACCGCGATCCGGCATCTCATCGGAATGCTTCGTCCGGATCAGGGGGAAATCCTGTTGGACCAGATGCCGGTGTGGGAGAACCCGGCGTTGAAGGAAAGGATCGGCCTGATTCCAGATGAACTGTATTTCCCCCACGGATACAGCATGAAGGACATGGCCCGCTGGTACAGCAGGACGTTCCAATGCTGGGATGAGGGACGGTTCCAGGCCATGACAGAAACGTTTGGACTGGACCCGACAAGACGTGTGCGTACGTTTTCAAAGGGAATGAAAAAACAGGCGGCGTTCTCTCTGGTCATGGCGTGTATGCCGGATTTCCTGCTTCTGGATGAGCCTATCGATGGGTTGGATCCCATCGTCAGGAAACAGGTCTGGAAAGTGATCGTGGAGGATGTGGCGGAGAGGGAGACCACCGTTCTGGTCTCTTCCCACAACCTGAAGGAAATGGAAGGCATCTGCGATTCCATCGGTATTTTGAGTCATGGACGCTGCGTACTGGAAAAGGATCTGGACGATCTGCGGGGACGCATGCACAAGGTTCAGGTTGCCTTTCCGAACGGGCAGTGGCCACAGGAACTTTCGGAGAAGCTGGGGTTGCCCCAGAAGGACAGAGGCGAGGAACCGGTGGTGGCACTGCGTACATCGGAGCACCCGAAAGCGGGGTTGGCAACCAGAGATCCGGCTTTGCCGGAGGTCCTTCACAGGGAACGACGGGGATCGGTGGATCTGCTGATCCTGCGAGGGGATATGGATGAGATCCGGGCACTGCTGACGGAACAGGACCCTGTTCTGCTGGACGTGCTACCGTTGACGTTGGAAGAGATTTTTATATACGAGATAGGAGGTGAGGACCATGACATCGACGCGCTCATATTCTGAACAAAGCATCGGTACGCGCACCGGCATGGCCCTGATTTGGGAGAATCTACGCAGGTACTGGACCATCGCCTTTGTGGCTGCGCTTTCCTATTTCCTGGTGACGGTTCTTCCGATTCTGCTGAACTACAGAGATTTCGACCTGGTGGCAGGATACGTAGGGGAGACCATGATAGGCGCGAATCCTCTGGTGCTCACCATCGACATGGTGCTCGCAGTTGTGCTTTCGGCCAGTCTGCTGGCTTATTTGCACCGTGGGGACGCCAACATCGCGTTTCACAGTCTGCCGGCCAAGCGGGAGCACCTGTTCGGGAGTGTATTGGGAAGCGGTGTGGTGTTGATTCTCCTGCCTCTGCTGATGACTTCGATCCTGCTGCTGGCCTCCCGGGGGGCGACCACTGTGGTGGATGCTTCCGCCTTAGCGGATGGCGTGGGAACCGGCAAGAAGGCCGCCGATATCATCACGTTGGCAGCCTGCGGCAAGTGGCTGGTGAAGAATCTGGTGGTCAGCTGCTACACATTTGTGGTGGCCTGCCTGGCCGGTGTGCTGGCGGGAACCAAGGTGATCCACGTGCTGACAGCGCTGTTTTTCAACGCGCTTACCGGGATCGTGCTCCTGCTGAGCAGTGCCTATATGAACGCCTTCCTGGAAGGGTATCCGGACAACGAGTCAATCCTTTTCGACCTGGCCAGATGGACGAACCCGATCCTCTACTGCGGTACCTCTGGCACCCTGCGGGGGAGCAGTGTGCTGGGATATGTGTGCTTCCTGCTGGCGGGGATTGTGATCGCGGCACTCGCCCTGTGGATCTACAAGCGGGTGAGGCTGGAACGCGAAGGCGATGCCACGGTGTTCCCGCTGATGAGTGACTTTCTGTGCATAGTTGTAAGTTTTGTGTGCATGAGTGGATTCGCCTTTCTGGCGGGAGTGTTCTCGGACAGCGATGAGTTTCAGAGAGACTTCCTGCTGTACGCCCTCTGCGGCGGTATCGTAGCCTTCCTCGTGTTCCGTATGGTGGCGGACAACACTCCCAGGATCTTCCATCTGAAGAATCTCGGCAAGTTCGGTGTGTTCGTTGTGCTCACTGCAGTGGTCTTTGCCTTCACGGTATTCGATGTACAGGGCTACGGCAAGTATGTGCCTGCATCGGAGGAGATCACCCAGGTGTCTCTGACACAGGGGGAACTGTTTGGGAAACCGGCCGTATTCACGGAGCCATCGCAGATCGAAACTATCCGGAAGTTGCATCAGTCTGTGATCGAAAAGAGGACCAAAGACGAGGATGTGGTAATGGGCACGATGACCATTATCTATAGGCTGCAGTCCGGCAAGAAGATCGCCAGAGCGTACCAGATCGATGCCGGAAAACTGGCGATGCTGGCGCCTTTGCAGCGTACAAAGCCTTTCCTTACAGCGCAGCAATTCCATATAACAGGAAGTGGCAAAGACCTGAAGGTGAATGGGAAAAGGGCAGAGATGACTCTGGATGAAGTGAACGGAGATCCGGATGAGTATATATCGGTCCGGCAGACCGATATTCCGGCAGTTTTTCAGGCCATGAACCAGGATATGAACGGGATGGATCTGAAATATCTGTTACGGCTGGAGTCGGAAGAGGAGCGTTGCATGCTCAACGTGAGCCTTTTCCGGAACAGGAAGGAACTCAACACATCAGAACGGATCTTCTGCATCGACAAGCACTGGCCGGAGACGGTGAAGGTACTGGAGGCGAGAGGTTACCTGAAATAAAAGGAGGAAACAGATGGCAAAGAAAGTGACGATCACTCTGGTGGATCGGCTGGGTCCATGTGGCTGTCACCGGGGACATAGAGTCGGAGATTCCTGGGACTATGATACACAGCGTGGCGAGCTTTGTCCCATGGCGATGCATACGCTGTTCCCTATGATCGATATTCTGCGGTATGGGGGCACGCTTCCTGTGTCCAAGGCTGGGGATTGCCGGTTCTGCTGTCCGGACGCAGATGTGGTGAATGTGTTCCGCCTGGAGAGCGATTGACGGTAACCTATTGAATATTTCTGATAAAAGTGTATAATATTCAAAAACCATCTAAGAGACAAGGGGGGATTGAATATGAACGTTGCAGTCAGATATTATTCCAGGTCAGGGAATACCAAAGCCCTGGCAGATGCTATGGCCAGGGCGGCTGGTGTTCCGGCCATTTCTGTGGACGCGCCGGAGGCGAAACTGGACGAGCCTGTGGACGTGCTCTTTATCGGCGGTGCCCTCTATGCCTATGGGCTGGACAGTCACCTGAAGGAATACCTGAAAACACTGAAGAGAGAGGATGCCGGAAAGGCAGTGATCTTCTCCACATCCTGGATCTCCAAGCATTCCTTGGATCTGCTTCGGAAGGGGCTGGAGGAAGCAGGGATCCCTGTGGAGGCAGAGACGTTCTATGTGAAGAGCAAACCAAGCGAAGAGCAGCTGAAGCAGGCGGAAGCCTTTGCTGAGAAGTACCTGTAGAGGCTGTCTCAAAATGAGATAGCCTCAGATCGTAGACAAAGAAACCCATATAACGAGCGGACGGTACAGGCGTTCGTTTCGCCCGCGACGTGAAAGCGCGCCAGAAGTTTTACCATGCCCGGAATTTCCTTCGTTTTGTTGGGATGGCCCATTTTGAAGGAATGCAGAAAAAAATTCCTTCAGAACTCCTCATTGCGCAGTTCTGAAGGAATTTTTTTTTGCTTTCCTTCAGAATCTCGAATTGAATTCTCCTAAGGAAAATGCTGGAGTGTGGGAAGGCATAGGTTTGTAATCTCTCCGCCGATTTCCCGGAGTGGACCGCCTGCAACGCTCGCTCGTTATTTTGTCTGCCTCTGCTCCGCGATCAGTCTGGCGTACCAGGCGGCGCTATCCTTGGGGATGCGCCGCTGATCACGGTAGTCCACGTAAATCAACCCAAACCGGTCGTCGTACCCGGAGTGCCACTCCAGATTGTCTGTCAGTGACCAGTGGAAGTACCCCCGGACAGGGACTCCATCTTTGCAGGCCAGGGACAGCTCCTCCAGATAGTTTTCCAGGAAATCGATCCTGTCGGGATCGTGGACCTGGCCGTCTCGGAAGATCCGATCATGGCAGCTTTGGCCGTTTTCGGTGATCACCACAGGAAGGTGGTAGCGCTCGCTGATCAGTCGACAGCCCCAGTAAAGAACCGGCGGTGTGATCGGCCACTTCAGCGAGGTGCGAGGGAATCCGGGATAGCGGGGGACAGGTGTATAGCCGCTTGCCGGATCCAGTTCCGTTCCGTTGTAAATATTCAATCCGATGAAATCCAGAGGTTGGCAGATGAGGCGCAGATCCTCAGGATCCACCGTCGCTGCTGCCTCGGTCCAGGGAGACCCGGGATCGTCGGGATAGCGGCCCATGCAGACCGGATCCAGGACCCACTGATGACTGAACCAATGGGTTGCATCGACATCTGGATCTGCAGGCAAGTGGAAGGTCCAGTCTGCCAACGCCTGGGGAGTTTCCACAGGATGCTCCGGGATGTAGCCGATGGCACCGGTGGAGGAGATGCCGATGCTACAATCCGGATCGATCCGGCGGATGGTGTCTGTGGCCAGTCCGTGGGCCAGAAGCATGTTGTGCCAGCAAGCGAACACCCGCTCCGGTGGAAGTGTCAATCCAGGCGCATGGATACCGGCATCGTATCCCAGACCGATGGCGATCTGCGGTTCATTAATGGTGATGTAGTGTGAGATCCGGCCCTGGAAGTGAGTAGCGATGACTGTCGCGTACTCCCGGAAAGCTTCTGCAGTGGCCCTGTTCTCCCAGCCTCCTTCCTCCTGCAGAGCCTGCGGAAGATCCCAGTGAAACAGAGTGACCCATGGTTCGATCCCCCGAGCGAGGCATCCGTCCACCATACGGTCATAGAATGCCAGACCCGCCTGATTGACCGAACCCTGGCCAGTGGGCAGGATCCGGGGCCAACTGATACTGAATCGGTAGCAAGGGATCCCAAGTTGCTGAAGAAGATCCAGATCTTCCTCCAGTCGGTGGTAGGTGTCGCAGGCCGTGTCGCCGGTGAAATCACCGGCGATGTGTCCCTTCACATGACTGAAGGTATCCCAGATGGACAGCCCCTTGCCGTCTTCGAAGGCCCCGCCTTCGGTTTGGTATGACGCACTGGCGGCGCCCCATTTAAATTCCTTTGGAAATTTCATGTGTTTACCCCATTATGACTTCGACCTGCAGTACGCTTCCCTCTGGAGGGACCGGGATGCAGGATTCTGTAACCTCTTTGCCGTTTACAAGCAGGGTGGCGATCCCCTTCTCTACGCCTTCAGGATTCCTGACCGTGATGTGGTATTCCGCGCCGCGGTACTTCCTGACACAGGAGAACCCTTTCCAGTCGGCCGGGATGCATGGATCTATCTGAAGTCCGTTTAGCGTGGGCCGGATTCCCAGGATGTGCTGACTCATGGCGGTGAAGGTCCAGGCAGCCGTGCCGGTCAGCCAGCTGTTCTTTCCCTCTCCGGTGCGGACGGCGTCCCGGCCTGCGATCATCTGGCAGTACACGTAGGGCTCGGTGCGATGGATCTCGCTGATATCCTCCAGATAGATCGGGCAGGTCTTCCGAAACAGAGAGAAGGCCCGGCTGCCGTGTCCCAGCGCTGTCTCCGCACATACGATCCATGGGTTATTGTGGCAGAAGATCCCGGCGTTTTCTTTGTAGCCTGGCGGGTAGGAGGTGATCTCTCCCAACTCCGGATGGTAGGAGGTGTAGGCAGGTTGAAGAAGCACGATGCCGTATTCCGTCTCCAGCCGTTTCTCCACACTGGCAAGGGCCTTGGCGGCTTCGCCGGATTCCAGTCCTATGCCGGCCATAACGCACATCCCTTGTGGTTCGATGAAGATCTGCCCCTCTTCACAGCAGTGGCTTCCCACCGGTGAAGAGAAAGCGTCATAGGCCCGCAGGAACCATTCTCCATCCCAGCCGGCTTCCAAAACTGCCCGCTCCATCGCCTCCACTGACTCCAATACCTGAATTGCTTCTGCCTTCAGTCCCTGAGACTGACAGATCTCCGCGTACTCCCGTCCGTATTTCACGAACATACCTGCGATGAAAACGCTCTCCGCCACTGGACCCTCACTGGGGCCGGTGATCTGAAAACTCTCTCCTGGTTCCTCGGAAAAACAGTTCAGATTCAGACAATCGTTCCAGTCTGCCCGGCCGATCAATGGAAGACCATGAGGCCCCCGATTGTGCAGCGTGTATTGGAAACTGCGACGCAGATGTTCCATCAACGAGGCCTGGTTGCTCTCGTCATTGTCAAAGGTGCAGCGTTCCTCCAGGATGGAGAAGTCTCCTGTCTCACGCAGATACGCGGCGGTGCCGGCGATGAGCCAGAGAGGGTCGTCGTTGAAACCGCTGCCCACGCCCTCGTTGCCACGCTTGGTCAGTGGTTGATACTGGTGGTAAGCGCTGCCATCTGGGAACTGGGTGTTTGCGATGTCCAGGATCCGTTGTCGGGCACGTGTCGGTATCAGATGCACAAAGCCCAGTAGATCCTGGCAGGAGTCACGGAAGCCCATGCCTCTTCCCATCCCGCTCTCGTAGTAACTGGCGGAGCGGCTCATATTGAAGGTGACCATGCACTGGTACTGGTTCCAGATGTTCACCAGGCGATCCAGTTTTTCGTCACCGCTCTGGATGTGGAAACGGCTGAGCAGTTCTGTCCAATAGGCTTTTAGGGCAGCCAGGGAATCGTCCACCTGCTGGTCGGTGCGGAAATGGGACAGGATCTCCCGGGCGGGGGCTTTGTTGATGATTCCCGGGGCTTCAAACTTCTGGTCCTTCGGGTTTTCGCAGAACGCCAGAACAAAGATCCGAGAGACGCTCTCGCCTGGTGCCAGGGTGATCTTCAGGTGATGACTGCCTATCGGTGCCCAACCACTGGCGAGACTGTTCCGGCTGATGCCTTCGGCTACGGCAGCGGGGCAGGCAGGTCCCTGATAGGGGCCCATGAACTGGTCCCGATCGGTGTCGAATCCGTCCACAGGAGTGTTGACAGAGAATACCGCGTAGTGACGACGGCGTTCCCTGTATTCGGTCTTATGATAGATCTCACTGCCCAGTACTTCCACTTCCCCAATGGATAAGTTGCGTTGGAAATTGGTGGAGTCATCCTGTGCATCCCAAAGGCAGAATTCTATGTAACTGAACACATCCAGCACTTTTTCCTCATGGGAGTCGTTGCGGAGGGTGAGGCGGGTGACCTCACAAGGGCTGCCCAAAGGGACAAACACCTCCTGACGGGCGCAGATCCTGTTCTTGCTGCTTTCGAATACCGAGTACCCCAGCCCATGGCGGCAGGTGTAGCTGTCCAGTGAGGCTTGGACAGGCTGCCATCCCGGGTTCCAGACGGTGTTTCCGTCCTTGATATAGTAGTAGTGGCCATTGCTGTCGAGGGGGGTATTGTTGTATCGATAGCGGGTGAGGCGCAACAGACGGGCGTCCCGGTAAAAACAGTAGCCGCCGGCGGTGTTGGAGATCAATCGGAAGAAATCTTCATTGCCCAGGTAGTTGATCCATGGTAAGGGCGTTCTGGGATCGGTGATCACGTACTCCAGATTCTGATCGTCAAAGTAGCCGTATCTCATATTCCTATCCTTTCTGTGCGAATACGATTTCGTAAAAGTTATCGTTATTATATACGAAATTGTACCTGACACGCAATATTTTTTACGAAATCGTTTGAAATAAATGGTTGACTAATCTGAAAAATGCGTATACAATAAAACTACGAAAACGTATTCGTTTAGCAGTTCAAGTTTAAAAGGAGGGGCCGATGACCACGATCAAGGATATTTCAAAGGCATGCGGAGTCTCTCCTGCAACGGTTTCCAAGGCGCTTAACGGGTATCCCGAGATCAGTGCAGAGACCGTGGAACTGGTTCGGCGTACCGCCCGAGAGATGCGGTATATGCCAGACGCGGCGGCCAGATCGCTGAAGACGAAGACCACACACAACATTGGCGTGTTGTTTATGGACGGAACCAGAAGCGGACTGACCCACGAGTATTTTTCGCTGATCCTCAACAGTGTCAAGGAGGAAGCGGAGGTGCGGGGATACGATATCACCTTCATCAGTCGATACATCGGCGGATCGGAAGTATCGTTTCTGGAACACTGCCGCTACCGGAGATGTGACGGTGTCGTGATCGCGTGCGTAGACTTCGAGAACGACTCAGTGGTAGAACTGGTCAGGAGCGAGGTGCCGGTGGTGACCATCGACTACACCTTCGACAACGTCAGTTGTATCCTGTCGGATAACTTCGAGGGAGCTTATGCGTTGACGAGTTACTTGCTGGACGCAGGTCACCGCAAAATCGCGTTCATTCACGGTGAGGATTCCTCTGTAACCAGGAAGAGGCTGAACGGGTTTTATCAGGCGATGGAGCATCGCGGGGTGGAGGTCAGAGACGAGTATGTCGTCACCGGACAATACCACAGTACGGAAATCGCCAGAAAGGTCACCCGCAGTCTTCTGGACCTGTCGGATCCGCCAACTGCTATTATGTATCCTGATGATTATGCTTACCTCGGTGGAGCGACAGAGATTCGGAGCAGGGGCCTATCTATTCCGGAGGACATCAGTACCGTGGGCTACGATGGGATCAACCTGTCGACGCTGATCGATCCGACTCTGATCACATGGCATCAGAATGCGGAAGAGATCGGACGGCAGTCCGCGCGGAAGCTCATCGAGACCATCGAACACCGGAAGGCCTCTGCAGCTGAGCAGATCAGCGTTGCTGGCGAAATGCTGAACGGATGCAGTGTCAGGAAGATCGATTTCTGACAGAGTGAGACTTTTTCATCGGAAAAGTAGGGAGGATATTTGTCATGAAGAAGAATTTGAAACTATTCGCAAGTCTGGCTCTCAGTATAGCCATGATTTTCACCATGACAGCTTGCGGCGGTGGCGGCTCCAGTGAGGAGGCCTCGTCTGAGGCTGAGGGTACCACTCTGAATGTCTGGTGCTGGAATGACGAATTCCAGACAAGATTCAACGATTACTATCCGGAAGTCAAGGAAGTTGCCAAGGATGGATCTACCACAACGCTGAACGACGGTACTGTCGTGAAGTGGATCATCGAACCAAACGATGGTAACAATTATCAGAATAAACTGGATGAGGCTCTTCTGAAACAGGAGAATGCAGATGCTGACAGCAAGATCGACATCTTCCTGGTAGAGGCTGACTACGCCAGAAAGTACATCAACTCTGACGCTGCTATGTCTGTTGCTGACCTGGGTGTGGAGGAGGCCACTTCCGATCAGTACGACTACACCAAGGAAGTCGTCACCGATGGCGATGGCGTTCTGAAGGGGGTTTCCTGGCAGGCCTGCCCGGGGCTGATCGCCTACAGACGTTCTATCGCAAAGGATGTCCTGGGATCCGATGATCCGGAAAAGGTTCAGGAAGCACTGGCTGACTGGGACAAGTTCGGTGAGACTGCCCAGAAGATGAAGGACGCCGGCTACAAGATGCTGTCCGGTTACGATGATACCTATCGTCCGTTCTACAACAACGACAAGGCTCCGTTCGTCGAGGATGGAAAGACTCTGAACGTTGACCAGAACATCATGGATTGGGTCGCCATGACCAAGGAGTATACCGACAAGGGATACAACAACAAGACTTCCCTGTGGTCCGCGGAGTGGAACGCTGACCAGGGCAAAAAGTCCAAGGTATTCTGCATCCCGGCCTGCACATGGGAGATCGATTTCACTCTGACCGGTAATGCGGATCCGGATGGGACCAAGGATCCTGCCAAGAGTGCATGGGGTGACTATGCCGTATGCCAGGGCCCGGTATCCTGGTGCTGGGGCGGAACATGGATCTGTGCCGCTAACGGAACAGACAACCCGAAGCTGGTTGCAGACATCATGACCAAGATGACCACCGATGAGGAGATCCTGAAAAAGATCGCCACTGAGAAGGGTGACTTTGTCAACTCGCAGAAGGTCATCGCTGATCTGGCCAAGAACTACGAGGGGAACGACTTCCTGGGAGGACAGAACCACTACGCACTGCTCTCCGACGCCGCTGCTGACCTGAGCCTGAAGATCGCTTCGCCGTATGATCAGGGCATCATCGAGAAGATGCAGGCAGCCTTCAAGGATTACTACGATGGCAACGTTTCTCTGGACAAGGCTAAGTCTAATTTTGAGAAGTCCATCAAGGAAATCTATCCTGAGATCAAGGAAGTGAACTGGCCGGAATAATCTGAGCACGATCAACAGAGGGGTGGCCATCCGGTCACCCTTCTTTTCTAAAACAAAGCTTTGTGCGACCCATCCTTGCAGGAGGTTCCAATGGACAAGAAAAAGACAACTAAAGAGAAAGACGTCAATTACGCACGGTGGGGATACATATTTATAGCGCCATTTTTCATTGTTTTCTTTGTATTTCAGTTCATCCCGCTCGTGCAGACGATCTATTACAGTTTCTTCGAATACTACCGCTCCGGGCTGACGATCATCGGGCCGAATCCGGTGGGACTAGAGAACTACCGGATGCTGTTTAACAGTGATTTTCTGGGCTATGCGGGGAACACGGTGATCATGTGGCTTGCCGGGTTCATACCCCAGATCATCATCTCACTGTTGCTGGCGGCCTGGTTTACGGACGTGCGTATGCGGCTGCGGGGGACGCAGTTCTTTAAGGTAGTCATCTACATGCCGAACCTTATCATGGCCTCGGCGTTCTCCATGCTGTTCTTCGCCCTGTTCTCTGACAACGGACCGGTGAACTCTTTTCTGGTGTCGGCGGGGATTCTGGATCACGGATTCCGGTTCCTTTCCTCCGTCAGCGGAACCAGAGGGCTGGTAGCTCTCATGAATTTCCTGATGTGGTTTGGTAATACGACCATATTGCTGATGGCGGCTGTCATGGGCATCAGTCCAACGATGTTTGAAGCTGCGGAACTGGATGGATGTTCGCCCAGACAGATATTCTTCCGCATCACATTGCCCATGATTCGACCAATCCTGGTCTATGTGGTGATTACCTCCATGATCGGCGGTCTGCAGATGTTCGATGTGCCGCAGATCTTGACCAACGGGAGAGGCACACCGAACAGAAGCGCTACCACTCTGATCATGTTCCTGAACAACCATCTGTTCAGCAAGAACTACGGAATGGCAGGAGCGATCTCGGTGATCCTGTTCATCATCAGCGCCATCCTTTGTCTGGTGGTCTATTTTACGCTGAACACGGATGACAGCAGCAGGAGAAAAAAGAAAAAACGTGCTAGAGCTGCCAGAAAGGAGGTGGCATAATGGACAGGGATACATCCAGAGTGAGAACCGGAATCGCGTACTTCGTTCTGATCGTACTGACCTTCCTGTGCCTGTTCTTCTTTTTCATCCTGTTGATCAACTGCACCAGGAGCCATAACCAGATTCAGGCCGGATTCTCTTTCCTGCCAGGACACTCCTTCGCTGACAATCTGAGCCATGTGCTCAATGACGCCAAGCTGCCGGTACTTTCCGGCATCAAGAACAGCCTGATCGTGTCCGGCTGCTGTGCGGCACTGTCCACCTATTTCTCGGCACTGACCGCCTACGGACTTTATGCGTATGATTTCAAACTGAAGAGGCCTGCGTTCGTATTCATCATGCTGATTCTGGTCATGCCGACCCAGGTATCGGCTATGGGCTTCATCAACCTGATCACCAAAATGGGTATGATCAACACACTGTATCCGCTGATCATCCCCTCCGTGGCGGCACCGGCTGTCTTCTACTTCATGTACAGTTACATGCAATCCAGCCTTCCGCTGGACCTGGTGGAAGCAGCCAGGATGGACGGCTGCAGTGAGATCGGGACGTTTAACAGGATCGTCATCCCCATCATGAAACCGGCACTGGCCGTGCAGGCGATCTTCACCTTTGTGACCAACTGGAACAACTACTTCCTACCGGCACTGATCCTGCAGGACAACAGCAAGCGGACATTGCCGATCCTCATCGCCTCGCTGCGCAGTGCGGATTTCCTGAAGTTCGACATGGGGAAGGTGTACATGCTGATCACCATCGCCATCGTGCCAATCATCATCGTCTACATCGCACTGTCCAGGTACATCGTCGCAGGTGTAGCACTGGGTGGTGTCAAAGAATAAAACAGACAAGGAGAAGTGACATGGCTGGAATCACATTTAAAAATGTAGTGAAAACATATGACAACGGAGTGACGGTCATTCCGGATCTGAATCTGGAGATCAAGGACAAGGAGTTCGTGGTATTGGTGGGGCCTTCCGGCTGCGGCAAGTCCACCACGCTTCGCATGATTGCCGGATTGGAAACGATCACTGAAGGCGATCTCTACCTGGGAGACAAGCGTATGAACGCGATTCCGCCCAAGAACAGGGACATCGCCATGGTATTCCAGAGTTATGCCCTGTACCCGCATATGACCGTCTATAAGAACATGGCCTTTGCATTGGCCATGAAGAAGACCCCCAAGGCGGAGATCGAGAAGAAGGTCCGCTGGGCGGCGGATATCCTTGGGCTGACGGACTATCTGGATCGGAAACCGAAGGAACTGTCCGGTGGACAGCGTCAGCGTGTGGCGCTTGGGAGAGCCATGGTCCGTGACCCGGAGGTGTTCCTTCTGGACGAACCGCTGTCCAATCTGGATGCCAAACTGAGAACGGAGATGCGCAGCCAGATCTCTCTGCTGCACAAGCGGCTGGGTACCACCTTTGTCTATGTTACCCATGACCAGACCGAGGCCATGACCATGGGCGACAGGATCTGCGTCATGAAAGACGGTCTGATTCAGCAGTATGATATCCCACAGACACTGTACGATAAGCCGGCGAATCTCTTTGTGGCGGGATTCATCGGTTCTCCGCAGATGAACTTTGTGAATGCGCAGGTCCTGAAGACGGAGAAAGGCTACGCTCTCCGGTTCGGAGATGTCAGTGTACCTGTGGACAAAGCCGAGCTGGCGCCCTATGTGGGCAAGGACGTGATTCTGGGCGT
Organism: Eubacterium sp. AB3007; assembly: GCF_000688015.1. Classification (NCBI taxonomy): domain Bacteria; kingdom Bacillati; phylum Bacillota; class Clostridia; order Eubacteriales; family Eubacteriaceae; genus Eubacterium; species Eubacterium sp. AB3007. The sequence goes on from NZ_JIAD01000001.1 coordinate 2,136,305, forward strand.
GCGTCCGGAACATCTGCACGCAGAGGCCTCTTATCAGACATCCGGTAACACGTTGAAGGTTCACATCAACCTCAGCGAGATGATGGGCTCGGAGACCTTCCTGCACTTCGACTACGCCGGTGCCAAGATGATCGCCAAGGTAGCCACCAAGGCCCTTACGCCGGGGGAGGCCGATATCACCTTGGCTCTGGAGATAGACGAGATCCACCTTTTCGACAAGGAGACAGAACTGTCTATTCTTTAAAAGGGCGGTTGCCCCAGATAGAAAATGAAAGATATTCTATCTCTCAAGCACACCACACAGGGCTCTTGGGAATAGATCTTCTGATAACAGCACTTCTGGATACAGAGATGCTGTTTTTTTGCGAACAAAAGTTCTTTTTTGGGGCCGTTCGTATTTACAGTTTTTCCTCAATATGCTATCATGAATAATAGTTATTTCGGCTGTAGCAGGAGGCTGGCATGCGTCTGATCGATCTTTCCGCATTTGACGCGGAGCGCGAGGAACAACTGAATAGCCAGAGGTCGACCCCCGGAGCAAGGGTCACGGCTTCCTCCGAGCTCCCCCTCCCGGAGGAGATCCGCCAGATGCGCCGGCTCTATGAGCCCGGGGATGCGTCTCTTCCCCGCAAGTGCAGGAACTTTTATCTGCAGGGAAAGTTCATGGAGAACTACGAGGACATTGTGGTCTTTGACGGGGCGAAGCCTCGCTATCTGCCTGCCTATCACGATCTGACGTTGCGTGAACTGAGGGGGTATTTCACCTGGCGGAAGGAGATCCGGAAGGGGAACTACCGGGTAGCAGGCAACACCATGGCGATGATTTACCTGTACGAGCTTGTGAATGGGATCGGCACAGCTTCCCCGGAGGAGAGCCTGCAGAAGATGCGGGAGTTCGAGGAGCACTACATCAACATGGGATCAGGAAGCGAGGGGCTGCGTGCCAATCTCCGCAAGTGGATGCTGGGCGTCGTTGTGGTGAACGGATTGCCCCCTCAGGAGGCCTGGGAATGCCTGGATGAGGAGAGCCGCAAGCATGACGAGGCGCTGCTGGCACTGCTGCATCCTGAGGACCACTCTGACGAGGAGGTGTTTCGGGGACTTTGTTTCCTGGGGGATCCCAAGTTGCCGCAGTCCTCCTTGCTGAAGAAGCTGGGAGAGGAAGCCCGTCCTCTGTTCGCCAGAGTGTGGCGGTACGCTGTTGAACAATCGGCCCAGGAAGAGAAGGATCTGTTTGCCTATTACTTCGGAAAACCGCAGACCTACCGATGGTATCCTCTCGGAAATGCTTTGTACTACGACAGGCTGGCGCCGGAACCCAGGCCGTGCATCGTGAACGATTGCCGGAAGTACTTTAACCGGCGCGGCGTGTGGTACCAGACCGGATATCCCCTGATGTATTATGACAGAAAGAAACTGAAGGGCTTCCTCCGAGAGGTGGACAGGCTCCTGCGTAAGTACCTGCAGTTTGGACATCCACTGACGCCCAAGCTGGATTATGCCTGGACCTGGCCTTATATCGAGGGTGCCATCGAGGAAGACAGACAGGAGAAGATCGAGGCTGCAAGACCCAAGGTGACCATTCATTTCGATGATCTGGAGAAGATCCGTCAGGATGCCTCGGTAACACGGGACAGTCTCCTGACAGAAGAGGAACTGGAGGAGAGCGAGACCCCGGCGCTGCCGGAAGAGATGCCACAGCCAGCTCTGCCTCAGGGCTTTGTGCGCCCGATCGGGGCAGAACCGGATATCTCCCTGAATCCCCTCCACCTGCAGGTGCTCCGGGCCTTGCTTGCCAGAAGGCCCGTGGAGGACATGATTGCGGCGGAACATGGGATGCCCGAGGTGATTACGGACGCCGTGAACGAGGCTTTGTTCGACGAGATCGGGGATACGGCTCTGGAGTGTGAGGGCGGGAGCATCCGCCTCGTTGAGGATTACCGGGAGGATGTGGCCCGGCTCGTAGGAGGTATGGAATGAGCGAACCAAATAGAAGAGTCCCGCGCCGAATTGCCCGGACGGTGATCAACTCCCTGAAGGGAGGGGTGGTCCCCAGGATCGGGCTTCCCTACATTACCGTAGGTCGGAAGAACGAGATCCAGGCACTGCTCCATGACGTGGACATCATTGCGGAGGGAGGGGCTTCCTTCCGCTTTATCGTGGGTAGATATGGGTCTGGAAAGAGTTTTCTGCTACAAACGATCCGAGGTTATGTGATGGACCGGGGGTTCATCGTGGCGGATGCGGATCTGTCGCCGGAGAGGCGGCTGCAGGGATCCAGAGGACAGGGACTGGCTACCTACCGGGAACTGATCGGCAATCTGGCTACCAAGACCAAACCAGAAGGAGGGGCGTTGTCCCTGATCCTGGACCGGTGGATCAGTGGTGTGCAGAGTGAGGCTGCCAGTGAGAGCGGCCTGATACCTGGAGACCCGGCGCTTACTCCCCTGGTAGACGAGAAGATCCTGCGGGTCACGACCTCCGTCAGCGAGATGGTCCACGGGTATGAGTTCGCCCGGCTCCTGACAGCGTATTACCACGCCTATGTGGAAGGCGATGAGGAGACCAAGTCCAGGGTGGGGCGCTGGTTCCGCGGCGAGTACCACCTGAAGAGGGAGGCGAAGGAGGAACTGGGGGTGAACATCGTCATCACCGATGATGACTGGTACGACTACCTCAAGCTGTTTGCGGTGTTCTTTAGGATGGCTGGATACGCCGGGATGATGATCATGATCGATGAGTTGGTGAATATATTCAAGATCCCCAACTCAATCACTCGTCAGTACAACTACGAGAAGATCCTGACAATGTACAACGACACCCTGCAGGGGAAGGCGCGGTATCTGGGGATCATCATGGGTTCTACCCCTCAGGCATTGGAGGATAAGCGCCGGGGGATCTACAGCTACGAGGCACTGCGTTCCCGTCTGTCGGAGGGACGGTTCTCCCGGCCGGGAGCACGGGATCTTCTGGCTCCGGTGATCAGGCTGGAAGCTCTGAATGCTGATGAGATGCTGGTGCTCTGCGAGAAACTGGCGGCGATGCATGCGGGGCTCTACGAGTATGAGCAGCGCATCACCACCGGTGAGCTGGCGGCGTTTATCAAGCTGGAGTACGAGCGTATCGGCGCCGATCGGAATATCACGCCGAGAGAGGTGATCCGGGATTTTATTGAGCTTCTGGATCTGCAGTACCAGAACCCGGCGCTGACGCTGGAGGCCCTGATGGAGGGGGACGAGTTCACCTATGCCAGATCAGAGGCTGTCTCAGACAAAGCCGACGCTGCTTATGCGGAGTTTACCATCTGAGGTCTGTGAGGAGAGAGTATGGAAGTGTTTGATCGATATGCGCCGTTTATACAGGACTATATATATCGTTCTGGATGGGAATCTCTGCGGGCTGTGCAGAATGCCGCCGGAGAGGCGATTTTCGGCACCGACGAGAACGTGCTCCTGACCGCCTCCACAGCTTCCGGGAAGACGGAGGCCGCGTTCTTTCCCATCCTTAGTCTTCTGGAGGAGGATCCCTCCTCTTCTGTTGGCGTACTGTATATCGCCCCACTGAAGGCACTGATCAACGACCAGTTCGGCCGACTGAATGAGCTATGCGAGGAGGAGGGAATCCCGGTGACCAGGTGGCACGGGGACGCACCCAGATCCCGGAAGCGAAAGCTCATGAAACACCCAGCAGGGATCCTGCAGATCACACCGGAATCCCTGGAGGCGCTGATGATCACCAGGCACATGGAGATTCCCTCCCTGTTCCACGACCTGCGGTTCATCGTGGTAGATGAGATCCACTCCTTGCTGCGGGCGGACAGGGGTGGCCAGACATTCTGTCTGATCGAAAGGCTTTGTAAGCTGGCGGAGTGTGATCCTCGCCGGATCGGTCTCTCGGCGACCATAGGAAATCCCCGGAAAGCAGGAGAGTTTCTGGCGGCAGGCAGTCGCAGAGGCACGGTGATCCCGGCGTTTGACGGAGGCAAGGAAGTGTGGCGTCTGTCCATGGAGCATTTCTTTAATACAGGGCCTCAGGCGGACGAGGGGAAGAATGCTCCGGAGGGGGCGCTGGAGGTAGAGGAAGCTACCGACGATGCTCCCGCGGCGGCAGACCCGGGCATGGGATTTATCTTCGAGCATACAAGGGGGAAGAAGTGCCTGGTGTTCACCAACTCCAGGGAGGAGTGCGAGTCAGTATGCCAGCATCTGCGGCAGTACTGCGAGGCGATGCATGAGCCGGACCGATTCCTGATCCACCATGGGAACCTGTCTGCCTCTTATAGGGAGAGTGCGGAGGAGGAAATGAAGGACGATGATTCACTGATGAGTGTCTGTGCCACCGCCACATTGGAGCTTGGCATTGACATCGGTCGGTTGGAGAGGGCTTTTCAAATCGATGCTCCCTTTACGGTATCAGGGTTTCTGCAGCGCATGGGACGCACCGGCAGGAGGGGGGATCCACCGGAGATGTGGTTCGTTATGCGGGAGGATCACCCGGAGGCTCGGGCTATGCTCCCAGATATGATCCCCTGGTATCTGATCCAGGGGATCGCGCTGGTACAGTTGTATATAGAAGAACGGTTCGTGGAGCCGCCAAGGACGGAGAAACTGCCCTTCTCACTGCTCTACCACCAGACCATGAGCACCCTGGCTTCCTGTGGGGAGATGACCCCGGCAGAGCTGGCCTCCCGCGTGCTCCCATTGGCTGTCTTCCATCGGATCACCCAAGAGGATTACCGGATCCTACTGCGGCATCTGCTTGCGATCGATCACATCGACCGCACAGAAGGAGGCGGTCTGATCACCGGTATCACCGGGGAGAGGATCGTGAACAATTACAAGTTCTACGCAGTGTTCCAGGAGAACGTGGAGTATACGGTGCACGCCGGCTCGGAGCAGCTGGGAACCATCGTGAAACCACCGCCGGCGGGAGATAAGATCGCCATCGCTGGGCGTGTCTGGGTGGTGGAAGAGGTGGACCATCAACGTCACGAGGTTTACTGCACACTGGTAAAGGGGAATATTCCGGCCTACTTTGGGGATGTGGCCGGCGATATCCACACAAGGATCCTGGAAAGGATGTACCAGGTGCTGAATGAGAAGGCCTCCTATCCCTATCTGATGCGCCACGCGGTGTGCCGTCTGGCGGAAGCCAGGGACACCTTCCACAAGGCGGGGATGGATGGCCGCCCGCTGATCCATCTGGGAGGTAAGATGTGGGCCCTCTTTCCTTGGCTGGGGAGCTACGCTTTCCTGGCGCTGGAGCGCTTTCTGAAACTGAGGTGTGGTTCGCGGCTTCGACTGAAGGGACTGAGTCCCTGCCGGCCGTATTACATGCAGTTCACCATGCAGGTGAGCGAGGAGGAGTTCTATCGAATTCTGGCGGAAGAGGCAGCAGTAGAGTTCGATCCCATGGAGCTGGTGTACGAGGATGAGGTGCCGGTGTTCGAGAAGTACGACGAGTACGTTCCACCTGAGCTGGTTCGGAAGGGCTTTGCCTACGGCGTATTGGATATCAAGGGCATGAAGAAACGGGTGCTAAGCTGGAGTGAGAGATGATACGATTTCTGATACAGTCTGTTTTGCTGGGGGTGGGGCTGGCCATGGATGCTTTCTCTGTATCCATCGTCAACGGCCTGCGAGAGCCTCACATGAGAAGAAGAAAGCAGGTGCTGATCGCAGGCACGTTCGCATTCTTCCAGTTTTTCATGCCTGTGATCGGCTGGTTTTGTGTGCGTTCCATCACCGACGAGTTTCGAGCGTTCCAACATCTGGTGCCCTGGATCGCGCTGCTGCTCCTGCTGTATATAGGAGGGAAGATGCTCCTGGAGGGGGTCCGGGCTGCACGGCTGACCCCGGAGGAAAGGCGGGAGGCGCTGGAAGAGGAAGCAGCGGTGCCCAGGCTTGGCAAGCACACTCTGTTGCTGCAGGGGATCGCTACCTCCATCGACGCGCTTTCCGTTGGGTTTGCCATTGTCGGCTACAGCGCGGCTCGTGCCCTGTGCTGCGCACTTCTCATCGCCGCCGTGACGTATGTTATCTGTGCCGGTGGACTGCGGTTTGGCCGTCAGTTCGGTGAACGCCTGCAGGACAAAGCCAACCTTCTGGGGGGCATCGTGCTGATCGGCATTGGCCTCGAGATCTGGATACGGGGGATGCTGGGGATAGGATAGCGCCTTTCGGGAAGGTACGAAATATGCTATAATCATAGCATGGAGTAGGATATATGGAACAGCAGACATTTTTCAGTAACAATGTAAACCAGCCGCTGGCGGACAGGCTCCGGCCGACGGATCTGGATGAGTTCGTGGGGCAGAAGCACCTTCTGGGGCAGGGGAAGATCCTGCGGCGTCTCATTGAGAACGACCAGATTGGCTCCATGATCTTCTGGGGGCCGCCGGGGGTGGGGAAGACCACGCTGGCCAAGATCATCGCGAACCGGACAGAGTCCTCGTTCATTGAGTTCAGTGCGGTGACTTCCGGCATCAAGGACATCCGCAATATTATGAAACAGGCGGAGGACAACCGCTTCTACGGCGAGAAGACCATCGTGTTCGTGGATGAGATCCACCGGTTCAACAAGGCGCAGCAGGACGCATTCCTTCCCTTCGTGGAGAAGGGAAGCATCACCCTGATCGGGGCGACCACGGAGAACCCTTCTTTTGAGGTGAATGGGGCGCTCCTGTCCCGTTGCAAGGTGTTCGTTCTGCAGCAGCTCACCAGGGAGGACATCGTAGGGCTTCTGGAGAGGGCGCTGGCAGATCCAAGAGGCTTTGGTGGCCAGAAGATCCGGATCGATCGGGAGTACCTGGAGGCGGTGGCGGGGTTCTCCAACGGTGATGCACGCAGTGCTTTGTCTACCCTGGAGATGCTTGTGCTGAACGGCGAGGAGAAGGACGGGGTGACCACCGTCACCGCGGAGACGGTGGAGCAGTGTACCTCACGGAAATCCCTGTTATACGATAAGAACGGGGAAGAGCATTACAACCTGATCTCCGCCCTCCACAAGTCTATGCGCAACTCAGATCCGGACGCAGCAGTCTACTGGCTGGCCAGAATGTTGGAGGCAGGAGAGGACCCCATGTACATCATGCGGCGGGTCACCCGGTTCGCCAGCGAGGATGTGGGCATGGCAGACTCCCGGGCCCTTGATGTGTGCGTGGCGGCGTTTCAGGCCTGTCACCTGATCGGCATGCCGGAGTGTTCGGTGCACCTGACCCACGCAGTGGTCTACTGCAGTCTGGCGCCCAAGTCCAACGCCATGGAGATGGCATATCTGGAAGCCCAGGCCGATGCCCTGAAGAGTCTGGCGGAGCCGGTACCTCTCCAGATCCGCAACGCTCCAACCGGGCTCATGAAGGAATTGGACTACGGGAAGGGGTACATGTACGCCCACGACTATGAGGACAAAGTCACCACTCTGGAGTGTATGCCGGATTCGCTTCGGGGGAAAGAGTATTACCATCCCACCACCCAGGGGCTGGAGGCGAAATACAAGGAAAGATACGAGAATATCAAGGCCTGGAAGGAGAAGCACAGGAAGAAATAATTGACAATTCAGGCGTCTCGTGATAGACTTCTCTCGAAGTCAATAAGTCAAGGACTTATTCTCTGCCGCCGGGTAGAGTTTCAAGGACGCCGGGATCCCATATCGTTAGGCCTTAGAAGATATGGGAAGCCGGCGTTTTCTGTCAAGAGAGGAGTCAATATGAAATGGATCATCCTGGCGGTGGCCAGTGCGTTCGAGGTCAGCTGGGCTATCGCGATGAAGTATTCTGATGGATTCACCAGGATCCTGCCCACCATCTGGGTGTTGGTCGGCAGTGTTCTCAGTGTGTTCTTCCTGTCCATAGCGGTGAAACAGCTGCCACTGGGCATGAGTTACGCTATCTGGACTGGCGTGGGCACCGTGGGGACTACGGTGCTGGGCATCTTCCTGTTCAAGGAGATGATCACCGTCCCTCAGGCGATCTGTCTGGCGCTGATCATAGTGGGCGTCGTGGGGCTTAGGCTGGTGACGGAGTAGATAAATCGATAAGGAAATACGGAGGTATCAAATGGCTAAATTTATTGCAGACAAGTCGTTCTGGGAACTGTTTCCGGATGCGGAGATCGGTGTTGTGGTGCTGAACGGAATCGACAACACAGAGGCCGTCTATGCGGCCCACGAGAGCATCAAGGATGAGCTGGCAGCTGCCAACGAAGCAGCAATCAAATGGATCCCGGAGAGCCCGCTGTCCAAGAACCCGGTAGTCGGTGTCTGGAGAGATGCGTTCAAGAAGTTCAAGAGAAAGAAGAGCAACCGTGCGTCTATCGAGGCACTTCTGGCCAGAGTGGACAAGGGGAATTACGTGGGAAGTATCAACCCGCTGGTAGATATCTACAATGCAGCGTCCCTGACCTATGCGCTTCCTGTTGGCGGCGAGAACCTGGACAGCTTTGTGGGAGACCTGCGGTTGACCATCAGCGAAGAGGGCGGTGACGAGTTCCTGGCGCTTGGAGATGAGGAGAACAACCCGACGCTGCCGGGCGAGCTCTGCTATCTGGACGACCAGGGCGCTGTGTGCCGTTGCTGGAACTGGCGTGACGGTCAGCGCACCATGCTGACGGAGGAGACCACCAACGCGTTTATGATCATCGAGAGCGTTGATCCTTCCCGGCATGACGACCTGCTGGCGATCATGGAGATCATCGAGAAGAAGAGCCAGGAATACCTGGGGGCTACCGTATATGCCAGCACTGTGATCACGAAGGATCATCCGGAAATGGAGATCAAGTAGCATATTCCAAAAGGAGGCATCAAGATGAAAATTACGATTTTGAATGGAAGTCCAAGGAAAGAGAACACTACTGCCATGGTTGATGCATTCTGTGAAGGTGCACAGTCGGCAGGTCATGAGGTGGAGGTCCTGCACGTCGGCAGGATGAACATCGGCGGCTGCAAGGGGTGCGAGTACTGCCATACCAAGGGCGAAGGCAAATGCATCCAGAAGGATGACATGGAGAAAGTTCTTCCGGCACTGGCGGATTGCGACATGCTGGTGGTTGCTTCCCCGATCTACTATTTCACCATGACCGCCCAGATCGAGGCGGCCTTCCAGCGGCAGTACTGCATCGGCAAGCCGCCAAAGGCAACCAAACTTGCCCTGCTGCTCAGCTCCGGTTCCCCGGGTGTATACGAGAGCGCCAAGGCGCAGATGGATGGATACTGTGCCTATACCGAGATCGAGAACGTGGGCGTCTTCACCGCCAACGGCGAGGAGAACAAATCCGAGGCCAAGCTGGCTGAGATCAGAGATTTCGCAGCGGCGCTGTAAGCACGGAATATGGAAGAGAGGCTGTCTCAATGAGACAGCCTCTTTTTCGGTGATGCCAGGCCGGTAAGTTGTTGGCCGGTGTTGATCAGTTTCCGAAATCCGATTTTTTACTGTTTCTGTTACCCATTGGATTTCCTACGGATCTATGGATACCAGAAACTCCATAATCCCTGTTTTTCGTATCCAGAAAGGTTTCTCGCAGAAGTTCTATTCCCAATGAGCTACAGATTCTGGGCCGGGATACCAAAAAACCGGGTTTAACATGAAAACCGTTTCCATTGTTCCTCTTCGGTATGCATTGGGGATGTAAAAGACGCCATTCGGGTTTTAGGCCACCGCAGTAGGACATCCCACATGAACCGCATAAGTGTCTTCCGCCTAAAAAAACCGCTGCAGGAATTGCAGCGGTTAAGGCTTTGTGCTCAATAACTCAGATTGATGATGGAGACCTCGCTGTGGGTTCCCACTCGAATGGGCGGTCCGGTGTATCCGATGCCGCAGGTGGTCAGTGAGTAGGCGCCGTGGAGACGCTTCAGTCCGTAGGAATTCTCTGTGACAAAATGCCAGATCCAGTTCAGTGGCATGATCTGCCCGTTGTGGGTGCCGGCGCAGAGCGTCAGGTCCGCGCCGCCGTTGGCCAGAGACTCCAGCCCCTTAGGCTCGTGTTGCAGAACGACGACGGGCATCTTGGTGTCCAGCGGCTGGATCAGGCGGCCGACTCCCTGGGACTTGGTGCCGCCGGGGTGCTTGCTGTCCAGCCGGCCTACGATCTGCACGCCGTTAACATAGACCGTCTGATCTTCCAGGATGGTGAATCCTGCATCCTCCATAAACGAGGTCATCCTGGGATCACGCACGGCGGCGGAATCCGGGGTGACAGGGAAGCCGGCCATAAGCCGTTCCTTCACATCATAATCACCGTAGACAGCATAGACGCCCTGCCTGCTCTTCAGCTTGTTCAGCGTGCGAATATATTTCTGTGGTTCCTTCAGACTGTCGTAAGAGCCGTTGAAGATGTCGCCGGCTATCAGGACCACATCAGGATCCGCATCGTTGATCTTCGATACCATGGAGTCGATCTGATCCAGATGACTGTTGCTTCCGAAGTGCAGGTCGCCGATCAGGGCGATCTTCAGTTCTCCGGAGGTGACTGTCTTCTTCTCAAGCGCGATGTTGTATTCCTTCACATGGACGTCGTGGGCATGGACATTCCCGTACACGTTCAGCGTCAGCGAGATCAGGACACAAAGCCCGATCACCAGGGTGCTCGACCAGGGCGCATGGGGCTTGTGTGTCGTGGGATCCTTGGATTCCCCTCGTCCGCCGAACAGGAAAACCACGATGCGGAACAGGTGGAAGATCAGGAATGCCAGTGTCAGATAGAGCAGGAACCCTATCCACTTGTCCCCTATGGACTCCAGCGTCGGCTGCAGCGGGTCATCCGGAGACCAGGCCGCAATGGCCGGAATCAAAGCCAACACGACAAAGATCAGATCCAGGACCACGCGCACCGGGAGACGGCGGGTGATCCGCTTGACCCAGTGGTTGACCTGGCTGATAGCATATAGATTGACGATCACATAGATCGCGAGAAACAATTGTAATGACATAGTTAATACTCCCTCCCAAATACTCTCTGAAATATTTTACAAAAAAACAGGGCAAAATTCAATATTTATTAATGCATTTGTGATATAATGTTCTGAAGCATTAATTAAAGCAGAAAGCGAAAGAGAGGTACCGACAGATGAAAACATTTTCACCGGTCAAGGAAGGTAAGGTCAGAGAGATATACGATAACGGAGACAGCCTGATCATGGTGGCAACCGACCGGATCTCCGCTTTTGATGTGATCCTGAAGAACAAGGTCACCGAGAAGGGGGCGATCCTGACACAGATGTCCAGATTCTGGTTTGACTTCACTAGAGACATCGTGCCTAACCATATGATCTCAGTGGATACCGCGGATATGCCAGAGTTTTTCCAGACAGAGGAATTTGCCGGCAGGAGCATGATGTGCCGCAAACTCACCATGCTTCCGATCGAGTGCATCGTACGCGGTTACATCACCGGAAGCGGCTGGGCCAGCTACTGCAAGGATGGTACCGTATGCGGCATTCAGCTGCCGGAAGGGCTGAAGGAGTCAGATCAGCTGCCTGAGCCCATCTACACGCCTAGCACCAAGGCAGAGATCGGTGACCATGATGAGAACATTTCCTATGAGAGGAGCATCGAGGTACTGGAGAAGGAATTCCCCGGAAAGGGTGAGGAGTATGCGGCCAAGCTCCGGGACTGCACCATCGCACTCTACAAGAAGTGCGCAGAATACGCCAGAGAGCGTGGGATCATCATCGCTGACACCAAGTTCGAGTTTGGTCTGGATGAGGATGGAAACATCGTGCTGGGAGATGAGATGCTGACACCGGATAGTTCCAGGTTCTGGCCCCTCGAGGGGTACGAGCCGGGACACGGACAACCCTCCTACGACAAGCAGTTCGTCCGCGACTGGCTGAAGGCCAATCCGGACAGCGACTATGACCTGCCGGAGGAGATCATCGAGAAGACTGTCGCCAAATATAAGGAAGCCTACAAGCTTCTCACCGGCGAGGATTTCTGACAAAGCTTTCCGGATCGCTCGGAAAGAAGAAAGGGAACAGGGAGAGATATGTGTAAGAGAATCAGTATATCACTGATGGCCATTCTGTTGGCTATCTGCATGCTGCCCATCATGCCTCAGGGGGAGAGGAGTTATGGTGCGACAGACGTAAGGGGACTGTGGCTGTCCTTTGTGGATTTTGAAGACATGGGACTGCGAGACGCCTCAGCGGCGACCTACCGGAGCAAGATCAGCAGGCTGCTGCAGGAGTCGAAGAAATACGGGATCAACACCGTGTATTTCCATGCGCGGGCTTTTGATGACGCCAGCTGGAAGTCCAGGACCTTCAAGGCTTCGGACTCGCTGACATCCAAGGCCTCTGCCTCCAGAACGGCGGCGGCCACCTATGCTTACGATCCACTGGGGATCGTCATCGAGGAATGCCGGAAGAACGGAATGCGGATCGAGGCATGGCTGAATCCGTACAGGATCAAGCAGAGCCTTTATCTGGATCCGGCCTGCAGCTATTCCACCAACCGAATCAACCGGGCGGTGAATGAACTGAAGGCCTACGATCTGGACGGAATCCACTTTGATGATTACTTCTATCATTCCACAGGAAAGTACCGGACACCTACCAATGCTTCCCAGTACTCCATCAGCGTTACGAAAGCCAAGAAGGATTTCAGCAAGAAACCGTCTAAGGCCACCATGCTAGCCAATGTCAACAAGATGATCCGATCTGTGTATCAGAACACCCACAGGAAAGCCGGACTCAGGTTTGGCGTCAGCCCTCAGGGGAACATGGACAATTGCATGGCAAGCGGCTGCGACGTTAAGACCTGGATGGCGAACAAGGGCTATGTGGACTACATCGCGCCCCAGATCTACTGGACCGACCAGTGGGGTTCCAAGGGGAACACCGCCATGTACAGCCAACGTCTGGCTTTGTGGAAGGGAAACAACAAGGCGAACGTGGACATGTACATCGGACTGGCGCTGTACCAGGCCGGGAAGAGCGTTTCAGGTGACAGGGGATGGGGCCGGAAGAGCACCAACCTGAGAGAACAGGTGCAGAAGCTTCGGGCAGCTGGCTGTGAAGGGTTCATCCTTTTCCGGGCGAACGACCTCTTCCGTGGAAGCGCAGCGAAGGAGCTGGGGAATCTGCGGTCGCTGCTCATGGGGCAGAAACCTACGATCAAGGCAAAGAAACTGAAGGTACCCGCCAAGAAGATCACTCTGAAGGTGGGGCAGAAGTACAAGATCCCAGTAAGCTTTGTTCCGGCCAACACCACGGAGAAGAAACTGAAGTTCAAGTCTTCCAAGAAGAAGGTAGCGAAGGTCAGCAAGAAGGGCACCATCACCGCGAAGAGGCCAGGCAAGGCGAAGATCACTGTGAAGGCCAAGGGCGGTGCCAAGGTGAAGATCAAGGTAAAAGTAACGAAATAACGGAGAGCGATATGGATGAGAAGAACAGGAGCAATGTGGAGGTGTTCGATCGTTTCGGAGAGATGAAAAGGCTGCTTGAGGAGAACGACCTTCCCTGCCGGGACGACGAACTGGCAGACTATCTGCAGATGTTCGATGTGATCAGCGAGCTGATCCAGGGACAACTGGATACGGAGGCGATGGTGGGATGCTTTGCGGCGCTGGCGCCGGTGATGAAGGATCCAGAGATCCGCACTTCCCGGGATAAGATGAAGAAAATGTTCGCCATGCTGGAGGAGCTGCCGGCTTCCGCGGGGAAGATGGACCGGAAGACCAAACTGTTTTTCGCCTTCTGCGTCTACGCAGCCACCAACATCCTTTCAGAGAACGATGACAAGAAGCATTATTTCATGGGGATGCCGGAGTTTCAGTCGGCAGATTACATCAAGTATAAGATGGAGGAATACTGGGGGCTGGATCCGTACATGTTCTCCTGGGCGGTTAAGTGAGTTTTTTCGGAAAACCTTGACCATGAACGCCGTGGGTGGTATTATCGATATATATTGTAAAAATTTTATGAGTATAAATTAGGAGGTATAGACCAATGATCAGATTAGCAATTAACGGGTTCGGAAGAATCGGAAGACTGGCGTTCAGACAGGTGTTTGAGGATGAGGATTTTGAAGTCGTCGCAATCAACGACCTGACCGCGCCGGAGATGCTGGCATACCTGCTGAAGTACGATACCGCACAGGGCGGATATAAGGGACATAGCGTAGAATGCGGTGAGGATTCCATCACCGTAGACGGCAAGACCATCACCATCTACAAGGAAGCAGACGCTTCCAAGCTGCCCTGGGGCGACCTGGACATCGATATCGTGCTGGAGTGCACAGGCTTCTACACATCCAAGGCGAAGGCACAGGCTCACCTGGACGCTGGCGCCAAGAAGGTCCTGATCTCCGCACCGGCAGGCAGCGACGTTCCGACCATCGTATTCGGCACCAATCATGAGACCCTGAAGCCGGAGGATACCATCGTATCCGGTGCTTCCTGCACCACCAACTGCCTGGCTCCGATGGCGAAGGCGCTGAACGATTACAAGGCGATCACTTCCGGATTCATGTGCACTATCCACGCTTACACAGGCGACCAGATGATCCTGGACGGTCCCCAGAAGAAGGGCAACCTGAGAAGATCCAGAGCAGGTGCGGCCAACATCGTGCCCACAAGCTCCGGCGCAGCCAAGGCCATCGGTCTGGTGGTTCCAGAGCTGGATGGCAAGATGACCGGTTCCGCGCAGAGAGTACCTGTGACCACCGGTTCCATCACCATTCTGGACGCGACCATCATCGACGAGACCGACACCATCTCTGTGGAGGCCATCAACGAGGTCATGAAAGCCGCAGCCAACGATTCCTTCGGATACACCGAGGACGAGATCGTTTCCAGCGATGTGATTGGCATGAGCTATGGTTCTCTGTTCGACGCGACCCAGACATCCATGATCAAGGCCGGCGAGCACGAGTACCTGGTAAGAGTCAACTCCTGGTATGACAACGAGATGAGTTATGTCAGCCAGCTGGTAAGAACTCTGAACTACATGGCTACTCTGTAAGAAGACCATGAAAACAGTTCTTGTAACAGGAGGATCCAGAGGGATCGGCGCCGCAGCGGTCAGACGTTTTGCGGCTGAAGGACACCGGGTCTACTTCCTTTACAAAGACAGTGAACGTGAAGCCCTCGAGACCAGTAAGCAGACCGGCGCCACAGCGATTCGCTGTGATGTTTCGGACAGAACCTCGGTCTCGGGGGTTCTTGCAATTACGGGGCCGGTGGATATCCTGGTGGCCAATGCCGGGATCAGTCTCACGGGACTCCTGCAGGACGCTACCGAGGCGGAGTGGGACCGGCTGCGGGGAGTGAATCTGGACGGCGTGGTCAACACGCTGACTGTCTTTGTGCCCGGGATGATCTCTCGGAAATCCGGCAGCATCGTGATCGTCAGTTCTATGTGGGGCGTGGCAGGGGCATCCTGCGAGGCCCTCTACGCGGCTACCAAGCATGCGGTCATCGGTCTGGGGAAGAGCATGGCCAGGGAGTTGGGGCCTTCCGGGATCCGGGTCAATTGTGTTGCGCCGGGAGTCATCGACACCGATATGAACAAAGCTTTGTCTGCGGAGGACCTGTCTGTACTGGCTGAGGAGACGCCGCTGGGCCGAATCGGCAGACCAGAGGAGGTGGCCGAACTCATCGAATTTCTGGGCTCTGACCGCGCGTCCTTTGTCACCGGACAGGTGATTGGCATAGACGGTGGTTTTGTGGTATAATCAGATTATGGATATTATTAACGGAATCATAGAGGGGATAGGGAATTTCTTTTCGGTGATCCCGGAGAGCGTTGGCAACGTGTTCGAGGCAACCAGTGATGCGGGACACATCTACACGGCGTTCGCCCGGTGGATCTTTATTTTCCTTGCCCTGTTTATTCTTCTGAAGATGATCATGTCGCTTCTGAAGAGCCGGAATCCCTCCGAGGTGTGGGCGTACCTGCACGTTGGCGAGTACGAGAACCTGCCTCTGACGCACTGGGAGAACAACATCGGCAGAGCCAAGAGCTGCGACATCCAGATCAACGACCTCTCCGTCTCCAGGAATCATGGGATCCTTACCCGGGACGATGACGGAGACTGGCGTTACATGGACCTGGGCGCCAAGAACGGCGCCTACATCAATGGACGGAAGGTCCCCTCCGGTCATGAGATGGGAGTCAAGATCGGGGATACCATTCAGCTTGGCGCGGTACGGTGCACGCTGTTTCCCATCAGTCTGCAGGAGCGGCAGAATAACATCCGCTACCGCCAGGAGGACACGGTGCTGCCCTCTCCCTGGCCATCCTTGCTGGCGCTGACCATCTTCCAGATGCTGACACTGGGGGAACTCTACTATGCGCTTGGGGAGGATTTCAACGCGCAGATCCCCATCTCTTTCATTGGGATGGCGGTGCTCATGTGGGTCTATGTGATCTTACTGTGGGGGATGCACAGGCGGGCGTTTGAGATGGAGATCATCGCGTTCTTCCTGTCCACCCTGAGTCTTGCGGTGATGGCTGCCAGCATTCCGGGGGAAGTACTGAAGCAGTTCATCTCCGTGGTGATCGGCGTGGGACTGTTCTTCTTCATGTGCACCTTCCTGCGGGATCTGGAACGGACACGGGCCATCAAGAAATACGTCTACATTGCAGCGGTCCTGCTGCTGCTTATCAATATGATTTTCGGCACCACCATCAACGGATCCACCAACTGGGTCCGTATCGCAGGAATGACCTTCCAGCCATCGGAGCTCGTCAAGCTGGCGTTCATCTGGGTGGGCGCGGCTACCATGGACGAGCTGTTCGACCGCAAGAGTTCGCTGCGTTTCAGCGCGTTTGCGGTGTTCTGCTTCCTGTGTCTGGCCAAGATCGGAGACCTGGGAGCGGCGGCGATCTTCTTTGCCACCTATCTGGTGATCTCCTTCCTGCGCAGCGGGGATTTTGCCAGGCTGCTGTCTATCGGCGGCGTGGCCTTTGTGGCAGCCCTGCTGGTGCTGAAGTTCCGCTCCTACGCAGTGGACAGGCTGAACACCTGGGGACATATCTGGGAACCGGACTTCATAAACAATTCCGGGTTCCAGCAGACCAGGTCTCTGACGGATGCCGCCAGCGGCGGATTGATCGGTCTGGGCGCCGGGCGGGGCAATCTGCGTTTCATCAATGCCTCGGAGACCGACATGGTCTTCTGCTTTCTGGCAGAGGAGTGGGGGCTGATCGTGGCCGTGATGGCGGTACTGGCCATCGTGACGCTGTCTATCTTCGCCTACCGTTCCATCATGAGCGGCCGGTCCACCTACTATACCATCGCGGCTTGTTCCGCTATGACTCTGTTCCTGCTGCAGACCATCCTGAACGTGTTCGGCAGCACGGACATCCTCCCCTTCACCGGGGTGGCATTTCCCTTCACATCGGCAGGAGGGACCTCCATGATTGCGTCCTGGGGGCTTCTGGCCTTTCTGAAGGCGGCGGATACCAGGCAGAATGCGAGCATCGCCGTGTCCCTGAAGGACAAGGCCGTTGCAGGAGGAGGTGAGGGCCTGTGAAGAAATTAGAACGACGGGCCATTCTCTTTCTGCTCCTGGCGGCAGCGCTGGTAGCAGGGCTTTGTCTATTCATGTATCGCTACATCACGCAAGGGGACGACTGGGTGACGCAGCCCTATAACACTCATCTGTACAGCAACGGCACACAGGTGGCTGGAACGATCTACGATGTCAACGGAGAGATGCTGATCTCCGGCGAGGGGAACAAGGTCTCCTTTGCCAAGGGCAGCACTGTTCGGAAAGCCACCGCCCATGCGGTGGGAGATCCGGCGGGCAACGTAGCTACCGGTGCCATCAATGCCTACAAGGACGACCTGGCGGGCTACAACCTGATTACCGGCACCTATCGGGTGAGCGGCAAGCAGAAGGCGCTGACACTGACCATCGACAAGGATATCTGTGAGACGGCCTACGAGGCCCTGGATGGCCGAAAGGGATGTGTGGGTGTTTACAACTACAAGACCGGGGAGATCATCTGTATGGTGAGTGCCCCTAGTTTCGACCCCAAGCACATGCCCAAGGACCCCAAGGAAGGGACGTATGTGAACAAGTTCCTGTCGGCCACCATGATCCCAGGATCCATCTTCAAACTGGTGACCTCGGCGGCGGCTATCGAGAACTACAGCGGGCTGGATGACTGGTCCACCGACTGCAGCGGCTCCAAGAAATACGGCGGGCAGCGGATCACCTGTACCTATGCCCACGGGCATGTGAACTTCAAGTCAGCATTGGCCCACTCCTGCAACGTGGGGTTTGCGGAACTGGCCAACAAGGTCGGAGCAGGCACCATGGAGGACTACGTGGATAAGCTGGGGTTGACCACCTCCTACGACATCAACGGCATCCACAACGCCAAGGGGAGTTTTGAGTTCCCCGCCATGGACAAGCTGAGTCTGGGATGGGCCGGCATCGGTCAGTGGAAGGATCAGCTGAATCCCGCTTCTATGCTGGTGTACATGAGTGCCATCGCCACAGACGGCAGGGGGACCGTTCCGAAGATCCTCCACGACGGGGAACCGGGGGAGCGTACCGATCAGATGATCGAGGAGAGCACAGCTGCCCGTCTGAAGAAAATGATGCGCAACAACGTCAAAAAGGAATACGGAGAGTGGAATTATCCGGGACTGGACATCTATGCCAAGACCGGAACGGCAGAGGTAGGCAAGGGGAAGGAACCCAACGCCTGGTTCACTGGATTCATCGATAATGAGGGATATCCTTACGCGTTTATCGTCTGTGTGGAAAATGGCGGCACCGGCTCAGTGGTAGCAGGTCCAGTGGCCAACTCCGTGATGCAGAAGGTGATCGAGACAGATTCCGCCAAGACAGAATAAGGTTTTTGCCTTGGCGCGTTTAGGCAGGCTGCGCATGTGGCCGGAAAGGAGATATGATATGGGAAAACGAATCCTGGTATTGACGGCCAGCGGACGTAAGCACGGCAATACAGAGGCCATGGCGGAGGCGTTCATTGATGCGGCTGCAGACAAGGGGCACATCCTCACCAAGATCGACACGGCCTTCGAGGCGGTCAAGCCATGTTACGACTGCAAGGGGTGCTTCAAAACCCCCATGGAGGCTTGCTGTTGTGATGACACCTTCAACAAGATCGCCAAGGCGATCCTCCACGCGGATGCGGTGGTGTTCGTTCTTCCTGTCTATTGGTACAGTGTGCCGGCGTCCATCAAGCTGGTGATCGACAAGTTCTGGTCCTTCATCATTGGTGAAGTGAAGATAGAGGGGAAGGAGGCGGCCCTGATCAGTGCATGTGAAGAGCCGCACCAGAGGGTGTTCGACGGGGTGGTGTACCCTTACGAGCGCTCGCTCCAGTACCTGAAGTGGAAGAATGTCGGAGAAGTGTTGGTGACCGATTGCTTTGAGCTAGGGGCCATCCAGCACACGGACGGTGTAGCCCGGGCGGCTGCGCTTGCGGATAAGTTTTAGTGTGAAAGGGGTATAGGGAAATGAAAGATCAAAACAGTTACAATCTGAATGGCCTAAGGGCCGTGTTCTGGGGCATGCTGCTTGAGATCGTCTCCAATGTAGGTGCCAGCGGGATGGGAGCGGTCCGCACAAAGTTCTCCGGAGAGATGCTGAACTACATCGGCATCGGGTTTAGTGCGGTGAGTATCCTGGCTTTCTTGATGGTGATTATAGGGCTTTCGCAGGTCGGGAAGTACTCGGCTCACTTCCGCCGCTCCAGAAACTACTATCTGTGGAGTCTCCTGCTTGCGGTGGTGGCCGTGGGCCTTGCAGTGGTGGCCGTATGGTTTATCGATACCGATCAGGATTCCTCCCGCACCATGCTGGGTACAGTGGGCATGATCGTCGGTGCGATGGTATTGATCCTTCTGGCAGGATGGCTGGATATCCTGAAAATCAAACAGATGATGAACGGCTGTGCGCAGATCGCACGGCAGAATGACGAAAAGCGCTATGCGGGCCGCTGTACCAGAGCCTGGATCTACTACATGTTCTTTGCGGTGGTGACCGTTGTTCTCCTGGCGATCCTGGTAGTAGTCGCAATTCGTTCACTGCTGACGACAGCTGATACCACCGGTGGACAGATCAATTCCATCGAGGATATGGCAGGTGGATTTGAATATTTCTTCTATGTGGCTGGCGGGCTGGCAATCTCTTGTATCCTGCTCCTGATCAGTTATCTTCTGGTGATGGGCAAGGTGAACGGAACGCTGATGCGCTACCACAAGGTAGAGATTCCTCTGGGGGTATTAGAGGACGAGGAGGAAGTTCCTATGCCGCCGGTAGAGAAGACAGAATCCGCTTCAGCCGATGCAGGCACAAAGCAATTAGCACCAGAGGTGCCGGAACCGCCAAAAACGCAGGAAGTACCAGAGCCTCCGGCAGCACCGAAGACAACGGAAGAAGTGAAATCGCCTGTAGCGGAGGAAGAACCATCGGCCCCAGCAAAAGAAGCTTCGACAGAAGCAGCGGAACCGGCAGAGACAGTGGACTCTGCAGAGTCCAAAGCACCTGAAGATCCGGTCGTACCAACACCCTTGAAGCAAGGCGGCAAACACGCTAAACCTTCTGTGTTTGCAAAACAGGCACCTTCCAAACATACCGCCCCCAAGAAGGCACAGTCGAAACCGATGCCTTTGGTAGATGAACTTGCGAAGGAACTGTCGCTGCGCGAAAAGGCTGCGGAGACCAAGACGATAGAGATGCCGAAGGAATCACCGGCCGAGGCAGCCCCGGAAGCGCCGGAGCTGTTCGAAGAGGGGATGGAACCGAAAGGGTTTGACAAATAAAATAAGAGAATGAGCGAGGAGCCGCATATGGAAATGTATGCCAGATAGCATGCAATTCCATATGCGGCTCCTTGTACTTGTTAGGGTTGCTCATCATCTGGTCTTCTTGTCGGTGGGGATCGTCAGATCAGGCAAAGGCGTTGTCACTGCGTCATCGTCCATGTGCGCCAGCGCATATTCGCAGGCCTGCAGCACAAAACTGGAGAATGACGTATCAGAACCCGCCACCGCATTGATCTGTTCGATCAGTGGTTTAGGAAATCGGATTGTCTTGTTTTCGGTCTCGTTTTTCTTTTTGAGAATGAATGGCATGACAAATTAACTCCCTTCCATCATTCATATTATACTGCATTTTGAAAAATAATACAGCGAGATGTTTGTATTGCTATATGTATTGCTAAATATATTGCAACCTGCGTTATAAAGTGGTATGATGATAGTGTGGTTGCGGTATAGAAAGGGGAAAGAACGTTGCGGTTTTATACTGAGGACTACGACCTGCGCCCGCATCAGCGATGTGGGCGCAGGTACTGTCCGACCCGTACGGATGTCAGTCGAAGCGAGGCAAAGGGCTTTGTGCCCCGGCATAGGGTCGGATATACCAGGCTGCAGAATGTCAGGAACTACGAGGAAAACAGTTTCTGGCGAGCAGTGTTTTTGTGTAGACTTACAAGAAATTTGAATAAGAATATAGATGATTGACAAAGCAGTCATAACCTCTTATAATAGTTTTATTCTGTGTTTATAAAATATATTATGGAGAGGTTTTATTATGGAAAAAGTTAACGAAAAAGGCCAGTGGGAATCGCAATTTGGATTCCTGATGGCAACCATCGGGTCGGCAGTAGGGCTGGGCAATCTGTGGGGGTTCCCGTATAAGATGGGAAGCCACGGAGGGTTCGCTTTTCTGTTGATCTATTTGTTACTGTTTATCACCGTTGGTGTTGCGATGACGTTGACAGAGCTTTCGTTGGGACGTAAGACCGGAAAGGGCGTCATCGAAGCCTGGGGGGCACTGGGCAAGAAGTACCGGTTCATCGGCTGGCTTGGCTGGTTGTCGCCGTTCTTCATTCTGGCCTTCTACACTGTGCTCGGAGGCTACTGCATCAAGTACATCGTGGCCAACTTTGGTGACCTGATCGGCGCCGGTTTTGGCATCGGGGATGCGGCCAGCGATGTATATTTTGGCACATTCACCGCCAGCATGGGACAGAGCTGGATCTATACGATCATCTTTGCATTGCTCTGCCTGATCGTGGTCATCAAGGGTGTCAGTTCTGGTATCGAGAAGGTATCCACTATCGTGATGCCTGCACTGTTTGTCATGCTGGTGATCGTCATCATCCGCGCCTGCACCATGCCTGGGGCGGGTGCAGGACTCGCATTCATGTTCAAGCCTGATTTCTCCGTATTCGAAGGTTGGGGATGGATCAGCGTACTCGCTTCTGCCGGTGGGCAGTTGTTCTTCTCCCTGTCCCTGGCCATGGGTATCATGATCACCTATGGATCCTACCTGAAGAAGGATGAGAATATCCAGCAGAACTCTATCATCGTACCGCTTGCGGATACCATCGTGGCGGTTATGGCAGGTATGGCCATCATGCCGGCAGTCTTCGCCTCTGGCCTTGACCCAAGCGGCGGCCCTGGATTGATCTTCATCACCTTGCAGACCGTGTTCCAGGCCATGGGAGGCATCGGACCACTCTTCGGTATGCTGTTCTATCTGCTCGTGTTCATCGCGGCATGGACCTCCTGTATTTCCGTGTACGAGGCCTGTGGTTCCACACTCATCGACTGGCAGATTGACAGGGGCAAGCACCCGAGCAGACTGCGTGTCTACGTGATTCTGGGCATCCTGTCCCTCGCGGAGGCTACCATCGTTGCCTGCGACGGTCTGGGCGCCAACGGTTTCCCGCAGATCCTGGGACAGAGCACATGGCTTGACTCCTTCGATCTGGTATCGGAAGGTCTGATGATGCCTCTGGGTGCCTTCCTTACCGCCATCATCTTTGGATGGATCATGCCGGATTACCTGGACGACGAGGTAGAGCAGGCCGGCCACAAGTTCACCATGAAACCATTCTGGAGCTTCTGCATGAAGTTCATCGCTCCGGTCATGATGTTCCTGGTGCTGCTGGGACAGATCAGTAACTTCTTTGGCTTGGGTTGGTTCGCATAATAGGATCGCTACCGATGGGCACGGCAGATCTGAGGAAAATGACGTTCTTTCGATATGCCTTGTCTTTTGAAATAGTGAATTAACAAAGAAAACCCCGTACATTCTATTTGGATACCAAATAGAATTGTACGGGGTTTTATTTGTTGAAGATGTGACGGGTCTATTTCCCGATAAACCGGCTCTCGATGTAGTAACGCTTCTCGTTGGCTTCGCCCATGGAGAAGGTCTTCCGGGGCAGGGCGCCGTCAGCGGCTACAGCTGGGAAGAGCAGCGACTTATCCATTGCAGGGAGTGCAAATCCACAGTTGCCGTCCTTGTCGGACAGGGTCTCCAGGGCCTTGGTGCCGTGGATGTAGTCGATGTCCGCATCACCGCGCTCCTTGACGATCACGTCCAGAGCATTCTGCAGGACACCTACCTCCAGCTTGTTGGAAGGCTCCTCGATGATGACGGTGCAGCGCTTGCCACCGCAGAGGCACGGGATCGCGAAAGCGCCCTCCGGGGCCTCAGTGCCGGCCTCGGCCATGTATGCCTTGCCGTTCTGCTCGTTCAGAAGCTCGATGGTCTCCTTGACGATGTCCTCGCCGGTCTTGCCGCCCTTGGCGAACAGTACACGATGGATGGGCTCGAACACGATGCCTGCGTCGTGGATGTTCTCGATCTCGCAGAGAGCATATCTGGCAGGATGGTTCTTTGCCTCTTCTGGTGTCAGGGTCTTCTTCAGGTTCTCCCACATGGTCTTGGCTGTAGCAAGGGAGTGGTTGCCGTCGCCCATGGCCTGGAAGATCACGTGTCCGTCGCCGTATTTCTCGACTGCCTTGTCGAACAGCTTGGACAGTGCCTCCTGCATACCGCCCAGATCTTCTTCCTTGATAAAGGAGCCGGTGACGTGACCGCCGTCCTTCATCAGATCGGTGTCGTACATCTGCTCCTGTGGAGCATTCACCAGAGGTTCGATGACGGACTTCTCAGGATCATCGATGAGGATGATGATGTGGGGCATCTCGATGGGAGCCCCCTCGCGGATCCGAAGTCTTGGTGGGATACGCTCCACCACAGTGCCCTCAGTAGCACGGGTCAAAGACTGGGACCCCTTGTTGAAGTCGTAGCTCTCCAGGTCGGTGGCGATGACCAGACCCAGGTGGGTGCGGCCCTCGGCTGTACGCTTGACCAGCATACCGCCAGCAGGCATCTCCCTCAGCTGACCGTTGGACAAGTACTCGTCCATGGTCTTTCTGATGTTGGCGATCTTCTCTGCCTCGCCTTCCTTCTCCAGATAGATCTCAGGAAGCATCAGACGCAGGGTGGATGGAGCATCTCCAACGATGCTTTCTACGTCATTCCAGTATTCCGGCTCAGAAGTATACTGGTCACAGGCGACGACCGCCCACTTGCTGTAATCGGTGCCTTCCTTCGGAAGCATCATCTTAGGAATGTGGAGACCGAATGTCCCCCAATCATAAACAGCCATAATTAAACCTCCTAATGTTAAACAACAATTCTCACTTAAATTATAATGTACAGCGTCAGAAATTGCAACTGTAATATGAGGGTCTCCGCACGTTCTTTGTGCGTATCAGGCGGCGCGATAAAACATCTTCTCGATCTCCTGTACTTTGCGTGCGATCATCTCGGAACTCGTGTTGTGATCTGCGTCATCGCTGGTGAGGAAGAGGTTGTCACCGATCACATAACCTTCCTTCTGGTAGTAATACAACTTGGCCGTCAGATCGGATCTGTATTTCGCACTCTTCAGCCCTCCGAGATGTTCAATGATGATCATGGTGCCGTCGTAGCACTGGATCATGAAGTCCGGGCAAAGCTCTACCTCCCATCCGTTTTCATCCACCACAGTGATCTTGCATTCGTACCGGAAGGGAATACCTGCTTCCAGCAGAAGGTTGTACCAGAGGGCCTCTCCCTTGGATCGCACACGGGTACCATCCTTGGCATAATTCGCCGACTCAGAAAGCGGATAGGTGTTTTTGGGATAATCCGCGGACGCCCATGCCTTCAGTTCCTCCAATCGCGGATCCCTAAAGCCTTCCCTGCATACCTCGCGGCAGACTCGCGGCAGGTGCCCAATGATACCTGACACGGAGTCGTCCCAAAGATTATTAATTGCTTCTTCCAGAACCTCCTTGTTGTGCTTCAGGATCTCCAGGTGGGCCTTCTTGAAGAAGAGCGAGACTGCTCTCTTCAGTTCCGGAGAGTTGGCCTTGCCCAGGTATAGTCGCTTTTTCTTCTTGTTTTTGGTGATACAAAGATAATAGTAAGTGTGTTTTCTTCTTTTCAGCTTCTCGATGTAGCCGGATTGTTGGAGGTTATCGGACTGGAGAAAATTGATGAGGCGCTGAATGCGCTTCAGTTCGTGTAAAATGGACCTTTTGATAATCTGTATCATTGCGTAGGATCCCTCCTTCTGAGCAACTGTATGGAGTAGTACTGGTGATTTGCAATAATGACAGTGGCGGCGCCACGGCGAAATCTAAAGAATGACCATCATCAAAAGAAAGATTCGCCGGATCGATGCTGGCGGTTTTTCGTATTGGTAATGGCGGCGCCACTACTGCACAAAGCATTCGCCGGTATTGAGGTGTACCCCAAAAAGTAGAGTCTGCAAAGCATGGTATAATGCATGTAGATTGGAGGTACACCATGTCAAGAACAAATTACAGCAAACAGTTCAAATTGATGGTGGCAAAAGAAGCATTGCTGCCTGAAAACAAGAATCTGGAACATGTCATAGCCGACAAGTACGGAATCATGCCGTGGACTGTCATACGATGGCGTAATCATCTTGCTGAAGTTGGTGAAGATAAAGCCTTTCGAAAAGGGTTTACCAAATCAGATAAGAGGACCGATCGGGAAAAAGAGCTTGAAAAAGAGAACGCAGAGCTTCGTGAGGAGGTCGAAATACTAAAAAAAGCAGCGGCCTTCCTTGCAAATGTAAAGCGCGATTGAAATATCTTTTCATGCGTGAGCATAAACACGAGCACAGCATTGCGAGGATGGCCAGAGTACTAAAGGTGTCAGAGAGCGGATACTACAAATGGCGCAGACGAGTCGATGGGCCACTTACGGAGAAAGAGAAAGAAGACCTTAAGATCACAAAAGAGATATACGACATATACAGAGCTTCCAGAGGATCATACGGATCAAGAAAAGTAACCGTTATCCTGAATAAAGGTCGCAAAAAACGTGTCAACCATAAACGTGTCGAGAGGATCATGCAGGAGTGCGCTCTCTTTTCCAGGACATGCAGAAGGTTTGTCTGCACGACGGATTCAGACCATGACGAGCCAATCGCCGACAATCTTATCGACAGAGACTTCAGCGTTGATGCCCCGGATAAAAAGATGGTAAGTGATACAACAGTCATTGCTACGGAGCAGGGAGATCTGTATGTGGCCGGAATACTGGATCTGTATGGAAGGCTTCCCGTAGGGTTGGCAATGAGCGTGCATAACGATAGATTTCTGGTAATGGATGCATTAAAAGATATGCTTCTCAGAGGCTGTGGAAGTCCGGGATGCATCATACATTCGGACAGGGGTTCGACCTACTGTTCGAAGGAATACAGGAGAATGCTGAGCAGGCAGGGATTCATATGCAGCATGAGCCGTAAGGGAGATTGCTGGGACAATGCACCAATGGAAAGTTTCTGGGGTAAAATGAAGTCAGAATGGCTAAAGAAAAAATACAGAACAATCAACGAGGCAAAAGGTGATATATATGAATACGTGTGGCACTTTTATCCTCGTAAAAGGCCACACGAATCCATCAATTACTCAACCCCGTATGATTATTATCATAGGGGAGAAATCATATAGGAGTGACTCTACTTTTATGGGTACACTTCATATCGCTCTGGTTTGCCATCCGCTCATTGCGTTGTTATCTGCTCCGGAGTCTATTCAGCGTAACAACTTTACCATATCCTGTCAATAGCCAGTGAAACATTCGTACTATTCCCTTACAACCAGCGTCATATATGCTCGGGGGCTGGATTCCAATAAAAAACGCGGTTTTCACCGCGTGATTTCCCTCTTGGGTCGTAAAATCAGTCTTGTTTTCCCCCTTTGGTGCGTAGGGCAGGGTCGAACTGCGTAAGGTCCCGCACCACCTCTGATGCCAGCAACAGGCCTGCGGCGGGGGGGACAAAGGCGGTCGACCCGGGGACACTTCGTCTGACAGGCGCGCCGTCTGCAGGGCTTTGTGCGGGGGTGTCAGGGAGTTCCATCGGACGGATGGGCGCCTCGGTAGACCAGACCACCTTCAGATGGGGGATGCCCCGCTTGCGCAGTTCTCTGCGAACCACCTTGGAGAGAGGATCCGTATGGGTCTTACTGATATCAGAGACCATGAGCTTGCTTGGATCCAGTCGGTTGCCGCATCCCATGGCCGAGATCACCGGGGTGCCGGCAGCATGGCAGCGGGAGATGATGTCCAGTTTGGCAGAGACCGTATCAATGGCATCGATCACGTAGTCGTAGGCGCCGAAATCCACATGATCCCCCAGGCAGGGCAGGTAGAACACTGGATAAGTGTTGACCCGGATAGCGGGATTGATGGACAGCACCCTCTCCCGAGCGACTTCCACCTTGGGCCTTCCGATCGTGTCCTCCGTAGCCAGGATCTGACGGTTGATGTTGGTGAGATTGACCTCGTCATTGTCCACGATGTCCAGGGTGCCGACGCCGCTGCGAGCCAGTGCCTCCAGAGCGTAACCGCCAACACCGCCAACACCAAACAGGAGTACACGGCAGCCGGACAGGCGTGTGATCGCTTCCGGCCCCAGCAGGCGGGCCGTTCTCTGAAATCTTTGGTCCATAGTTTGCCTCCATTACTGATTGTTCTCTAACTATTATATAGGAAACCGTCAGAATTGCAATGCTGGCCGCAAAATCTGTACCCCGCCCCCCAAACCGTTTCGATGTAGCGCGGGCGGGCGGCATCGGGCTCCAGTTTTTCGCGGAGACGGTTGATATGCACTGCGACAGTAGCACTGTCTCCCAGAGCGTCCATCCCCCATATATTCTCATAGAGCGCTTCCCGGCTGAAGACTGTATCTGCATGGAGCATCATGAACAAAAGGAGCTCGTACTCCCGGTTCTTCAGGGACACCTCCCGATCCTGCACATAGACCCGGTGCGTGTCTGTATTCAGCCGGATCTCCCCTAGCCGGATCTCCGAAGTAGGCCGGCGCTTGCCCCGAAGACGGTCATACTGATCCAGGTTGGCTCGGATCCGAGCCATGAGCACGCCCGGAGAAAAAGGTTTATCTATATAGTCGTCTGCCCCCAGGCCGAGGCCGCGGATCTTGTCAATGTCCTCTCGCCTGGCCGTCACCATCAGGATGGGGATATCCAGGTGCTCCCGTAGTTTCCGGCAAACAGTGAACCCATCCATGCCGGGGAGCATCAGATCCAGAAGGATCAGGTCGAACCGGTTTTCGAGCCCCATCCGGAGCCCCTCCGTTCCGTCGGCGGCAATCTCTACTTCGTAGGAGAACGCTGCCAGATAATCCCTCTCGATGGCTGCGATGTCCTTATCGTCTTCGATGATCAGTATTCTCTTCATGGCCGTTCCTCCTCTGCCAGTGGCAGTTCGATCCTTATACAAAGCCCTCCACTCTCCGCGTTCTCCGCCCAAACGATCCCGCCCATCTGCGCGGCGCAGCGCCGGACGATGGAGAGCCCCAGGCCACTACCGGAAGCCGGATGCTGCCGGGCTTTGTCGCCACGGTAGAACACGTCGAAGAGGCTGAGCAGGGCTTCCTCTGGGACACCGGGGCCATCGTCACTGGCAGTGAACAGGCATCGATCACCGCGGTTTTCCAAGGTCAGTGTCATATGGGCCGGGGTGTGCGATCGGTACTTCAGGCTGTTTTCGCAAAGGTTGGCGAGAATGCGTAAGAGCATCGTTCTGTCTCCCTGAATAGTAGCAGGACAAATCCTGGTGAGGAGCACCAATCCGCGGCGTTCGTAGTCGTCCCCATGCTCCTGCAGAAAGGCAACGATGGTGCGATCAAGACGGAAGCGCTGCCTGGGGGGAGCCGCAGCCAGATCCAGCTTGGAGTAAGTAAATACCTGAGAGACCAGGTGATCGATCTCTTCCGTCTTTCGGTGGATCGTCTTCAGGTAGTTGAGGCGATCTGCCTCCGTTTCGGCCACGCCATCCATGAGTCCTTCCGTATAGGCTCGGAGGGAGGTCAACGGGGAGCGCAGATCATGGGAAAGACCGGCCAGAAGCAGCTTTCGGTTCTCCTCGTTTTGCTGGGTCTGCTCTACAGAGACCTTCAGACGGGAGGCCATCTCGTTGAAGGCCTGGCAGACCGGGGCAAACTCATCCTGTGCCTCATAGCAGATCCTGTGCTCCAGATTCCCCTGTCCGATCTGTATGACGCCGTCCGAAAGAATATCCAGAGGTTCTCGGATATGGCGAAATACGAACTTTGTCAGGAACCGGTTGGTTAGCAGGATAGTAGCAGCACTGGTGAGGATGAGGATCAGGAGGATCGTCCCCATGGCCTCCCCGGGGCCAAAGAAAACGCCGTGACCGTCGAACAACTGCAGGGCCATCTGAGGATGCGTGTGGGGCCGGGGACCATAATGCCGGATCTCCTCGGCGGAAGCGTACATCAGTCCCCAGAGCAAGCGGACACTGACGATCCCCACCAGGGCGGTGGCTCCTACCGGCACAAGGATCATGAGAATGTTTGAGATGCGTAGGCGTTGCTTGATGGTCATGGAGAGACTCCTTTCTTGAGATTATACTAACTCACTTTCTTGAATACTGTTTGTGGAGGATATGAAAAGTTTGTGTTGGCTGAACCTTGACGGAACGGATTCTGGACTTTACAATATGATAAGAAACACACCAACTGGAGGACCTATGGAGAAGGATTATCAGAAATATATACGCAACTTTAGCATCATTGCCCATATCGACCACGGCAAGTCCACCCTGGCAGACCGGATCATCGAGAACACCGGACTGGTGGCCCACCGGGACATGAAGGAACAGTTCCTGGACAACATGGATCTGGAGCGAGAGAGAGGCATCACCATCAAACTGCAGACCACCCGTCTGGTTTACAAGGCTCAGGATGGGAACGAGTACGTGTTCAACCTCATCGATACCCCGGGACATGTGGACTTCAACTACGAGGTCTCCCGGAGTCTGGCTGCCTGCGAAGGGGCTGTGCTGGTGGTGGATGCCACCCAGGGCGTAGAGGCGCAGACCATGGGAAACGTGTACCTGGCTCTGGACGAGGATCTGGAGATCCTGCCCTGTCTGAACAAGATGGATCTGGCCAGCGCCAGACCGGAGGAGACCAAGCAGGAAATCGAGGACATGATCGGCATCGATTGCGAGGATGCACCGTTGATCTCCGCCAAGGCGGGTACAGGCATCGACGAGCTTCTGGAACAAATCGTTGCTCACATCCCGGCGCCTTCCGGTGACCCAGAGGGGAAGCTGAAGGCACTGATCTTCGACTCCGTCTACGATAATTACAAAGGCGTAGTGATCTATACCCGGATCTTTGATGGCAGTGTCAAGGTAGGGGATATGATCCGTCTGATGGCCACCGACAAGAAGTACGAGGTCACTGAGGTAGGCGTTATGGCCCCTGGCCATGTGCCCACCAAGTACCTGCGGGCCGGTGATGTAGGTTATATCTGTGCCAGCATCAAGCAGGTGGCGGATGCACGTGTGGGTGACACCGTAACGCTGGCAGCAGATCCAACGGAGGAGGCGCTGCCAGGCTACAAGAAGATCCAGTCCATGGTCTACTGTGGCATTTATCCGGCCGAGGGAGAGAAATACGAGCCGGTGAAAGATGCGCTGGAGAAGCTCCAGGTGAACGATGCGGCCTTCCTGTTCGAGCCGGAGACCTCTCAGGCTCTGGGATACGGATTCCGTTGCGGGTTCCTGGGCCTGCTGCACATGGAGATCATCGTGGAGCGTCTTGAGCGGGAGTTCGACCTGTCGGTGGTCACCACTTCCCCCAGCGTCGTCTACAAAGTCATCCTGAACGATGGCACAGAGAAGATGATCGAGAACCCCACCAACCTGCCAGACCCCACCGAAATCGACCATATTGAGGAACCGGTGGTGAAGGCCAACATCATGATCCCCAAGGACTACGTTGGAGCCATCATGGAGCTCTGCCAGCAGCGGCGCGGCAAGATGCTTTCCATGGACTACATCACCACCGAACGTGTGGATATCCACTATGAGATGCCTCTGAACGAGGTTATCTATGACTTCTTTGACGCACTGAAATCCAAGACCAAGGGCTACGGTTCCCTGGATTACGAGTTCGTCCGCTACGAGAAGTCCAATCTGGTGAAGCTGGATGTGCTTCTGAACAAGGAGATGGTAGATGCCTTCTCCATGATCGTCCACGAGTCCAACGCTTATGCGAGAGGGCGGTTTGTCTGTGAGAAACTGAAGGAGATCATCCCGATGCACCAGTTCGAGGTGCCCATCCAGGCAGCCATCGGCCAGAAGGTCATCGCCCGGGAGACAGTGAAAGCGTACCGGAAGGATGTCATCGCCAAGTGCTACGGTGGCGACATCTCCCGTAAGAAGAAACTCCTGGAGAAACAGAAGGAAGGAAAGAAGCGCATGCGCCAGTTTGGTAAGGTGGAGGTGCCCCAGGAGGCCTTCACGGCTGTGCTGAAGTATGATGACAACAAGTGATATGAAGAAACTGGGAATCTACATCCACATCCCCTTCTGCAGGCAGCGCTGTCTCTACTGCGGATTTCATTCCAACGCCACAGGTGAGGGCGCCGGCGGCCGGCAGGCCATGGCCGCCTATGTGCAGTGGCTCATCGGCCAGATCATGGAGAAGGGAAAACAATACAGGAAACAATACACCGTAGATACGGTGTTCATCGGCGGCGGGACGCCGTCTATGCTGTCGGCGGCGGCAGTAGAAGCGATCCTGGGCGCCGTGCGGGAAAGTTTTGTGCTGGAGAGCGAAGCGGAGATCACCATCGAGGCCAATCCGGACAGCCTGGACGCCGGGAAACTGAAGCGCTATCTGGGAGCCGGGATCAATCGGCTGTCCATGGGGGTGCAGTCCTTTGATGACGGGCTGCTGCAGACCCTTGGGAGGGTGCACGATGCGGCGGAAGCGGAGACGAAATTCCGGCTGGCACGGCGGGTAGGCTTTCGGAACATCAACCTGGATCTGATGTTCGCTATTCCGGGACAAACCAAGGAGCAGTGGCGCCAGACCCTGGAGACAGCCCTGAGGCTGGAACCGGAGCACATCTCTTTCTATGCGGTACAGATCGAGGAGGATACACCGTTCTATGATGCGTACCTGGAAGGGACGCTGCCGCTGGTGCCGGAGGAGGAGGATCGGGCCATGTACCACGAGGCCATCCACCTGCTTGGTGAGAAGGGATATAAGCACTACGAGATCTCCAATGCGGCCAGAGAGGGCATGGAATGCCGGCATAATCTTAAGTACTGGACGTTCCAGGAGTATCTGGGGATCGGAGACAGCGCAAGTTCGTTTATGAACGGGGTGAGGACTACCGAGAAGCCACGGGAGGAGTATCACGAGAACGACATGGAGGACAACACGGCGGAGTTCGTGTTCACCGGACTTAGGCTGACAGAAGGCATCCGAAAGTCGGAGTTTCAGGCACGGTTCGGACGTCCCTTCTGGGAAGTCTATGGGACCCGGCGAGCAAGGCTGGAAGAGTTTTTTGGGAGTGGTGCGTTGATCGAGGAGGGAGACGTGCTCCGCCTGTCGGAGCACGGCATCGACATCTCCAACCAAATCATGTCACTGTTCGTGTGAGTAAGGAGGAATCGATATGGTAAAGCACATTATTCTGTGGCAGCTGAAGGATGAGATCGAGAACAAGGATGAGATCGTGAAAGGCATCAAGGAAGGTCTGGAGAGTCTGGCGGGCAAGATTCCGGGGCTGGTGGACATCCACGTGAATACCGGCGCTCTGGCTTCTTCCAACGCGGATGCCATGTTGGATTCCACCTTTGTGGATGAAGAGGCGCTGAAGGGATATTCTGGGCATCCGGAGCATGTTGCCGTGGCCAGCACCATGATCCGCCCTTACTACAAGAACCGGGTCTGCCTGGATTACGAGGTGGAGGAATGGGAAACTGGCGGCAGCCAGCAGGCACTGCACTAGGGGAGTGAACAATGAGCAAGTATATCATGGCACTGGACCAGGGTACCACCAGCTCTAGGTGCATCATTTACGACAAGCAGGGGCAGACGATCAGCGTGGGACAGATGGAGTTCACCCAGTACTTTCCTCAGGAGGGATGGGTGGAGCATGATGCAGAGGAGATCTGGACCAGCCAGATGACGGTGGCCAACGAGGCCCTCCTGAAAGGTGGCCTGACCTATCGTGACATCGATTCCATCGGAATCACCAACCAGAGAGAGACCACCATCGTGTGGGATAAGCACACGGGGGTGCCGGTCTATCACGCCATCGTGTGGCAGTGCCGCCGGACGGCGGACTACTGCGAGGAGCTGGGAAAGGACGCGGCGCTGGTGGAGCGGATCCGCCAAAAGACCGGTCTGATCCTGGATCCCTATTTCAGCGGCACAAAGCTGCGCTGGATCCTGGAGAATGTGCAGGGAGCACGAGAGAAGGCGGAGGCGGGGGATCTGCTGTTCGGCACAGTGGAGACCTGGCTGATCTGGAAGATGACCGGCGGCAAAGTCCATGTGACGGACCTTTCCAACGCCAGCCGGACCATGCTGTTCAACATTCATGATCTATGTTGGGATCAGGAGATTCTGGATCTGCTAGGCATTCCTTCCTGTATGCTGCCCACGCCGGTCTCCTGCAGTGAAGTCTATGGAGAGACCATGCCGGAACTATTCGGCGGCGCCCTTCCCATTGCAGGCGCGGCCGGTGACCAGCAGGCGGCGCTGTTTGGCCAGACCTGTTTCTCGGCAGGAGAAGCCAAGAGCACCTACGGTACAGGGAACTTTCTGTTGATGAATACCGGGGAAACACCGGTACTCTCCGAGAATGGTCTCCTGACAACCATCGCCTGGGGTCTGAACGGGAAGGTGAATTACGCTCTTGAGGGCTCCGTGTTCGTGTGCGGTGCCGCCATCCAATGGCTGCGGGACGAGCTGCACATTCTGGAGAACTCGCCGGAATCGGAGGCGATGGCGCTGTCCGTGGAGGATACAGCGGGGCTTTACATCGTTCCGGCTTTTGTAGGACTGGGGGCACCATACTGGGATCCCTATGCACGGGGTGCGATCTTTGGCATCACCCGGGGCGCCAACAAGAACCATCTGGTTCGCGCTACACTGGACTCCCTGGCGTATCAGTGTTACGATCTGCTGACCGCCATGAACCGGGATGCAGCAGCCTCCTCTGCGGGGCTGGCGGGTCTCACCGCCCTGAAGGTGGACGGTGGTGCCTGTGCCAACAACTACCTGATGCAGTTCCAGTCAGATGTGCTGGGCTGCGAGGTGCTGCGACCGGCATGTATCGAGACCACCTCGTTGGGAGCGGCTTATCTGGCGGGGCTGGCCACCGGATTTTTCCGGGATCTGGAGGATGTGAAAACCAACTGGCAGGTAGATCGTGTGTTTGCACCGGCCATGTCAGAGGAGAAGAGATCCGCGCTGCTGGCAGGCTGGAAGGAAGCAGTCAGTAGAACCATGGGGTGGGCGAAATAGCCGCCCCTTTTTCAGGCATCCTATGTTGAAAACTGATAAGAAAACAAGTTCCATCGATATGACCAGGGGCCCTTTGATGTGGCCCCTGGTCAGGTTCATTCTTCCGGTGATTGGAGGCAGCCTGTTCCAGCAGCTGTACAACACGGTGGATTTTGTTTTTGTGGGTAATTTCATGGACAAAACCGCAGCAGCAGCGGTCGGAGCCAGCGCTACGCTGACATATATCACAGTAGGGATGTTTCTGGGGATCTCTGCAGGCTGCAATGTGGTGGCCGCACAGGCCATCGGGGAGAAGGATCATCGACGTGCGGAGGAGGTCCTGCATACATCGGTGTCGTTTGGTGTGATCGCGGGAGTGATCGTTATGCTACTGGGGATCCTTCTGGCACCGCCGATCCTGGCTGTTCTGCACACACCAGAATCCGCCATACCTCAGGCCGTCCGATATCTTCGGATCTATCTGCTGAGTCTGCCCATGGCGGTGTTCTACAACATGGTGTCCGGCTGCATGCGCGCGGAAGGGGATTCTCGCTCACCTTTCCTGGTACTGGCCAGCTGCGGTCTCCTAAATGTGGCGCTGGATGCGCTGTTCGTGGTGGGATTGAGATGGGGTGTAGAAGGGACCGCTGCGGCAACGGTGCTTGCCCAGGGGGCTTCTGCTGTATTGGTGGGGCTCATGGCCTGTGGAAAGACCCGAGCGATGCGTCTCCAACTCCAGAAACTGCGTATCCACAGAGAGGTATTGCACCGTATTCTCTTCATCGGTCTGCCCACAGGGGTGCAGACCACCGTCATCACGATCTCAAATATCATCTTTCAATACTTTATCAACGGTTACGGAGAGACAGCGGTGGCAGCTTTTGCTACCTATTATAAGGTAGAGAACTTGGTCTATCTGGCGATCCTGGCGTTCGGACAGGCAGCGATCAGTTTTGCGGGCCAGAACGTCGGTGCCGGTAATATCCGCAGACTGCGGAAAGGGATCCTCTTCATCGCAGTCCTGGGGGCTGTCGTATCGGAGATCGGTGCAATGTCCATACTGGTGTTTTCCCAGACAGTATTTCGATGGTTCATGAAAGATCCGGAGGTGATCGCAGTCGCGGTGGAACTGGCGGCCTTGTCCTTCCCGTTCTATTTCATCTATCCTTTCCAGGAAGTGTACAGTGCTGCGGTACGCGCAATGGGGTACGCATTTCATTCTCTCGCGGCGATCGTGGTCAACCAGTGCATCCTGAGGATCGTGCTGCTTGCTTTGTTCACCGGGATCTTCCATACAGTCCGCTCCCTGGCGACCGTCTACCCCATCACCTGGGCCACGGCAGCGGCGACCTATGTGGCATTGTTCTATCTGCTGCTGCGGCAGCCTTATTGTGAAAAGAGTTCCCGGGATTAGCCCAGGAACTCTTTGATCTTTTCTGCGTCTTTGTAGCCTTTGTCATACATTTTCAGCATGGTGGCTTTGTCCTTGGTGAGGGTGTCCATGCCGCCGATGTCGTCAGGGGCGACGATCAGTACGCGGCCCTCTGCTGCGTACTTTTCGCAGAGATCCAGCTCGTAGTTGTAGAGCCGTGCCCGCATGGTCAGTGCCTTGGCCGCCCGGGGATAGAAGGGGGCAAACGTCTTGGCGAACCGTTCGTCTTTCTTGCTGCCCCGTCGGTAGTCACGGGGCCTGGTGAGGATCAGGACCACCTTGTCGCAGCCTTCTTGGAAAGCCTTCTCGATTGGGATGGGGTCTGCGATGCCGCCGTCGTAGAGCTTGCGTCCCCGGAAGGGATATGGCCGGTCGATAGCTGGCACGCAGCTGGAGCCCATGATGGCACCGTAATCATCCTGGGCGATGTCGTCCTTGGTGTAGTAGATGGGAAGGCCGGTCTCCGCGTCAGTGGCGACGACGATGAACTTCTGGTCGCTGGCCGCGATGGCCGGGTAGTCCAGCGGATACTCTCCATCCGAGTTGCTGAGAGTTCCGTAGATATATTCCAGATTGACAAAGTATCCCTTCCGCAGCATGTTTCCAAAGCTCATGTATTCCTTGCGGAAGGCGTAATCCGAGTAGAATTTCAGGGTACGTCCCCGCTGCCCGGCAATGTAGGTGACCATGTTGGCGCTGCCTGCTGAAATGCCGATGCAGCAGTCGAAGTGTATGTTGTTATCCAGGCAGTAATCGGCCACAGCGGCCCCGTAGATGCCGCGCATGCCGCCGCCCACGTCTATGATTCCATTCATTGTATTCTCCTATCTGATCTTCAGTTTCCTGTAACGGTTGATGCAGGCGTACAGCTCCTGCTTGCGGGGCATGGTCAGGTTGCCCGGAAGGCCCGGCTGCGCATCAGAGAGGAGGCGTCTTCGGTTCTGCCCGCCAGTCCCGGTGCTCCCGCCACTCCCGCTCTCGCGAAGCGCAGCGAATCCGTCTGCTTCTATCTGGCTCCAGTACTCTTCCACGATATCCTGCAGTGTTCTGTGTCCGTCGAACCGGCTCTCCAGAAGTTGCGCGGTCATCTTGCCCAGGCAGGTGAGCTGCTGGGAAGTGACCAGTTGCTCCAGGTAACGCAGGTCAATGAGTTCCTTGCTGATCTCCACCCCGTCTGTTCCGTTGGTGCGGATCTTGATGCGTCCCTTGTAGCGAAGATCACCGCCGCGCTGCGGGATTCGGTCGTAGGAAGGCTCCCGGAAAGGAGGGGGATCTCCTGCATCGCCCACAGGATGAGCGGCTGCTGCTGCCTTGGCCCGTTCGGTGATGTCTATCGGCCGGTAGTGGTCCATCTGGATGATCCGGTCCGCATCCCGGAAGAAGGCGCCGGAGCTTCCGGCCACGATGATGGTGGAGATGCCGCATTGCTCATACAGATCCCGAATGCGCTCCAGGAAAGGCGTGATAGGCTCGTGCTCCGGATGGATCACCTCCTGCATCAGGTCATCCCGCACCATGAAGTTGGTGGCGCTGGTGTCCTCGTCGATGAGAAGGGCGGAGCACCCGGCTTCCATGGCTTCCACCGTGTTGGCTGCCTGGGAGGTGCTCCCGCTGGCGTCATCCGTGCGAAAACTGTGGGTGTCCTTGCCATTGGGCAGGTCACTGATGAATAGGGAGATGTCTGTCCCATCGATGCGTCTGCCGTCCTCGGCGCGGATCTTCACTGCCGCCGGATCCGTCACGATATACTCTCTGCCATCTCCCGGTATGTGGGGGTAGATGCCTGTTTCCAGTGCCTTCAGCAAGGTGGACTTGCCGTGGTAGCCACCGCCTACAATAAGGGTGATGCCCCGGTGGATCCCCATGCCGCGTAAGGGCCCGAAGTGGGGCAGGTCCATGGTAACGGACATGCTCTTCGGTGCGCGGAAGGGGACGGCGCCCTGCATGGGGCGCTGAGAGACGCCGGATTCCCGCGGGAGCACGGCGCCATCTGCCACAAAACCGATCAACCCCTGCTCCGCCAGCTGCTGTTCAATATACTGCCTGTCCTCAATGAGCTGGATCTGCCTTTCCAGTGCTTGTTTGCGGCAGGTGCGATAGAGCAGAGTGCGTTCGATCACCTCTGGAAGGTCGGTGAACAGCATCCGCTCCAGTTGACGAGCGTCGATGGTCCGGCCATGGGCAGGAAAGCCCGCGTCAAACCGGACGATCAGGTCGCCGGTACCGCGCCAGTCGATGCAGCAACCTGTGCGAGGCAGGATCTCCTGGCCCGGTCTGGTCGCACCGAAGGTGCCGCTCTTGCCGCTGCCCAGCCGCTTGGAGGCAGCGGAGATCTCCCGGGAAAACGCCCGTAGGAGAAAATCGCAGAGGGCGTTTGCTTTGTGCCTGGCATCGAAGTAGTCTGGAGGAAAGCCGGCGATGTCTCCGCGCAGAGTAACGCTCAACGAAGAAGGGGCAGCGAAAGGGTCGCCCTGCACATGCTCTATGCGGAGGATGTAGGCCTCGCCGCCCGGAGTGTGAAATTGATAACTCCCCCGCGTGTCCTTGTAGGCGGGGTAACCGCGGCGGTCGATGCGCCGCAGGATTTCTTGTAAGTCTCTGGAAGTGTTCATGAAACTATTCTATCAAATATGTCAAGTGCATGCAAGAAATCGACATATTCCGGACACAGGGTTGTGTATAATGGATAGGATATTTGTTTCCATTGATCTGTTGTCTTGCTATGATTTTGTGTGGTACAATACTACAAAAACGAGGATGAGATGAAAGATCTGCAGGAAATATATCATCGGTGTGTAAAAGAGCTGGCATCTATCGGTATTCACCCGGGGAAGATCAGCGCTGTGACCATCAACACACGGGCAAAGAAGCGTTGGGGACAAGCGAAGCGACAGGGGGGCAGCTGGGAGATCAGCATCTCGGACAGGCTGCTGGCGGATGATCTACCGGACTGGCCGCTGCGGGATACCATGTTCCACGAGCTTCTGCATTGCGTGGAAGGGTGCCGGGGTCACACAGGGAAATGGGCCAGGCTGGCAGCAAAGTGCAATGCTGAGCTGGGGACGCATATCCGGACCAGAACCAATTTCGACGGACTGATCGAGGAGGAGCCTTCCCGGTACGTGATCCGGTGCACGCGGTGCGGGCAGACCTTTGGGAGGGATCGCGTGTCGAAGCTGGTGCGGCATCCGGAGGATTACCGCTGCCGGTGCGGCGGCACGCTGAAGAGAATTCGATAGAGGACAAGTTCCCCTTGTGTTCTACTGTAGAAAAGGTGTATAATAACTTATTGTTATACTTGAGATATATGAAGGAGGAGAGTCTATGGCAGGTAACATTCGTCCGGAAACGATGGAACGTATCACGACGCCGGAACTGGCGAAGGCATTTATTGACGAACAGATCGCGGAGGTTCGCGCACAGGTAGGAGACAAGAAGGTATTGCTGGCTTTGTCTGGCGGTGTGGATTCGTCTGTAGTGGCGGCTCTGCTGATCAAGGCCATCGGCAAGCAGCTGGTGTGCGTGCACGTGAACCACGGACTGCTGCGGAAGGGCGAGCCAGAGCAGGTCGTCAAGGTCTTCAGGGACGAGCTTGGCGCCGAACTTGTATATGTAGACGCCGTAGACAGATTCCTGGATAAGCTGGCGGGAGTTGAGGATCCTGAGACCAAGCGGAAGATCATCGGCGCGGAGTTCATCGAGGTGTTCGCTGAAGAGGCAAGCAAGCTGGATGGTATCGAGTTCCTGGGGCAGGGCACCATCTATCCGGACATTCTGGAGAGCGACGGTGTCAAGGCTCACCACAACGTAGGCGGCCTCCCGGAGGACCTGCAGTTTGAGTTGGTGGAGCCGGTGAAGCTTCTGTACAAGGACGAGGTCAGAGTGGTCGGCAAGGAACTGGGACTGCCGGATAACATGGTCTATCGTCAGCCTTTCCCGGGCCCAGGTCTGGGTGTCCGCTGTGTAGGCGCCATCACCCGCGATCGTCTGGAGGCGGTTCGTGAGGCAGATGCCATCGTCCGTGAGGAGATCGGCAAGATGGATCCGGTACCCTGGCAGTATTTTGTGGCGATTCCGGATGTGAAGTCCACCGGTATCAAGGACGGCAAGCGTTACATGGGATGGGCGGCCGTGATCCGTGCCATCAATACAGTGGACGCTGTCACCGCGCAGTCGGTGGAGATCCCCTGGAGCATGCTCACACGTATCCGTGACCGTATCATCGCTGAGGTGGACGGCGTGAACAGAGTGCTGTGGGATGTGAGTGACAAGCCGATCAGCACGATTGAGTGGGAGTGATGTCCGAGAGGCAGGCACGAAGTGCGCAGGCAATCGGGTAACATTACAGAAGCCCGCGATTGATGGGCCGTAGGCGAGGATCGCAGGGAATAGTTGCGGATTGTTACAGGACAGAGGTCATTACATTGGGACAGCTGCTGTCAAAGGGAACGACCGTTTAGCAGCCTGAGATTCATAGTTAATAAACCAAAGACTTCAAGAGAGACTTCTTTCCTGGAGTCTTTTTGGTTACTGCGAACAGTGATGAAATCTACCTGTCCTATGGCGGGTACACTTATCCTGAAAACAGGATCATGTCTGGATACATCAAAAAGTAGTGGTGACGCCATCATTAAATACGCAAAGTCACCACTACCAAGGAGCGGGTTTTCGGGGAAAGATAGTGGCGGGTTCAGTCAATGGTAGTGGTGACGCCGCTATCATATCAGGAAGTCACCACTACCCCCGGCCATGCTCTCAGAAAAATGGCACCCCTTTTGGAAGGGTGTCATTTTTTTGTTCAAAAGCATTAGATATGTGTTAGAATGTAGACATATTGATTAGATAGCAGGAGAGATCAAGTTGAGAACAGTATTTGGTATTTTAAGAGACGATCTGCGGTCCATCGCCACACGCCCGTTCGTGCTGGTGGTGGCTTTTGGTATTGCGCTGTTGCCGTCCCTCTATGCCTGGGTGAACATCTATGCCAACAGCGATCCCTACGTCAACACCAGCGGCATCAAGATCGCGGTGGCGTCCAGAGACAAAGGCTATGAGCAGGACGGCGAATATGTCAACAAGGCCAGTAACGTAATGGACAGCCTCCGAGATAACCATAAGATCGGTTGGCAGTTCCCCGGCGATGCGGAGAAGGCCATAGAAGGAGTCAAAGCAGGGGAGTATTATGGTGCGATCGTGTTTGAGGAGGACTTCACGTCCAGTATGTATCACCTGGAGGAGACTCTGGCCGCAGAAGAAGCGCCCATCACCTTCTACAGCAATGCCAAGAAAAACGGTGTAGCCTCCAAGATCACAGCCTCGGCAGCAAACAATGTGCTGGAGCAGATCAACACGGAATACCTGCGGACCGTATTTGGCATGCTCTTTCAGGATACAGGAGATCTGGCGGGGAAACTGGAGGACAGCAAGGCTGTGGACAAGATGCTGAACCAACTGTCGGACACCAGGGACGCTCTGGGAGACTTCTCTTTGGCAATCAGCCAGTTTACGGACGCCAGTGGGACGCTCGGACGATCCTTGGAGGATGCGAAGACAGATCTGCGAAGCGCCCGCAGCCAGGGGAAGTCCGATGTGGCCAAGGCAAAGAAACGTTACGAAGAGACCAAGGCTGCGCTCCATACGATCGATCAGGAGATCGACAAAGAAAACATCAGACTGAAGGCGGCCATCGATGATCTGAAAAAGGCGCTGGATTCCATAGAGGGCGCCACAGCACCAGAGCGACAGAAACTAGCGGCAGAGGCGGCGGAGAAAAACGGCAAGATCCTGACGATACTGCAGGATCTACGGAAACTCATCCCGGAAAACGCGAAGACCATCGGAGCTCAACGGGCCGGGGATTCTCTGGACCAGATGATCGCGTCCTCAGAGAAGATCCAGAAAGAACTCACACAAAGCCCTGTTCAGGAAGAGAACCTCACGAACGCAGCGGAGGAAATTGCGGTGCTGACGGCTTTGTACAAGGATCACCTGAAGCCGGGGCTCGCGCAGATGGTGTCGGATATCCAGACTGCGGTGAAGAACCTGCAGCCCCTTCTCACTTCCGCAAGCGGTATGCTGGACGATATCTATCCTGTGATCGATGCAGCAGGGGATACCGTGAGCAGTCTGGATGGCTCACTTATTCAGCTGCAGGCAGTACTCACCGCGCTGGAAAGTAAACTTAATGATGTAATTAGAGAAGTGAAGGCAGCGGACCAGGATGAACGGAAACAGAAACTTATTGACCTTCTGGGGGGAGACCCAGACCGTTACGGCGAGTTTTTTGCTGATCTGGTAGGGGCAGAGACAGAGGAAATCTATGCGGTCGAAACCTACGGCACGGCCATGACGCCCTTCTACACGGTCATTGCCCTGTGGGTCGGGGGTGTCATGCTCATCTCTGTACTGAAGACAGAGGTCAGGCGGCGTAAGTTCCCGGATGCCACAGAGAAACAGTGTTTCTTTGGCAGGTTACTGGTGTTTCTTCTGATCGGACAGGTCCAGGCGGCAATCATCATAGCGGGGGATATCCTTCTGCTCCATTGCCATCCCGCTCATCCATGGCTGATGTGGCTGGCAGCAGCGGTGATCAGCTTGACCTTTGTGACAGGGATCTATGCCCTGGCATCATCCCTGGGGGACATCGGCAAGGCCATCGTCTTTGTCGTATTGTTTATTCAGATTGCCGGCTCCGGAGGCACGTATCCCATCGAGGTGCTGCCGGAGATATTCAGCAAATTTTTCCGGTTCCTGCCCTTCCCTTATGCGGTCAATGCGGTGAGGGAGACGGTCATGGGCATGTATGAGAACGATCTCTGGATCTATCTGGTGGAGGTGCTTCTGTTCTTTGGTGTGGCCCTCCTGTTTGGGATGTATATGAAGAGGCCATTCGCTGGTGTGAGAGAGTTCCTGGAAGAGAAGCAGAAAGAGACGGGGGTGATGTAGGATGGAGAACAGAGTACATAACGACCGTTACCAGGCGCTGCGTCATGAGCTGGAGAGCAATGCGTGGCAGCTTCATCACAGAAACAAACAGCGGATCAAGGCGGGAATCATAAGCCTGCTCGTGCTTCCGTTTGTCCTATGTTTTGTTCGCTGGGTCACGGAAAGCGACAAGATCGTGTTCATGTTGATCTGGATCCTCTTGCTGTTCATCATCTGTTGTTACCTGATCGGCGTGGGCTATCTGGATGATTGGCTCCAGAAGATCCTGGGGGAAATGACCGGTGAGGAGGAGTCATTCGACAGCCTGCTGGCAGACCCGGATGAGGTGAAAGCTGAGATGAAGGAGAAGTTGAGAGAGCGGATCGAGGCGCGGGCCAAGGGGGCTCCAGTTGGGGAGTCCCAGAACGCAGCAGCTGTCTCGCAGGACCTCGAGGGAGAGAACCTGTCAGAGGAAGGGGGCTGCGAATGAGGAGCATATGGAACATCGTCAGGCAGGACTTCCGCGGACTTACAGGAAGCGTGGTAGGTATTGTGATCCTGGTGGGGCTTATCGTCGTGCCTTGTCTGTTTGCATGGTTCAACATCTTCTCCAACTGGGCGCCCTTTGCAGAGAGCGCAACGGGGCGTGTCCCGGTTGCCGTGGCCAGTGAGGATGAAGGCGTGACCATGTTGGGCCTTAAGATCAACGTGGGAGATAAATTCCTGGATGCCATCGCCGGAAATAATCAGATCAAGTGGGTGCAGGTGTCCGGCGAGAAGGAAGCCAGAAAGGGGGTTCGCGCCGGGGATTACTATGCGGCTATCGTAGTACCGAAAGGCTTCAGTGCGGATGTCATGAGTTTTTCCACCGGAACGCTGCATCACCCCAGGATCCACTATATTGTCAACGAGAAGATGAATGCCATCGCTCCGCGGATCACAGA
This sequence comes from Eubacterium sp. AB3007, assembly GCF_000688015.1. Classification (NCBI taxonomy): domain Bacteria; kingdom Bacillati; phylum Bacillota; class Clostridia; order Eubacteriales; family Eubacteriaceae; genus Eubacterium; species Eubacterium sp. AB3007. The sequence goes on from NZ_JIAD01000001.1 coordinate 2,180,210, forward strand.
CAGCGTCCGCGCCACCATGCAGGAGGAGATCGACGCGGCGTTCGTGGAGACCCTTGGAAAATTTGCTGCGGAAGGACTGGCAGTGGCGGATGCGGCCGGGTTTGACCCACAGAAGATGTTCTCTGATATGGGGAAAGAGATGGAGACGCTCAGTGCGGATCTGGCGACCACGGTCGTTCTGGTGAAGGGAGCGGCCGGTCTGTCGGATGCCGCAGAGGAACTGCTGAAGGCCTCGGATACATTGCTGGACAGTACAGAGGACACGCTGGCAGAGAGCGAGGGGGTACTGAAGTCATCAGAGAAGAAAGTTCCGAAATCCGCAGACACAAAGCCAGTGACCGACGCCATACAGAAGGAGGCGGATCTTCTGACAGAGGATATGGACAGGCTGTCTGCTGATCTGAAAAAGGCACGTACCGATCTGAACAGTTACAATCAGTTTGTGGAGACGGATCTCGCCAGAAGGAAGACGCTGGTCGATAGCATGAGCTCCTCGGTGGACAAGATGGAGAGGCAGCTGAGAGACCTGAACCTTACGGGGCTGGCGGATCGGTTCGCCAGAGTGGCGGACAAACTTGAGTCTGCCTCAGACAGTTTGGGAAACCTGACAAAGGCCGATGAGGCCTCCTGGGCCGCCACACAGAAGAAGATCGACGATCTTCTGGCAGATCTCGAAGAGACCAGAGGCCGGGTGAACAAGATCTCCGGTGATATGGGGCGGGATCTGGATGGGAAACTGAATAGATCTCTGGCGGATGCCCGCGCCGCCATTGCCGGCGTGCGTAAGTCTTTGTCCGGAGTCTATGGAGATCTGGGCAGTCTGGAAGAGGTTTTGAGTGGATCGGAAAAATCGCTCAGGACGCTGGAAGACGGATTGGGGCAGACCGTAGAGACACTGTCCTCTCTGCAAAACGGATGTCTGACACTGGGCAGAATGTTCGACCGGCTGGCAAACAGCGGCAAGTTGAAGGATATGAACAATCTTCTGGTGGACGACGCTGAGGCGATCGCGAAGAACCTGGCCAGACCCATCCGGATGGAAACAAAGATCATCTATCCAGTGGAGCATTTCGGCTCAGTCATGGCATCTTTCTATACGACCGTGGCCCTGTGGATCGGAGCGCTGCTGGCGACACTGCTGATCAGCTCCAAGGTCAATCGGCGTGAGGAAGAGGAGGAACCGAGGTTGTATCAACGGTTCTTTGGAAGATTCAGGTTGTTCATGATGATCGGGATCTGCCAGGCGCTGCTGGTCACCGTGGGAGAGTTATTATACGTGGGGATCGACTGTGTCCATCCGTGGCTGTATGTTCTGGCGGCAGCGGTGATCAGCGTAGTGTTCTGCGCCATCATCTACTCTATACACTATGTGCTGGGGAAGATGGGGCTGGCGCTCTGCGTTGTGATCATGGTGGTCCAGGTGGCAGGGGGCGGAGGCACCTTCCCGGTAGAAGTGGTGCCCAGGCCCTTCCAGATTCTATATCCGTTCATGCCGTTTCACTATGCCATGGATGCCATGAGGGAGTGCATAGCTGGAATGTACGGCACATATTATATCCGTTGCCTGGGAACACTGCTTCTGTTCGCGGCCGGATGCTTTGGGATGGCATTTCTGCTGTACCGGCCGCTCCATAAGCTCATGGAGAAGATGGAGTCCAGCATGGAAGAAAGCGGGATCATGTGATCGATATATAGATTCGGTGTTGAACGCGAGATCGATGGATCTTCAGGAAAGTCTTGCGTTCAACACTTCAATCAACACCTCCTTCAACCTCTGGTCAGTATGATAAAGACAGAGATAGTTTATAAGGAGGTTTTGTTTATGAGTGAGAAAAACAAAGTACAAAATCTAACTACTGAAAAAACCGATTTCAAACGTGAGATCGGTGTATTCGGAGGAGTCAGCATCATCGTGGGTATCACGATCGGATCCGGTATCTTCTATCTGGGATCCTACGTTATGGAAAGAACCGGAATGAATGAGGGTCTGTCCCTCCTGTGCTGGCTGATCGCAGGTCTCATCTCGCTGTTCGCAGGACTATGTTATGCGGAACTTGGCGCTTCCATCCCCAGAGCTGGTGGGCGTGTTGTCTATCTGAACGAGGCATACCATCCGGTATTCGGGTTTATGGCCGGGTTTACCGATTGGCTGATAGGTGGTCCGGGATCGATCGCGGCTGTATCGATCGCGTTGATGACCGTGATCAAGTCTTTTGTTGATATCAGCGATACCGGGATCAAGGTTGCGGCGATCGTACTGATCGTCGGGGCGACCATCTACAACCTGATCGGTGTCAAGGTGGCATCCAGGATCCAGGATGTATTCTTTGTCGCCAAAATCATCCCTATCGTGCTGATCATCCTGGCGGCGGTATTTGCCGGAAAAGCAACGCCGGAGTTGTCTTTTGCCGGTGTCTCTGCCTATGCGGTAGATAACAACACGAGCGTGGTCGGCATGATCGCCATCGCCATCGTCGCCTCCCTGTGGGCCTACGAAGGCTGGTCCAACCTGAATACCGTAGCCGAGGAGATCAAGAACCCGAAGAGAAACCTGCCACTGGCGCTGATCATTGGAATCGGCGGACTGACACTGGTATACGTGCTCTTCAATTTCGCCATCTTCAGAGGATTGGATCATTCTGAGATCGTAAACATGATCGAGAGCGGAGATCTATACCTGGGAACTGCCGTTGCGAAGAAAGTCATCGGCCCTGCGGGCGCGATCCTGGTATCCGTTGGCATGGCTCTGTCCATGTTCGGTTCCATGAACGGCATGATCCTGGCGCAGCCGAGGATGTACTATGCGATGGCAGAAGAGGGTCATTTCTTTAAGTCTTTCGCCAAGCTGCACCCGGTGCACAAAGTCCCGACGGTTCCAATCATCGTGCAGTGTGTACTGTCCGTCATTCTGGTCTGCCTGCGGAACCTGGATCAACTGACCAATCTGGTGGTCCTTTCCGTCATGCTGTTCAACGTGCTGGTGATCATGGCCGTGCCTATTCTGCGCCGGAAGTACCCGGATATTGAGAGGCCATACAAGGTCTGGTTCTATCCTGTATCCGTCATCCTGGTAGCGGCGATCTTCATTGGGCTTTTCGTCCAGGGCGCCGTCGAAGATCCGATCAATGGATTCGTCGGATTCATAGTACCGATAGTCGGTGCCATCGTATACTTTATCTTTGATAAGAAAAACAAGAAAGAAGCTAGTAATGAGTAAGATTTTGTTCAATGGAAAGGTATATTTAGACCGTGGGGAGTTCCGTGAGGCACTCCTGATCGAGGGGGACCGGATCCAGGCCGTCGGCAGCAACGAGGAGATCCGCGCGCTGGCCAGTTCAGATACAGAGTTCATCGACTGTGAAGGCCGTACAGTGATCCCGGGGCTCAACGATTCCCATATGCACTTCATGCAGTTCGGAGAGACCAGAAACCAGGCCATGATCGAGGACGTGACCTCCATCGATGAGATGATTGAGGTCTGCAAGAGGTTTGCGAATGAGCATCCGCAAAGCGTGAAAGACGGGATCCATGCCATCGGCTGGAACCAGGACAACTTCAGGGATTCCGACAGACTACCGGATCGTCATGACCTGGACAAGATTAGTACGGATATCCCCATCGTGTTGGAGCGCGTCTGCGGTCATATTGTATCCACCAACTCTAAGCTGATCAGCATGCTGGATATGAGCGTATTCAAGGAAGAGGATTATATGGTCGGTGAAGATGGAGAGCCGAATGGGATCTTCAAGGGGAACGGTACCAATTTGGCCAAGAAGATCGTTCCGGATTTCTCCATGGAAGAACGCTACCGCATCATGCTTGAGGCCATGGATTATGCCGCGGCCCACGGACTGACCAGTGTGCAGAGCAACGACATCGGCACCACCTTCATGGACGGACCGGCGGCTTTCGATCTGCTGCACCGTATCTACGACAGCGGGAAGGCCAAGGTCAGATACCGCCATCAGGTATGCTTCAACGATTTCGAGGCTTTTCAGGACTATATCGAGAACGGTGAGTTTGCGCACAAAGAAGAGCTCTACCCGGAAGGTTCCTGGCTGACGCTGGGGCCCCTGAAGCTCTTCAAGGACGGAAGCCTGGGGGCGCGGACGGCTCTGGTTTCCGGTGGGTATGTCGATGACCGCGACAATCACGGGTTGGAATGGATGTCGAACGAGGATATGGACCGGTACTGCGCCCTTGCCGCAAAACACGGTCTGCAGGTCGTGACACACGCCATCGGAGACGAAGCACTGAGCCGTACCATCGACAGTTATGAGAAGGCCTTCGTGGATGGGAAAAACAAACTTCGCCATGTACTAAACCACGTGCAGATCACAGATCCGGCGCTGATTAAGAGGATTGCGGATCTGGACATTCTGACCTCCGTGCAGCCCATCTTCCTGGACTATGACATGAGGATCCTGAACGACCTGCTGGGCGAGGAGCTGGGGGCAACCTCCTATGCGTGGAAGTCTCTCAGCGAGGCGGGCGTGCATGTCTCCTACGGGACAGACTGTCCGGTCGAGGACTGCAATCCATTCCCGAACATCTATTGCGCGGTGACCCGGAAGAACAAAGCCGGGAGCCCAGAGGGCGGATTCAACCCCCAGGAGTGCGTGGATGTGGAAACGGCGATCGACGCATATACGACAGGCAGCGCATACAACGAATTCATGGAAGAAGAGAAGGGAAGACTCAGAGCCGGTTTCTATGCGGATCTGGTGGTTCTCGACAAAGACATCTTTACCGTTGACCCAGAGGAGATCAGTAGCATCCTACCGGTTCTGACCATGGTCGGCGGAAGAATTGTCTACAGAAGAGCATGATTCTACTTTTCAAAATAGTGACGCCAAAACCGCTCGAGCTGGACCATATGGAACCGGTGAGGGCGGTTTGGTGTTATACTTAAGGGCAAAGGAGAAGAGGAGAATGGCAGAAAGAACGATTATCAAGAATGCACATTGTATGACCATGGATCATGGAAGTAGGGCAGAGTGGATCAGTATCCGGGGAGACCGGATCGAGGCGATCGGAAACGGAGATGCGTATAAAGCCCTGGCGAGTGCGGAAGACACAGTCCTCGATGCCAGAGGTAATACCGTATTGCCCGGGTTTATCGACAACCATTTCCATTTGTTGACCGGGGCTTTGGCCAAGGAAGAAGTGGACCTGTCGTCTTGCAGAAGTGTTGAGGAAGTCTGCGAGACCATTCGGCAGTCTGCCGGTGACCGTGAGGCGATCATCGGGTATGGGCTGTCTGAAGACAGGATGGAGGAGCGACGATATCCAACCCGGGTGGAACTGGACAGGTGCTGTGACGATCATCCAGTGGTGATCTACTCTTTGGATTATCATACGCTGATCCTGAACACATACGCTATTCTTTACTACAAAGTCCCGTTTGCTCTTCCGGGTGTGGAACTGGATCACAAGGGTATGCCGACCGGCATCTTCCGCGAACGGGCTGGCGGGCAATTGGATTACTATATCTGTGAGCATTTCACAGATGGAGATTATCAAGAAGCAATCGAGAAGTTTCTTCCTGACGTGTTTGCTAGTGGTATCACGACAACGGCAGCCATGGAAGGCCGAAACTGTGGGAACGGAAACGGCAGGGAGTCTCAGTGCGAGTTTCTGGTTCGCCGTGAGGCTGAGTATCCTCTATCGATGGAACTTTTCTATCAAACAACCGATATTGATCTGGTTCTGAGCCATGGGCTCAGGAGAATCGGGGGCGCTCTCTATCTGGACGGCACACTCGGCAGCTGGAGCGCGGCGCTTACGGAGGATTATGCTGATCGTCCCGGGAAACGGGGAAGGGTATTCTATACACAGGAGTTCCTGAATGATTTTGTTCTGCACTGCTGTGAGCAAGGGCTTCAGATTGGTTTTGATGCGATCGGGGACGTGGCGATCGACGCTGCGCTGACGGCCATAGAATCTGCCTCGGATAAGTTTGATGTCAGGAGTATGCGACACCGCATCGAACACGGGGATCTTCTGAGGACAGATCAAATGCGAAAGGCAGCGGACCTAGGCGTAGTTTTCTCGGTGCAGCCATCTTACGAGGCTCACTGGGGTTATCCGGGCGGGATGAAGGAACGCAGATTGGGGCATCGGTATGGGCAGACCCTGCAGCTTCGGAAAATGCTAGACAGCGGGATCCTGCTCTGCGGAGGTTCGGATCATCCAACGACGTCGCTGAATCCGATGGCAGGTGTCCAGGCGGCTGTCCTGCACCCGGTGGAGGCGAACCGCATCAAACTCGAGGAAGCGCTGGAGTTATATACGATCAAGGGCGCATATGCTTTGTTTCTGGAAGAGGACCGCGGAAGTCTGACGCCGGGGAAACGTGCGGATGTGGTGATATTGGACCGGGACATTGAGACCTGCCCTATGGAGACTCTGGCGCAGAGCAAGCCTGTCATGACTGTGAAGGATGGAACGATACTGTATGATAGGGGGTTATGATGCTACGGATCTCATTGCTAAGTAAGAATGTGTTGACGCTTGATGGGACCGTCATCGATGAAAAAGTCAGCGACAAGGCCATCGCGTTGATTGCGATTCTAGTCCTGCGAGAAGATCAACGGATGTCCCGAAGGGCTCTGATCGATATTCTGTGGCCGGAGAGCAGCGACTCTGCCGGAAAGAACAATCTACGATTCAATCTGTGGCAGCTGCGGAAGGCATTGGGGGAGGAAGAGGGGGCTTCGCTGATCGGGACAGACAGGGATTCCTGTTTCATCAATCCAGCATATGAGTACACCTGCGATATCTGTGAGATCTTGCAGGAGGACGTAGAGGCGTCTTCTGATCTGGAGCGGCTGAAGTATCTGCTTTCGCTGTTTCAGCAGGAGTACCTTTCGGATCGGTATTTCCACGGATGTGTGGAGCTGAATGAAGATATGATCATGCGTCGGTACAGCCTCGATCACTGTCAGCGCAATATTTATAAGAGGTATACGGATCTGTGTTTTGCACAAAAACGGTACTGCGAATGCCGGGATGCCCTGTTAGCGTACATGAGACTGGATCCTTACGACGAGGAGAAGCTTGCGCAGCTTCTTCGGGTTTTGATGCGTCTGGATGAGAAGAGGGAAGCATGGAACCAGTATCAGATGTTTCATACTCGCATGGTGGCGGATTTAGGGGAAGAGCCTTTGCCGGAGACGAGAGCGATCCTGAAGGGATTTCGGACCCCGATAGAGCAGCAGAAGGCGCTGGAGCTGCCCTTTCGGTGTATCCCACATCTGGAATTCTACTGGGTTACCAGTATCCTCCAAGCAATGATCAGCCGGGAGGTGGCGATCGATCATTTCCTGAAGGAAGAGGAACAGAGGGACCTGTCGGTGATGCAGTACCGAATGGAAGGCGAAGCGAAGGAGATGCCGCCGATGGAACGAGTGGTGGATATCTTTGTCACGCTGATCATCAATCTCAGCAAGACTGGTGTTACGGTCAGCCTGATCAACGAAGTTCCAGAATACATGTCAGAAAGTTGCCGTGCGGTTCTGATGCTGTTGAAGGAACGCTGCGGAGACAGGATTCGGATACGATAAGTTTTAGTGATTATTCCAGGAACAGATTGCCCATGGTGATGGCCGCCTGGACCTCGTGGGAACAGGTGTTTTCCGAAGGTCTGTCCTATCGGATATGGTTTGTGGATATGTTTGTGGATATTTCGCATCATTTGGAGGTGAAATATCCACTTTTTTCGATCATACACAGAAATGTGTTTTTACTCATGCGTTTGGCGCGCATGTCTCTGAGAAAGTGTAGTAAGAATAGATGTATACACCAGAGATTTTCAGACATTCTTGTAATATTATGTATAATGGAGTGAATGATGAGCAACCATAAGTTGACTATGAATTGATCGAGGGTTGTTTGATACAGTAAGTGCACGTTTGACGATTGTAAACGCAACTAATTTCTCACTAGTATAAATCAGGAAGTTGTGAATGCACTTCTCCAACGAATTGTGGCAGATTGAAGAAGTAAGTTGACGTATGAAGTTGTAATCGCGCTGGAAATCATGTAAAATTCAAGTATGAAGGCACACTAAAACCCGGGTATGAAGAATGCCCGTTTTCAGAAGTTGAAATTGCACCTTGCGAAAAGGTGTGGTCCTGTCTTCATTTTCCGGACTACTTAATGAGTTCGGGCTTAAGGTTTATGGAATCGGCGGCGATCTGCTTCATGGATAGAATGCTGGGAACACTCTTTCCATAGATTGAGGTGAATACCTCAAGCGGTGACCGCCCGTTCCATTTTTTGCGCGGATATGAGTTGATATGGTTCATCATCAGGATGACCTTTTCCTGCGATAAATCATCCATCGACTTGCCCTTTGGGATGATATACCGAATAAACTGGTGATTCCGTTCACAGTGCGCCTTCTGATTGCTGTTTTGCGGATCACAATAAAACACATGGCAGAGTTGTTCTCCGGTTTCAGGATCAAGTTCGATTTTCGTGGGATCGGTGAATTCGCTGCCTCGATCGACCAGAATAACCTGAAACAGTTCCTTGAAGAGTTCTTTTCCCAGAATCTCTCTGAGTGAAGCAAACACAGAGGAAACAGTGGCCGCATTGTTCTGTTCCCGCAGGAAGGCCATCTGCAGATCGCAGTTGGTAAACATGAGGGTGAGAAGAACCTTGCCGCCCTTTCTGCCGATGACAGAATCGCCTTCAACCACATTCATATCCGGATGCTGCGCCATAAATGAAAGATAGTCATCATAAGAGCGCCCCTGATGGCAGGCTTTGTCCACGCGGAGCACCGGACCGCTTTTCCGGCGGTATGATCTACGTACCTTACGGGCGAGATCCAGATTCTTTGCACCAAGAAGGCCGTTTTCAATGTAATCATAGGCTGTCCGTGCCGTGATGGGGAGTTCATCGCGATGGTTTTGAAACACGACATTGACCGATTGTCCCTGCTGGATCAGCGGTGTGACGAGCTCATCCATGGCCTGTAGCTGCTCTTCCGACAAAGAGATGCCAGTTCTTGATTCTTTCAGCGTCGTCTCATACGCATCCTGTGCTTTGCGGGCATTGTAGATGTATCCGTGGAGCCAACAGCGCGACATGGATTCGCAGGCATTGCAAACATAGGGGGCTTTCGTAATGCCAGGGCAGATATCTTCCTGGAATCGTTCGCAATGGATGTTACAGTCTCCGCATCGAACACGGCAGGAACGCGTACGTTTGTGGCATTCCTGAGAGCAGGTTGTGGGCAGATCGCAGGACTTCCTGTGGATGCAGTGGTTACCGTTTCGTGCCTTGAACGTACGATTCTTTTTGACTTCACGGCTAATGGTCGTTCGGCTTTTGCTGAGTCGGGTGGCTATCTCACTGAATCTAAATCCGTGAGCCAGGAGTCGCTCTATGACGATACGGTCTTCCAGTGTCAGGTGTTTGGATGTCTTCTTCATTGTATTAACCTCCTTTTCGGGAAGAAGACAGGACCATATATATCATAGCACATAGAAAAAACCGCGAGAGGTTGTAAGTGCACCTTCGCGGTTTAGATAGAGTCGAAGTTGTAACTGCACGAAATCCCGTGCAGTAAAGAAATCAATTGACCTGAATTGATCGAGTGGATATCGTGTGGATATTTTGGCTCTGAACAGTTTGAAATATCCACTTGAACAATCTGAAGAGGAAACACAGTATGCAAGAGGTGAGTATTTATTACGAGCGCCAGATGTCCCCCGCTATAGGCGGCGGCTTCCCTGTCCCCTTATTATCCGGAGGACTTTAGGGGGAGACAGATGCTGAACTTGCCAGTCGGCTGGTTATCTTCCACACTGCACTGGCTGCAATCTTAACTTTACACCCCAATCAAGGTAGAATAGGAGAAGATACAAACGAAGGAGAAGCCCTATGGAATTGTTTGCACTTATATTGATCATACTGGCTTGCGTCATGTTCACCTCGGTGCTTGATCAGTTGATCCCGCATCTATCCCTTCCGCTGATCCAGATCGCGGCGGGGCTGATCGTCGCGTTGATCTACCCGTCGCTAGGAGGAGTGAATATCGACTCGGAACTGTTTCTGGTGCTGTTCATCGCGCCGCTCCTCTACAGGGACTCCAGAGAGGTGAGCCGGGTCACGCTGTGGAACAACAAGTGGTCCATCCTTTCTATAGCCATTCCCCTGGTGATCGCCACCGTGGTGGCGACGGGCTTTGTGCTGCACCAGATCATCCCGTCTATTCAATTGGCGGCGGCGTTTGCCTGTGCGGCAGCGTTGGGGCCAACGGACGCGGCGGCAGTTTCGGCCATGGGATCCACTATCCACCTGAGTGAGCGCCAGTCCATCCTACTGTCCGGAGAGGCGCTGATCAACGACGCCTCTGGCGTGGTGTCCTTCCAGTTCGCCATTGCAGCGGCACTGACGGGCGCGTTTTCGGCGAAGGAGGCGACGGCTTCTTTTGGGGTGCTGTTCTTCGGTGGGATCGCCCTGGGCATGGCGGTGGGCTATGTGCTAAAGCACGGAATGAATCGCCTGCGCGGCATCGGTCTCGTCAACACGACCACCCATGTGCTCTATGAGGTGCTCACACCTTTCCTGCTCTTCCTGTTTGCGGAGGAACTGCACGTCAGTGGTATTCTGGCGGTGGTGGCAACGGGACTGATGATGCAGGAGATAGAAGGGAATATCAAGTCACCGGAGAGAGCTCGGCAGCAGATGGTATCCAACAGCTTCTGGGAGGTGATCATCTACCTGATCAACGGCTTCCTGTTCGTGATGCTGGGCATGCAACTGCCGAAGGTGATGGAGACGAGACTGATCGAGAACCTCTCAGCGCAGACTGTGATCGGAACAGTGATTGCGGTGACGAGCGTCATCATCGCTGTCCGATTCCTTTGGGTCGGCGCAACGGAACTGATGACCAGAGATCGCATCACCGGCGAACGAGGGATCGCCCATGTGGGGAGCACGCTCAGGCAGGCGTTGGTCACGACACTGGCCGGGCCAAAGGGCGCAGTGACACTGTCTATCATCCTGACCCTGCCGGTGACCATGAACGACGGGTCCCCGCTGCCCATGAGGAGCCAGATCATCTTTATTACCTCCGGTGTGATCCTTTGCACATTGCTACTGGCGAATTTCCTGCTCCCGATGATCTCTCCAAAAGAAGAAAGAAAAGAGGATGAGGTTGCCCTCTCGCAGGCGCGCATTCTGGTGTTGGAGAAGACGGTGAAGGAAATGCGAGACTTGCTTGACACCTATGCGGACGAGGACTTCACACCGGCCTTCCGGCTGACGCTCATGAGGTATCGCGTGAGATTGATGCGGGAGCGGCTGTCCATGGAGTCTTGTGGCCGGCAGCTTGGTGACATGATCATGAAGGTCCTGGATGTACAGCAGGCCAGAGCAGACGAGATTCAGAGGGAGGCCACGCACATCCCCGAGAGTCAGCGTCTGGACTACTATTCCATCCTGCCTGCGATCCGCCGGTCCATCGGCTATTTTGCCGGGGCGGAGAACGTGGGCGCGCGTTTTGAGACCAGCAAGGGAAGGCTCATGCTGAAACTGCTGGGCTGGAAGCGGCGGGTGATGGACTATGATGATGAGAAGAAGGCGCGGGTTTACTTCGATACGGTGGTGTTTGCGCTCGACCTGGAGTATACGGCGATCCGCTATCTGCAAGGGATCTGCCGGGAGGAGGATCCGGAGAGAGCGAGATTGGCAGGCGTTCTTCTGGAGGAGCACAAAGCCGCGCTTCAGTCCCTGTGGGGCCGCATCAACTATGGCCAGGAAGTGAAACTGGAAGAGGTGGATGTGTTTGTCCACACGATGGGACAAAGCCTTCCGGAGGGGATGCTGAACCGGACCATGGAACAGTTCCGTAAGGCGTTCGCCTTCAACAACGAGGCGGATGCCAACGCTATGCAGATCGAGATGGAGAAGATCCGGGAATGCCGCAGAGATGGAAGCATCACGGAGGAGCAGTCTTGGAGACTGCGGGAGGAGGTCTACCTGATGCAGACCGCACTGTTGGAGTAGGGCGCGCGAACTGGGAATTGACATCAAAAGGATGCTGTATTATCATTTAAACGGGTGTCACCCGTACGAAATTGATAGTTAATTGAGAAAGAGGAGAATGGTTTAGTGAAGAGAGTATTGATCTTACTGGCAGTGATGATCATGGCTGCATCCATGACGATAGCTGTCTGGGCAGAGACTTCGCCTGAGGAGGGCGCAAACATCCCTGCGGAAGGAACATACGAGAACGAGGAAGAACCCGATGTCATACCGGATGGTTGGAGCGAGGACAAGGGGCAGTATTACGTATCCGGACAGCCGGTGACCGGTTTTTTCCAGGTGGACGGTGAGCTGTACTTCGCGGACGAAAACGGGAATGTGCTGAAGGGGAACCGGATCCTTGGTGTCAACAAGCACAAGTACATTCTGAAGAATGGAACGATTGTGACATCTCCCGGACTAATACGCTTTGAAGGAGATAGCTACTATATTTCCGATTCGGCAGGCACGATCCGGACAACAGCCGGATTCCTCAGTGCCAAAGGGAAGAGATACTATGTCCAGTCAGGTGGCTATATCGTGACCAACCGTCTGTTTGCGGTCAATGGGAAAACATATCTCGCTTCCGGGAATGGAGCGCTGCGTTCCGGGCTCCTTCGGTGGAACAGGAAATACTACTTTTTCTATAAAGATTTCACGCTGAAGAAGACCGCCGGTTTTGTGAATGCGAATGGATATAAGTATTTCAACAGGAAGAACGGAGGGATAGCCACAGGAACCTTCGTAAAATGGAATAAGAAATACTACTACGCCGGATCGAATGGAGCGATTCTGAAACACACATTCAAATACAAGAAGAGAAAGGTCCATCCGAACAAGAAGACTGGGGCAATCTCAAAAACAGCATACATGATCGCGATCGGGAAATACAAGAAGAGTCCCTATCCCTACGATAGCTACGTGCTGATCGATATTTCCAGTCAAAAATTATCGTATTACAAGCACGGGAAGAAGAAACTGAAATGCAGGGTCGTTACCGGAAATGTATCAGCGGGCCACAGTACCCCCAGAGGGAAGTTCCGCGTCAGGAGAAAGGCCAGGGGAGTCACACTGAAGGGGCCCGGATATTCCTCTTATGTTGAGTACTGGATGCCTTTTATCGGCAACTCCTATGGCATGCATGACGCGTCCTGGCGTAGCAGCTTTGGAGGATCGATCTACAAGGGCAATGGCTCCCACGGATGTGTCAACATGCCGCGTTGGGCCGCCAAGAAATTATACGGCAAGGTCCGTGTGGGAACCATCGTCGTGATCAGGAAATAAACAAGACGGTTGCACAGGCGTCGGGGACGCCGGGTGCAACCGTTTTACTTTTGATTAATTCTGCTCGTTGAACTGCTCCCTGGTGATGAGCGGGTAGCGGGCCAGTGTGCTTCCATCCAGATCTTCCTTGTGCATATCGACCTTGGAGATCTGATGATTGTCGTAGCAGTTGTAGTACTGCACTCCTGTCCGGGTGTTATAACAGGAGGTATAGATGGTGATCTCGTATTTGTCCTCACCAAGATCACAGAGGCCGCGCTGCTGTGCGACGGACTCGAGGATATGGAAGAACTGGCTGACACTGGACATTTCGTCCTCCGGTGAAAGGGAATTCAGCTTTGTGAAGGCGACTCTGGCAAATCGAGATTGTGAAGAGAGATCGCCAGGCAATCCCATTCCGCCCATGCCCCGGCTGTAGGCATCGAGATCGAGCATGCTGCCGAAGGTGTTTGCCGGTGTTGCCGTCTGCAGGTGCCTGTAATTGTTCAGGCTGAAAAGCTGCTTATCAAAGGGCGGGTTGTTGGTCATCACGCCTACGGGATTGTCATAGACTTTCAGACCTTCCCGGACAGACTCTACTGTGATCACTTCCTCCTTGTCTGCAATAATCCAATGCAGCGGCGACAGAGGCAATTGTTCGCTGAAGGGGATATTCACCAGATTGATCCGGTCCAGGAGAATGCGCGCATCTCGGACGCTTTCGCATTGGCCGAGGATCCAGGGGATGAACTCAAACGGAGTCACGTTGTCTTTGCCCATTGCTTCCTCAGGATAAAAGGCGTTCCCTTCAAAATTCAACCCTGCCATTCCCAGGCCCTTCTCATTCACTGCCTCGTAGTAAAGGGGATAGTCCCCGGCAACAAAGGCAGTGCCGATCATTGCGTGGTGGGATTCCATCACGCCCTTTCTTCTGAAGGGGAATACGTAGTTCCTCGGTGTGACTACGACCTCTTCTCCGTACGAGAATTCGTAATCAAATGTTCTTCCAAAATAGAAATCATGGGTTTTATAGGTTGCTGCTGTACACATATTGATCGCCTCTTTATTACAAAGATATTACTATTATTATATCGCTGCCGCAGTTTCTTTTCAATCTTTTTGGCTAAAAAAGGCAAAACGTTAGTAGGACGTTAGTAAGAGAAGTGTATCATATAGCTAAATGATTGATAATGCGTTAGAAATACAGAAATATCCAGTATCTGGAAATTTCTGATGGAGATAATCTGACTACAAGGAGAAGTGAATGCGAGCGATTGTTGTCGATGATGAGCTGTTGATGATCCAAAAGTTTGAACGTCTGAGCAATGGGATCGAGGACCTTTCTATCAAAGCGTGTTTTGACAACGCAAAGGATGCGATTACCTATGTGAAAAATAACCCGGTGGAAGCTGCGTTTCTGGACATTGAGATGCCCGGAATTAACGGAGTAGATCTTGCAAAAGAGTTGCGCGCGATCAACGCCGGGATCCTGATCGTTTTTGTGACGGCGCATGAGGAGTACATTGCTGAGTCGAACAGGATCAAAGTAGATTATTATCTGCTGAAACCATATACGAGAGAACTTCTCGATCTGATGATGGAGAATCTGAGGATACTGGAATTTCGGCAGAGAAAAGTGATATATGTGCAGACCTTTGGCAGGTTCGTGGTCAAGAAAAATGACAGGCCTGTCAAGCTGGTGGGAAGAGCCAAGGAGATCCTGGCGTTGCTTATCACAAGGCGAGGGAGAGAGATCAGTAATGAGCAGATCTATCGCACGCTCTGGGAAACCAGAACCTGTACACATGAGCAGATGGGGGTCTACTATAACGCGCTGAGAAGACTGAGAAGGGCGCTGGCCAAGGAAGGCATCGCAGATCTTCTGATCACCACAGACAGAGGACAGATGATCAATGCGGACATGGTGGATTGCGATTACTACCGGTGGTTGGATGACAATGTTCGAAATCACGAGGCGTTTCACGGAGAATTTCTGACAGAGTACAGTTGGGGTGAAAAGTATCTTGCGAGTATCGTGAGGAAGGAATACGGGTTGGATTGAATACCTGTTTGGAAAGGGATCGGAACACCAGGCAGCAAGATGGAGATCTTGCTGTTTTTTGTGTGTCGGCTACCGGTTGTGCGAAGGGGCAGCTCACAAAGGGGAGCGGTTGCCGGGGATGCGGTCGTCAGATGGTCCGGTTGCCAGAGGGGTAAATGGAGCTATTTCTATATCCCAAGAACACGATCCATGACCATTGGGATACAGATTTCTCCAAAATCCGGGGTTTTGGTATCCCGGTTCAGAATCTTGGAGTCTTTTGGAATAGAAATAATCCAAATGGCCTTTTGGGATACAGAAAACCGTGATTATTACGATTTTGGTTTCCAGGCGACCATCAGGAAAATTATTGGGAACAATTCCGACCCGAAATAAGTTGTGGGAAACGGATCGTAGCAAGGGTGTGCTTCTGCACAAAGGAATTGTGACAAATGAAAAAAATTTTTAAAAATATGTAAAAAGGCTTAAAAACGTTAGCAGGGCGTTAGCGTGGGGAGGGTATCCTATAGAAAACATAAATAAGGATTATATATGAGGGAGTATTGAATCGTTAAGGAGCGGTGATATGAAGAATACCCACTTTATTTCATATGTGATAAAACTTGTTGTGCTACTGTTCGTCACAATAACACTTGTGGTAGGGAACATGGCACTCCCTGTTTTTTCATTTGCGGAGACGGAACCTTCCGATAGTCCCGCCCTGGAGGCTACAACAGATAGTTCAGAGGAAGATGTGCAAGACCAGGATAAACAGGATACACAGAATACAGAAGGGACGTCAGAAAACGAGCCACAGGAACAAGTGGAAGAGACTGAGCAAGAATCAGAAGCCCCTGCAGAGGAAGACAAGGGGAATGTTTTGCGTGCACCCTTGCGCGCGCCTGCACAACAGTATAGTGTCTGGTTTGACGGGACATTGGGGCTGGGGACGACAAATTCCCTGGTCGCTGGTGCCACGAACGTACGATCATATACAAATAACAATGGAACCATTACCTTGCCGACCAACGCAGGAAATAATAATAAGTATAAGCTGAACGGCTGGTATGACGTCAGATCGAAAAAATGGTATGCTCCGGGAACCAGTGTGACAGTGAGCCAGGATACGGTCTTTTATGCAGACTGGATCCTGAAAAGCTATGATCTGCAGCAAAATGGTACTCTGGCAAATGGGCAGGCGGACACGACGAGTTTTGTCCATACCGATGTATTTGACTACAATGAGTTGTTCAACACCGCCCATGGGGCATCGCTGAATAGTATTCAGATTGGCAATACCCATAACGAAAACTGGAGAGATCAGGGTGGGGACAGTTTCCTTTTCATGAACTGGTACAACCAGAATCTTGCAGGATACGGTTCCCTTGGTGCTCCCAGTAATCTGACTTTAGGACGGAATGCCTATAACGATAGCAGTGGGCACATGGTCACGAGTGGGATCATATCCTCTCAAAATGATAAACTGATCAAGGATCTTTTCGACACAGAGGATGGGCTTGGCAAGAAGTATCTGGGAACAGGAGACAATCTGTTTCTCCACGATGAAACAGGAAGCACCGAGAGTCGGGGGTTTGGAAAAGGCTACTTCTACTACGACAGTGATTACAATGGGGCCGACTACAACCAGACTGCCGGTCGGTTCTATGTGTACAACGATGTACAGAACATTCAGGGGCAGAACAGAGGGTTCAACACTTGGATGAACGGAAACAAAAGGCCGGGATTCATGCCCTTCGAACAGGGTGAGGTGAAGGAGAAAACAGGCCAGACCGACTATTGGTTCGGAATGAAGACATCCATCGATTTCTTCCTTCCGGATGACGTTGGAAGCAACGGAGGCGACTGTAACAAGTCCGCTGAGAAGAAAGATATGCGATTCTACTTCAGCGGTGACGATGATGTATGGGTCTTTGTAGATGATCAGTTGGTGCTCGATCTTGGGGGTATTCATCAGAGAAGTGCCGGTGACATCAACTTCTCTACAGGTGAGATCAAGTACTACAATGTGCGGGACAATGGAACTGAAACACTGCTGAAAACAGATACCACAACCCTTAAGAGCATAGCATCAGGCAACCACAAACTCACAATCTATTATCTGGAGCGTGGTTCCTCTTGGTCTAACTGCTCGATCTACTTTAATCTTGCTCCGAGATATGAGCTCAAACTTGTCAAATCCGATGCGGATCAGCCGAGCACACTTCTGCCGGATGCAGAGTTCTCAATCTACCGGGACAAAGCATGCACAGTTCCTGCCATGCTTTATGATAACAAGGAATGTGAAGGCACACCAAAGAGTGTGTTCAAGACAAACAGTGAGGGAATCATCGAATGCTATGGACTTACGGCGAACCAGACCTATTATCTGAAAGAGACGAGTTCGCCGGCGGCGTATCCATCTGTTTCTGACAAGACAATCACGCTAAAACTAGACTCGACAGGAAATGCTACCCTGGTAGATACTGATGATGCGTTTGCGTCGGTAACTCAACAGGGAGCAACAAGAATCGACCTGAAGGTTAGCAACAAGAAGCCGGAGAAGACCTCAGTACATGTTGAAAAGAAATGGTACAACGAGGACGGCACGCCCCTTACCGAGAACATGCCAGATGTCATCAAAGTGCAGCTTTACCGAAGTGAAATTGAGACAGTTCCATCAGGAGGCGGAACTACGGGTGCCAGTATCCCGGTCAACATTACAACGCAGTATTTTGGAGGAGGTAATGGAAGTAATACCGATACAGCCGCCCTTACAAAGGGGGATCTCTCCAAGAGTCTGATCGTTGTGTCTGGAGGAAAACTGCATCTTGATCTGGACATCACCAACAGCAGGCAAGCGGGAATCTATTCCGTCATGGTTAATGGACACGAGATCTCGCCTACTTCAGTGTCTGGACGGGCAACTCAGGAGTGCTTCATCGGAGGACGCTGGGGGCAGTATCCTCCGCTTCATACCACGTATGATATTGAAAATATAACGAGTGAAACGGATATTCGGATCACATTAATCGGGTATCTGAATTACCCACAGAATTCTTCTGTACCGTCTGTGGCCGCGACACTGTCCGTGGGAACAGTGGTCACCGCGCCGGAGCAGCCTGAACCAGGAGTAGAACCCGAGATTCCCAGTGTCAGGCCAGAGGATGCTGAGAAAGTAAACGGCGAGATTGAACTAACCGAAGGGAATCAATGGCAATATACATGGGACAACCTTGATGTGACAAGTCCCGATGGCAAAACCTATTATTACTACGTCGAAGAATTACCTGTAGAAGGCTATTCCACCTCCTATACCGGGAATGGAACAGTAGGAGGCACGGTTACCGTCACCAATGTACGGTTACGTGAGATCATCGTCAAGAAACTCTGGAAGAATGCCGCTGGATCCGATATGACAGAGGGAATGCCTGATTCCATACAGGCAGCGTTGATTCAGTCCGACAAGACAACGAACCAGAGCAAGGAGATCGCCTTTACCCTGAACCAAGGTAATCAGTGGACCAAGCGTTGGCGCAGTGATGACAGTGCGTTGGGAGAACAGAAAGACCATGTATACGAATACAGGGTTAAAGAGCTTGATAGCCTGGAGGGCTACGAAGCACCGGTATATACCAACAACGATGGGATATCGGAAGGGACGATCACGATCACCAACAAGAAAATCCTTTACAGGCTTCCTGATGCTGGTGGGAGTGGAACTTATCTGTTCGTCTTCCTCGGGAGTTTCATGATTGTACTGGCACTTGCGTTGATCGGCAAAGGACGGAAGTCCCGACGTGGACGAGGGCGTATGGCGCTGAAGACTCTGGCTGTGTTGGCTCTTTCAGTCAGTTTGATGCCACAAGGGGTCTTTGCGGCATCCCCTGTCAATGATGTGCCGGATATCGACGCCTCTATACCTCACTCTCTGACTGTGGAATACACCTATGGCGGCACGCCGATCAGAGACACCGAGTTCCTTCTATGCAAGATTGCTGATTTGAGTGTGAAGGACCGTAGCGCAAAATACACGTTTACTGGGGACTTTTCCTCCGAAGGAGGGTTTCCAAACGACTTGAGCGCTAGAGAGTCAGGTAGCCTGGCGAAAAGATTGTATAGTATGGTGCTTTCCGGAACTGCGCAGACCATCAGTGGAAAGACAGACAGCAGTGGCAGGCTGGTATTCAGTGATCTGTCCCCTGGTATGTATCTGATTGCGCAGACAGCAGAGAAGAATCTATCCGGAAAGAGATATTCCTCGGATCCTTTCCTGGCGTCTGTGCCACAGCCGGTAACAAACGAAGCGACAGGGCAGACCGAGTGGCGATATGTAGTAACTGTCAGTCCCAAGGCAGCTGGTGTAAAGAATTCGGAAAAACCGAAAAAGCCAGATACTCCTAAAAAGGATACGCCGAACAATATAAAGACCGGAGACCCCTCCAATCTACGTTTTTATGGAGTTCTGCTGATTCTATCGGCGGCAGCCTTGAGTCTGCTGATCATATTTTATAGACGGAGGAGGGGATCGTAGAAATGATGTAATAGATAAAAATGTGTCAGTTATTACAATAACAAAGAAAGGAAAAGGAAATGGAAACACGTACAAACAGAGAAATGAACAAACTGCTCGTACTGGTTTTGTCCCTCTTGGTGATGGTCTGCATGCTCCCTGTTTCTGCGTTCGCAGATAACAATGGAACGATCACTGCCAGCGGCATCGAAAAGGGCGCGACAGTCAAGGCTTATCAGATCGTCAAGCAGAAGGCCGATGGAGACTGGGAAGCTGTTGTTGAAAATTCTATCGCAGATCCCACAAAACCGACTGCGGCAGAGATCACCGCGCTTGCAAGCAACACATCCGGTTTGACTGCCATCGACATGGAGGAAGGAACGGTTGAGACGACCAGTGATGGAGTGGCTGTCGTTGACTATACCAAGGCTGGCCTGGAGGCAGGTATGTACCTGGTATTGGTAGAAAAGGCGGACAGCGATTTTGTCTACAACCCGATGATCATCAGTGTGAACTACGATAACGATGGAAAGTTAGATGGCGGCAGTGTGAATGCGGACAGCCAGTTCACGGTTGGCGATGAAACCGCTTACGCCAAGAGAACCAAGCCGTCCGTCGACAAGAAGATCACCGGAAAGGTGGAAAACGATAATGTTACTGGGGATAGCACCACACAGGGGGACACCCTGAAGGAAGGTGACGAGGTCTCCTTTGAGATCACAACTACCATCCCTGCTTACTCGGCTGCCTATGACAATGAGCATCTTATGTTTGAGATCTCCGATACCGTAAGTGCTGGCTTGGATGATCCTACGAATATCGTTGTGAGTGATGCTAACGGTCCTTTGACAGAAGGAAATGAGTACACGCTGGAACAGACTGGAAAGACCTTCAAGATCGCTTTCAGCAAGGCTTACCTTCTCAGCGGTTCCGCAAAGTCGATCACAGTTACTTATAAGTCCAAGTTGAATGCGCAGGCTACCAGCGGATTTGATGCCAACACCAATAAGGCGACGATCGAGTACTCCAACACTCCGACAACGACAGAAGACAAGGATAAGACAACCTATCACTACACCTTTGATATCGACGGAAATGTATTTGGAAGCATGACCGGTAAAGAAATCGTCAAGGTAGGTGTAGACGCCACCACAGGAGAGCTGATCACAGCGGAGTCTTCCTCCACTACAACCACCACTCCTCTGCAGGGAGCAAAGTTCGGCCTGTTCAGGAGTAGCGATGACGAAAAGATTGCCGAAGTGGAAACTGATGAAAATGGTCTCATGACCTTCACGAGACTGGATGCTGGTGAGTATTACCTGAAGGAGCTGCAGGCGCCTGCCGGATACAAGACGGATTCCACTCAGGTTCCAGTCAGCATCAAGGCGGAACTGAATACAGACGGAACGCTGAAGTCCTATTCCATCACCATCAATGGTCAGAACACAACGACCTATACAGCGAACAATTCCGGACCGGAGACTACCGTAGACATGACAGGTGACACCTCCCTGTTCAACAACTACAAGGCGGGAGCTCTGCCTAGCACAGGCGGCAGCGGTATCTACTTCTACATCGCAGCCGGTCTGATCCTGATCGGACTTGCCATTGTAGTGTATGTCTACAACAGAAGAAGAGAAGCCAGAGATAACTAATAGAAAATGAGAACATGAAAACAGCTTGGAAACGAAACCTGGCAGTGGCAGCCCTGCTCATCGCAGGGCTGTCTGTTCTTTTCTATCCTTTTATCAGCAATCGCTTCTATCAGTACAAAGCTGACAAGGCAATAGAAAAGTATATGAAGGAAACGAAGAATGCCAAGGCAACAGACAGCGAGGAAGAAATCGCAAAGGCGCAGTTGTATAACAAGGGATTGGTTGGCCAGGTCCCTCCTGAAACATTCTCTGCAAGAGAGGGCATTCTCCATGATAGTGAATACGATGGACTTCTAAATCGGATGCAGGATGGCATGATGGGCTGTATCGAAGTACCTTCCATCCGCATAAAGTTGCCCATCTATCATTATACTGATAAAACGGTGTTGGAGAAGGGGGCAGGGCACCTCTTCGGCAGTAGTCTTCCGGTTGGAGGAGACAGTACGCATGCTGTCATTACGGCTCACCGAGGTCTCCCCAGTGCCAAGATGTTCACCGATCTGGATCTGGTGAAGAAAGGAGACCTCATCTACCTGTATGTGGAGGGCAAAAACCTCGCCTATGCGGTTGACCAGATTAAGACTGTGGATCCAGAGGATTGTTCCGATCTGGGCATCGAAGAAGGGAAGGATCAGGTTACACTGGTTACTTGTACGCCATATGGTAAAAACACAGAGAGATTGCTCGTAAGAGGCCAGCGTACTAAGTATCCGGGACAGAGCACACCGGGTCATCACAGATTCCCGCTCCAGCATATTCTCTTTGGACTGGCAGGTATCTTATCTGCTATCCTCTTGATCATTCTGATACGTGTGGGGAAGCGAAGATGGGCAAGAAGAACACCGTAAAAAGGAAAGGAAAAAGCCTGCTGATCAGCAAACTGATCATCGGGCTTCTTCTGTTGGGAGGCGTCAGTATTCTATTATATCCCTTCCTTTGTAACACATGGAATCAATACAAGAACGACAGGTCGATTGACCAATATGAGACAATGATGGAAACCCTTTCGGAAAAGGACAGAGATCACATGCTAAAGGAAGCAAGGGCTTATAACCGGGAGCACATGGTCACAGTGATCACAGACTCCTTTGGGAAAAACCAGGGGGCTGCCAAAGTGCGTAAAGACATTGTGTATGACAGTCTTCTCAACCCGATAGGAGATGGAGCAATGGGTTTTCTACAGATTCCTAAGATCAACGTCAGACTAGTGATCTATCATGGAACCTCGGAGGGAGTGTTACAGCAGGGGGTCGGTCATGTGCATGGGACGAGTCTGCCAGTAGGTGGCAGAGGGACTCATAGCGTTCTTGCTGCGCACCGAGGGCTTCCGACAGCCAAGCTCTTCACAGATCTGGACAGGATGGAGGCGGGCGATCAGTTTCTGATCAATGTTGTGGGAAAGATCTTGGCTTATCAGGTGGATAGCATTCGGGTAGTGAAACCAGATGAACTCGATGCTGTTCAGAATGACGTGAAGGACGACAGAGTCACACTACTCACCTGTACGCCTTACGGAGTCAACTCCCACCGTCTGCTTGTCAGCGGCCACAGAGTTCCTTACGTAGAAGATGAGCAACCCTATGTGGATATGATCAGATACATGTTGATCGCTGTTGTTGTCACGATTATCTTATTTGTATTAACACTGATCCTTTTGAGACGAAAACGTAAGAACGTGTGAGAGACATGATCTGTCTGTGCTGAAAAGGAGGAAAAAGATGGGGACTCCCCATGTTTTCCGTGGGTGTCGCCCACCAAATCCATTTTTTTCCGCAATAAGGAGAATGTGCGCAGGAACCACGCCCGTCTAGTAGTATTCCAAAAGCCTGCGTTAATCATTCTCTTTAACTTCGTTTTTATCTCCATCGTGTATGATATTGATTAAGGAAAGGCATGGTTGATCGGATGAAGAAGAGGAATCGTATATTTGTGCAGATAACGCTTCTGCTCGTGGGCGTAGCCTTTGTCACCATTGGTGCCCTTCGGGGAGAAGCAGAGACGGTGCTGAACAAGGCGGTGAATATATGTTTGGAGTGTGTTGGTATTGGATAAGAGGAAAAATAGACAGGCACATCGCATCGTGAAGCACCGGTCTCTCATACAGGCGGCCGCCACCATCCTCTGCAATATCCATCTTCCGAACCTTCTGAAAGGTCAGATTTATCAGGGGCAGACGAAGGCATTGTGCGTGCCTGGACTCAACTGTTACTCCTGCCCGGCGGCCACCGGAGCCTGTCCGATCGGCGCCTTGCAGTCCGTTGCCGGATCTTCGAGATTCAGCATTTCCTATTACGTCATGGGAACACTGTTGCTCATAGGCGCGCTAATGGGGAGGTTTGTCTGCGGGTTTCTCTGTCCCTTTGGCTGGTTTCAGGAACTGCTGCATAGGATCCCTGGGCGAAAACTGCGGACAGAAAGGATCAAGGGACTTAGATTCGTCAAGTATATCGTCCTGGTCGTCTTGGTGCTTGTGGTTCCGGCGATCATCAGGAACGAATTCGGCGTGGGATCTCCTTTTTTCTGTAAATACCTCTGTCCCCAGGGGATCCTGGAGGGGGCACTGCCACTGGCGGCTGCAAACAGTGGGATTCGCAGTACATTGGGTCTGCTTTTCTCCTGGAAGCTTGCGCTTCTGGTGGCTATCTGCCTGCTGAGCGTGTTTGTGTTCCGGCCTTTCTGCAAGTGGCTTTGTCCACTGGGGGCGTGCTATGCTTTGTGCAACAAAGCCTCGCTTTTGAGAATAAGGGTGGACAGCAGTGCCTGTGTCTCCTGCGGACGGTGCAGTGAGGTGTGCCAGATGGATGTAGATGTCACGAGAACACCGGATCATGGAGAGTGCATACGATGCGGCAAGTGCATCAGGGAGTGTCCAACAGACGCGATCAGTTATTGTTTTGGCGTTAGAGAACGAGAAAAGGAGATGGGATGAAAATGAGAACAATGAAGAAAATAGCCGTGGTCGCCATGGCGATCGCAGTGATGGCAGTTGCGCTGGCGGCGTGCGAAAGTGGAGAGAATTCCAATGATCAAGAGACTGGAACGGACAGCGAGCCATCCCGGGAGAGGTTTCCTTCTTTTGAAGGAAAGACCCTTGAGGGCAGTGACATTAACAGTGGTGTGTTTGCCCAAAACTCCGTCACCGTTGTGAACTTCTGGTTCAGCGATTGTCCGCCTTGCCTCGCCGAACTGGGGGAACTGAATGAGGTGAATGAGGAACTGAAAAAATACGGTGGTGAGGTGATCGGGGTCAATACTTATACCTTTGGTGGCGATGAAAAGGCGATCAAGGAAGCCGCAGGGATCCTGAATCAGAAGAAAGCGTCCTACAGGAATCTGTGGGTCAGCAAGGATAGCGACCTCGCAAAGCTGACAAAGGAGATCGTCGGCTATCCAACCACCTATGTGGTGGACAGAAACGGCACTATCGTCGGAGAGCCCATCCTTGGGGCATCGATAACGAGGCATTGAAGGAGGAACTGCAGAAGCAGATCGACAGCGCGACAGCGGTAGAGAGTCAGTAGAGATGATCATTCCGATAAGAAATCTAAAGAGGAGTCTGCTTCAGCAGGCTCCTCTTTAGATTTATATGGGTGTATCGCAATTAGTCCCAGGGATGGAGGACGACCTTAATGGCCTCTCCGGATCTGGTCAGCTCGATTCCGTGGGTGATCTCGTCCAGCGGCAGGATGTGGGTGATGAACTTCTCCGTCGGGAAGATCGGAGAGATCGCCAGGTTGAAGGCTGCCTTGGACTGAGCGTAGGATGCGCCAAACTGTCCCTTGATCCAGATGTTATTGTAGTGGACCAGGTTGGTGTCAAGCTCTGTGAGAGAGCCCTTGGGAACGCCGCCGTGGAATACGACGATGCCGCCCTTTCTGACCATATGGATGGCATCTGCCTGAGATGCGTTAGCAGGTGTCGCGGAGATGACCTTGTCCGCACCCTTGCCGTTTGTCAGCTTCATCACTTCTTCGATCGCGTCCACCTTGCTGTTATTGATGATGTGGTCAACGCCAAACTGCTTGGACATCTCAAGACGTGTGTCGTTCAGATCGATCATGATGACCTTCTGAGCGCCGCGGAGCTTGGCCAGCTGTGCCATGAAATCACCGATGGGGCCAGCGCCAATGATGACTACGGTGTCCGGGAATTTCACATCTACGTTGTCCAGGTTGGCGTAGACAGAGGTCAGAGGCTCTGCCAGGCTGGCTGCCTCGTAGGAAACGCCTTCCGGAATCTCGTAAATGTTGCCGTAGTGGATCTTCTCGCCACCGACAGCGATGTACTGAGCGAATCCACCGGTTCCGGCCAGTTTGGCTACATGCTCGTTCTCGCAGTTCTCGCTGTGGCCGCTGACGCAGGAATCGCACTCCATGCAGTAAGTGCCTGGGTGCAGGAACAGTCTCTGTCCTACCTGGTACTTGGTGCACTCCGGACCAACCTCATCTACAACGCCGACGATCTCATGTCCGTAAATAAAGGGATAATCGCCCTTTCTGGAGTCGGTGGTCAGGTTCCGGATGTCCGAGCCACAAAGCCCGACAGCCATGATCTTCAGGATCAGTCCGTCCTGAGGGCATGCCGGCTTGGCGGTCTCCTCTACACGAATATCGTTAGGTCCATACATCATTGCAGCTTTCATGGTGCTCATGGTTATTACCTCCTAATAGTATATACAAAATGGTTGTATCGGTTACGTGATCGTGTTTTCAGTATAGATCGACGCCCGGCTTTGTGCAAACAGAGTATTGCCGCTTGTTTGCGGCAAGTTCTCGTAGGAAATGCGGGAGGAGGTCGATGATTTCCGCTTGAAAGCGGAAAATCATGCGTTGAGCCGATGAGGGGCCTGTGCTATAGTAGAGACAGTGAAAACAACGTAAGGAGTTCCGGCGTACTCTCCAGACAGTCGGAACTCTTTTGCCAATGGTGCAGTAGATAAGTGAGGTAGAGAGAATGAAAAAGATCGAGAATTACCTGCTGGGAATGGATTGTGGCACAACGAACATCAAGGCGGTGATCCTGGGCGAGGATGGCGTGGTAGTCTGTGAGGCCAGCCGTCCCAACAAGTTCATCAATCCGGGGCCCGGCATGCAGGAGCAGGACGCACATATGTGGTGGAAGAACGCTTCCTCTATTATACGCGAGATCACGGAGAAGGCCGGGGAGGCAATCGTGAAGAGAATCCGGGGAATCTCTGTCAGCTCTCATACCGTCTCTCTGCTCCCATTGGATGAGCAGGGTGAGCCGCTGCGTAACGCCATGACCTATCAGGATGGACGTTCTTCCGTTGAGTTGGAGGAACTGGTGGATACCATCGGGCGGGATCGATTCGTAGAGATCATCGGAGGTCAGCCCTCCATCGCGTTCCTGCCTGCCAAGCTTTACTGGTACAAGAAGCACGAGCCAGAGCTCTTCGCCAGGACGGACTGCCTGCTGCAGTGCAGTTCCTACATCAACTACAAGCTCACCGGGGAGAAGACCTCGGACATCGATCAGGCTTCCCGCACCCAGTGCATGGACAGAACCACCAACAAGTGGTCCAGGGAGATCGGCGATGCCATGGGAATCGATCTGGACAGCATTCTGCCACCGCCGCGCCCAGTGGATGATATCATCGGGTTCGTAACCAATGAGGCCGCGGAGCAGACGGGGCTTCTGGCAGGGATACCGGTGATCGCCGGATGCTCCGATGCTATGGCCTCCATGTACGCCACCGGCATGAGCCGGCTGGGAGAGGCCGGTGAGGCCTCCGGAACCACCTCGCTAGTGTTCGTGGGGAGCACCGAGGCCAGCGCGCCGGATGTGCCGGTAGTCACCAGACCCTGTGGCATCGATGGGGTTCCATGGATCTTTGATGCTCCCATTCAGGCCAGTGGAGCATCCCTCAAGTGGTTCATTGAGACCATGGCCGCCGAGGAGAGGGCTTATGCCGAGGAGCACGGAGAGAATATCTTTGCCTATCTGAATGAATTGGCGCTGGAGGCGCCGGCGGGCTGCCGTGGGCTGTACTTCTTCCCCTATCTTTTGGGAGAGCGTGCTCCCCTGTGGAATGACCATGCCAAGGGGATGTTCATCGGGATGGGCATGGATACCAGCCGGGCGGAGCTTACCAGGAGCATCTTCGAAGGAACAGCCTTCGCACTGCGTCACGTGATGGAGACCATTCGGGAATCCGGGGGAACCGCGAGGACCATACGGGTCTGTGGCGGCGGTGCCAAGAGTCGGACATGGAACATGATCAAGGCCTCCATGCTGAAGATGCCGGTCTACATCCTGGCGGATGATTCCGGGGATGTGCCGGTAGGAGACTGCATGATCGTCGGCAAGAAGGTGGGTGTATTCAAGTCCTTTGAGGAGGCTTCCAGCCGGGCGATCCGTGTCAAGGAAATCATCCAGCCGGTAGACGAATGGGTAGAGGTCTACGACAAGCTCTACCCATACTACGTGAAAATGTACCAGCACCTGGATCAGGATCTGAAGGAACTGAAGCAGACAGTGGCGACACTCTAGTCTCGCTGCAAGAGAAGTTGAGGGGAGTTTCTGACGTATGTCAGGATCTCCTCTTTTGTTTTCAGGTTCTTGATCCCCTCCTGATCATAGGCGTCCTCGTAGAGGAAGTTGGTCAGCCGCAGAATGGCGGGCATATCCTCTGCGGTAAGCGCGGCGGTCACAACGATCCGGATCTTGCTTGCGTTCCAGGTGATCCGGTGATCCAGTGTGGTAATGGAGATCTGTGATCTGCGAGCGGGCAACAGGGAATACAGAAGGACAATCCCCGGAAAGGCGGCAAAGGTGCTGATCCTCTCATGTTTCAGGATATCCTCCTGGAAGGAAGGCTCCGCGACACCCTCATCGATGAACTGCTGGGTGACGTGATGCAGAAGAACGTCCACACTGGTGAAGTCCTCTTCCTCGTTCCACCAGGCGTTCTGTAGCAGCAGATCCAAAGAGACCTTCTTGGAGTACATGGGCGTCAGTGTCTTGGTCATGATGTAGTGGGAGACTTCCTCATGGTCGGTGCTGTCAAAGAACTGGCTGATGTACAGGGTGGTGGTGCCCGGGTTGTCTGTGATCTTCTTCTGTACAGTGGTCAGTACCAGATCGATATCTGTGAAGTCATAGGAGTTCTTCTTATATACGGGGAGCAGATCCACGATATCCAGATAATCACCGAAGTGATAGCGGGCTTTCCGTTTCAGAGCCCAGCTCACCGGCATGTTCATGTGACAGGCGATGACCGTCCGGATCTTGTTCTCCGGATGGTGCTTGATGAAGTGGTCCAGCCCGCCAGCGATAATAAAGGAAAGATAGATCAGTTTCACCTCGGACAGTTCCTTGCCCAGATATTTCACAGCCAGAGGCTGGAACAGATAGGCGATCACCATGTCGATACGGTGGATGCGCTTGATCATGTCCGCACTAAACTGCTCGTAGAAGGTGTTGTGTCCCTGCAGGAGCGTCTGGAAGAACTGGAGAAGGGTGAGACGGAAATCTGTGTCGTCAGTGAGATCCACCTGAAGTTCTTCTTTGATTTTGGTGATGTAGGTATCGGTCAGTTCGATGGTGACGGGGCCAAAGTAAGCAGGGATGTTGTCCCGGTCGACATACGCCGTGGATACCACCCGGTGGCTGGCGATCTGCAGGTAGATGGCATCCCGTTCTTCCGAACCGATAAACACCTCCAGATGTTTCTCCATTGCATCCAGAATCTCGTTAGTGGCACCGGCAATGACCGGATCCGTCTTGGGGATCTGTGGTGCGTAAGCCAGAAAGTGACCTGAGATGATGCGGTAGTACATGATGGCCAGGATCAGGTTCAGAGATACGATACAGGGGTCTTCCATCTTGATGTCGTACTTGTCCAGCGTGAACGAAAGCGTGTCGATGATGAAATCCAGAACATCATCGTCGATGAAGTCATCCTTATAATAGGCGTTGTGGCGGGCATGGTAATTCCAGCTTTCCCGCAGCAACTGGTTCAGGATGGCACGACGCTTCAGTTCGTCCTTCTCCAACTCAACAAAATCCTTCTTCCTGATCAATCTGATGTAGGGCGCTTCCTCCGAGTACAAAGCAAGGAAGTCCCGGATGGCGTGCTCCAGGGTGGTGTGGCTGATGAACATCTCATCCTCCAGGTCGTAGAGGTTCAGCGGTTCCTCCGCCTGACAAAGCCGAAATGCCAGATACCGCACCCGGTTCTCCTTGGAGAAGAAGGCATTCTTCACCTGGTTCAACGACTCGATCAGCTTGGGATCCTGGGCCTGGAAAAGATAGCCCTTGCT
The DNA here is from genome assembly GCF_000688015.1 of Eubacterium sp. AB3007. Classification (NCBI taxonomy): domain Bacteria; kingdom Bacillati; phylum Bacillota; class Clostridia; order Eubacteriales; family Eubacteriaceae; genus Eubacterium; species Eubacterium sp. AB3007. The sequence continues at coordinate 2,210,003 of NZ_JIAD01000001.1, forward strand.
CTTCAGAGATTGGATACAGGCGCCGTAAGGAGCCAGTTCGCTGTTGATCTTCCCCACGTCACTGCGGATGGTCCGCGAAGAGACCCCCAGTTCATCGGCCAGTTCAAAGCTGGTCCTGGGGACACTGCTGTGCTGCAAGGTGTGGAGCAGTTTCTTCTGTCTGAGAGAAAGATCCAGAGATTTCATGGTATCGCCGCCTTTCTGTTGTTATCCATATGTTTGTTTATCATTATATCAGATTTTCTTTCCGCTTCATAGAGGAAAAAGTCAGGTTGCTGGAAAAAGACAGATGGTTTACTATAGAACCATCAAATGAGACAAAGTTTTGTGAAATCAGGAGGAAGAAGCAAATGAAATACGAAAAGATCAGAAAAATCGTTCTGGAAGCTATTCTGGAGGCAGTTGATCAGGGACTGATCCACGGGACATCCGGCAACATCGCCATGAAAGATGACACAGATCCTGTTGTGGCCATCACTCCCAGTGGTGTTCCTTACACCCATATGACTGCTGATCAGATTGCTATCGTTGATCTGAAGACCGGTGAGTGGCTGGACGGCCCCTTCAAACCATCTTCTGAGGTTCCGATGCATCTGGCCGTGATGAACGCCAGACCGGACGTCACCGCTACCGTGCACACTCACGGCATGTTTGCTACCATCGCCGCGATGGAGAAGTTCGGTGGCATCCAGGCTGTGACTCCGCCGCAGGCTGAGTTCGTACCTGTTGGCATCGTTCCTTTCACCATGCCGGGCTCCGATGAGGTTGCTGAGAAGGTCGTTGAGGCACTGGGCGAGAACGGTAAGGCCTGTGTCATCAAGAACCACGGCATGATGTGCTGCGGCAAGAACATGAAGGCAGCTATGGCAGCTACCACATACGTCGAGGAGATGGCTACAACCAACTTCTATGCAAAGCTGCTGGGATGCTTTGAGCCAATGCCGGAGGAGGCTGTGGCAGCAATGCAGGCACTGATCGCTGCTGACCAGGCTGTTTAATCGAATCTACTAGAACCGAAGATCTCCCGGCCTGCGCCGGGAGATTTGTATAATGAGACGGAGGTATAGAGCAATGGGCTACAATTTCTTTATTAAGAGCAACATTGATTTTGGAAGAGGGGCGCTGGAGGATCTGGCGGACATCATCAAGGGATACGGCATGAAGTCAGCGATGATCGTCTACGATGGTGGCGTGAAGGCTGCCGGAATCGCCGACAAGGTTGTGGCACAGGTGGAGAAGGCGGAGATCCCGTATGTGATCTTTGACGGTGTCATCCCCAATCCCACCAACGAGGTTGTTGAGGAAGCAGCTGCCAAGGCGAAGGAAGCGTCGGTGGACGGTTTTGTGGCAGTAGGCGGCGGCTCCAGCATCGATCTGGCGAAAGCAGTCAACGTGCTGATGACCAACCCGGGCAAGATTGGGGAGTATGGTGGTATGAACATGGTGAAGAACGCTTGCCTGCCTCTCATCGCCATCCCCACAACAGCCGGGACATCCAGTGAGATTACCAATGTCAGCGCCCTGATCGATACCGAGAAGGTGGTCAAGTACGTGGTCATCGACAACAATATCGTGGCTTCCGATGTGATCGCTGATCCGGAGCTGACCAGAACCGTTCCGCAGAGTGTGACCGCAGCCACCGGTATGGATGCCATTACCCACGCAGTGGAGAGCTACATCTCCAACATGGCCACCCCGCTGACGGAGTATAACGCGCTGGAAGGTCTGAAGATCCTGTACAAGAATCTACCGCTGGTCTGCAAGGACGGGGACGACATGGATGCCAGAGAGCAGATGATGCTGGGCTGCATTATCACAGGGTTCAGTTTCTCCAATGCCAACCTGGGACTGGTGCACGGCATCGCCCACACTCTGAGCGCGCACTTTGGACTGGCCCACGGTATGGCCAACGCCTGCGTGCTGCCCTACGTCATGAAATACAACGCAGAGAGCTGCCCGGAGAAGATGGTGGATCTGGCCAAGGCCATCGGTCTGGAAACCTCCGGCGACATCGAGAAGGATAAGTATCTGCTGGGTGACGCACTTCTGGCACTGACCAAGGAACTGGGAATCAAGACCATCTCGGAGCAGGGAATCTCTGAGGCAGATCTGGATATGCTGGCAGATGACGTACTGAAGGAGCCTGTTCTGGGATTCAACCCGCGCCAGGGAATCACCAAGGAAGATGTCATCGACATCATGAAGCAGGCCTATTAAACGATGAGCCGTACTGGAAATATCAAGGCTCGTGTGGTGGCGACTGTGTTCGCTATCGCACTGATCAACGGACTGCAGCACAGTCTTTCCCCTGTTCTTTCCAGTGTACATGCGTATTACCCGGGCGTAGATGTGAGCCTGATCCAGATGTTGGTCACCGTGCCGACGCTGATGGCGGTGGTGGTCGCATTGCTTACCGGATGGCTGGCACTGTATATCAGCAAGAAAAAAATCTTTCTGTTTGCGGCGCTGGTCGCGGGGGTGACCGGGCTTGTACCGTTGCTGTCGGACAGTTTCTGGACGCTGTTTCTCTTTCGCGCTCTGTACGGTGTCGCGCTTGGGATCGTGGTGTCCCTGGTGACAGCTTTGGTAGCGGACTTCTTCGACGGGGAAGAGAGAGTCCAGGTGATGGGGGTCCAAGGGGCCTCGGTAGGGGCCGGTATGGTACTGGTCACTACGTTGGCGGGAATCGTCGGAAGGACGGATTTCCACAACACATATTACTTGAGTATCCTGGGGTTTGTGGCTTTCTTTGCCATCCTGTTGCTTCTTCCGGAAGTACCGGTGAAGCGTGCAGAAGGGGGAGAGAAGAAGCGGATCCGATTGAATGCCGAGGTCTGGCGGATGGCGGCTTTCCTGTTTGCGGAAGGGTTCTTCATCATTGTGTACACCACCAACCTGTCCATGCATCTTGCAGGAGCACTGAAGGGAGACACGGCGGTGGCCGGTATGATCACCGGTGTGTTCTCAGCGGCGCAGATCCTCATGGGGGTGCTGCTGGGACGAATCTCTCGTATTACCGGGCGGTACACCCTTCCGGTGGCCATGTTCGCTCTGGCGGCCGGCTATCTGCTGTTGGTGTTTTTCCCCGGCAATCTGCCCATCCTGCTGGTGGGCGCAGTATTCTGTGGATACTCCCAGAGTGTGTACTGTGCCAAGGCCATGGCGGAGGTGACTACGGTGGTGGATCAGGATTCGACACCAATGGCGTCATCATTGATGACATGTGCTTTGTGCCTCTCGCAGTTCGTTTCGCCGGTGGTGATCGGCGGAGTGAGCCGCATCTTCTTCGGGGAGGTGACCACCACAGGGGCGTATCTGCTCGGGAGCATCGGCATATTCTGCGTAGGACTGCTGGCGGTCCTCTGGAAACGGAAGGCACAGTGACAAAGCTTTGTGCACAGTGGTGACAGGATCGAGATTATATACCTATTATTACAAGAAACACGTTTGACAAGTAGGGGCAGAACAGAGAAGGCGTTGGGGGAATCCCCTTCGAAGCTCATATTTGCCCTCGCTAGTGATAAAGAAAGGAAAATGAGAATGAGAAAAGTAGCTGTTTGCACACCGCTTCCGGGCGATGTGATCGAGAGACTGGAGAAGGATTGTGAAGTCGTTATCTGTGGAGAACTGAAGCACGGCAAAGGCAACGTCACAGAGGAGCAGACGAAGGAAGAGTGCATGGGGTGCGAGATGATCGTCCTGGGAGACGAGGTCGCAGGTGCAGACACCATCAATGCCTGGGTAGAGGCCGGCATGAAGTTCATCGGTGTCGCCAAGGGAACACCGGTCACCGTAGATTTCGACGCGATCCAGGCAGCCGGTCTGGAACTGTCCTATACTCCGGGCAGAAACAGAGTCGCAGTGGCAGAGTTCTGCATGGGTCTGATGATCGCAGAATCCCGCAAGCTGGCTCTCTCTGCTACCGGACTGCGTAAGGGCGAGCATCTGGGCGAGCCCATGGACGATGTTTACCAGGTTCCGGATGTGAAGAACGTCACCTGGGGACCGCTGGACGAGAAGCACCCCTTCACTGACTACGGTATCGGTTTCGAGCTGTATGGAAAGAAGCTGGGTATCGCCGGATACGGCGCCATCGGCCGCGAGGTAGCGGTCCGCGCCAAGGCTTTCGGCATGGAGATCCTGGCCTACGATCCGTACATGCCCGCTGATCGCATCGAGGCAGACGGCGCCAAGCCGGTCGATCTGGACACCATGCTGGCAGAGAGTGATGTGGTTTCCATCCACCTGCCGGTACTGCCCTCCACCAGAGGCATCGTAAACAAGGACTGGTTCAACAAGATGAAGCCGACCGCCATCGTGGTCAACACCGCAAGAGCCGCTGTCATCGATCAGAAGGATTTTGTGGAAGCTCTGCAGAACGGCACCATCGGCGGCGCTGCGCTGGATGTGTACTGGGTAGAGCCGATCCCGGCGAACCACCCGCTGCTCTCCATGAGAAACGTCACCCTGACACCGCACATGGCCGGTCTCACCACCGATGTGGACAGCTGGTCCGGCAAGATGATGGGCGAGGAAGTGGTCGCTTATCTAGATGGCACAGACAGAAAGTACCTGTGGAAGGTCAGAAAGTAACGAAAGGAGCACGGAATGGGCGCCAGTAAATATCCAGGAAAAGAACTCTATCCACATCTGATGAGCCCCCTTAGAATCGGGAACATCCGATTAAAAAACAGGATTATCGCGGCTCCCACCAGCCCGGCCATGATCAACGCTGAGGGGCACATGACCCCGGCGATGATCGCCTATCTGGCGGAGAAGGCCAAGGGCGGGGCGGCAGTGGTTACCTATGGAGAAGCTATCGTCCATTCGGCTACCGGGAAATCTCACAACAAGCAGCTTCAGTTGGATTCTTTTGGAGTCAAGCAGAGTCTGACAGAGGCTACCCGTGCGATCCACAATGCAGGGGCTTACGCTAACATCCAGCTTTCCCACGGCGGCAAGTATGGAGGTCTGGCCAGCGTAGGTGGTGACTACGGCAAGGATGTGACCGCCTACGGGCCCAGCGAGGAGGATCTTCCGGAGGGGCATGTGGAGGAGATGCCGAAGACACTCATCGCCGAGATCGTAGAAGCCTATGGAAAGGGAGCCAAACTGGTGAAAGACTGCGGGTTCGATATGATCATGTTTCATGCTGCCCACGGATGGCTGTTCTCCCAGTTCCTTTCGCCTGTGATGAACCGCCGGACCGATGAGTACGGAGGTCCCTTGGAGAACAGGGCAAGGTTCATGCTGGAAGCCCTGCAGGCGGTTCGGGACGCGGTTGGACCAAGATTCCCCATTGAGATCCGTCTTTCCGGGAATGATATGTCCGCGGCAGGACTGGACACCGCTCAGTGCATCGAGGTGGCGAAACTCATAGACGACAAGGTGGACCTGATCAATGTATCGGTGGGCAACCATGAGGATCCGCAGCTGTTCTGCCGGACACACCCTTCCTCCTTCTACGAGAGAGGCGTCAACGTGAAGTTCGCCGCCGAGGTGAAGAAACACGTGAAGAGTCCGGTCTCCTGCGTGGGCGCGCTGATCGATCCGGCACAGATGGAAGAGATCATCGCCAGCGGTCAGGCGGATTGCGTAGAGATCGCCCGGGGCGAGTTGGCGGACCCCTATATCGCGCACAAAGCCCTGTGTGGACACGCGGAGGACATCACCCCCTGTATCCGCTGCTATGAGTGTTTTGCGGAGACTGGGCAGAGCGAGACGTTGAAGTGTACCGTCAATCCTATCACCGGACAGGAACTCTATCAGAAGGAGATCCAGCCGGTCAGGGAACAGAAGAAGGTGCTGGTGGCAGGCGGCGGGCCTGCCGGCATGGAGGCAGCCCTTACCTGTGCGGCCCGTGGTCATCAGGTAACGCTGGTGGAGAAGGCGGATCGTCTGGGTGGGAACCTGCATCCTGCAGGGGCAGCCTGGTTCAAGCAGGACATCCAGAGGCTGTGTAACGTGTTGACTGCCAGGGTGGAAGCCTCCGATGTCAACGTCATACTGAATCAGGAGGTTACACCGGCATACGTAAAAGAGATGGACCCGGATGCGCTGATCGTCGCCATCGGCTCCAATGAACTGCGGCCGCCGATTCCCGGTATGGACGGGGGCAACGTGGTCATGGCCATCGAGGCAGAACTTCATCCGGAGAAGCTGGGACACAGGATCGCCATCATGGGTGGCGGCCTGGTGGGCAGCGAAGCGGCCATCGCCTTCCATGACGAGGGTCATGAGGTGGCCATCATAGAGATGAAGGAGAAAGTTGCCGAGGAGGTCAACTCCTTCTACCGCGGAGGGTTGATGCCTCAGGTGGAGCGCTCCGCAGAGATCTACACAGGTACCATGGTGAAACAGATTACCCCGGAAGGAGTGCTTTGTGTGAGGGATGGCGAAGAGATCCTGATCCAGGCGGACACAGTTGTCTGCGCCCTTGGGTTCCGCGCTCCCTATGATGCGGTGGATGCCCTGTGCGAGACAGTCGACGAGAGTTACATCGCAGGTGACTGCAACAACGTAGCGAAGATCTATCAGGCCATCAGCGGCGGATATTACATCGCCCTGCAAATTTGATAATTCTTTCACATTCTTTCGGCCTTTTGCCGCTACAAAACGGAAAAATGAGAGTTGAGGTGGAATTGTCAGATAACTATAATAAAGTTAACAAGTCGGGGGTGCATCCAAACGGATGCCGGCCCGGGCGGATCGCTTCCGGCAAGTTATACAAGGTAATGAGAAAGTATTGTTTTAGGAGGCTAACAAATGATGAAGAAATTTCTGAGTGTTGCTCTGTGTATCGCAGTTGCAATGGTCTTCATGGTCGGATGCGGCGGAAACAGCAGCTCCGGTGGTGGAGAAGAGCAGTCTGGTGGAGACGAAAACAAGGCTTATACCATCGGTTACAACAACTTCGGTGTTGGCGCTTATCCGTTGGACCTGAACGAGAAGGAAACCACTTATGCCATTGAGACCGCTGGTTCCAAGGTCAAGGTTGCCAATGATAACTTCACAGTTGACAACGTGATCACTGACGTTAAGAACCTGATCTCTGCAGGCGTTGATGGCGTAGTTGTATGGTGCGCTGCTGACACTCTGTACAACTCCCTGAATGATCTGATGACCTCCTCCAAGGAGCCTTTCGCTCTGGGCGACAAGTATCCTACCAGTGAGGACACTATCAAGAAGTTCCAGGAGAACGAGTACTTCGCAGGTGCCGTTTCCACAGACGACACCAAGACTGGTGCTGCCATCGCTGACAGAGCATGGGAAGATGGACACAAGACCGCGCTGATCGTAGCTGCTGCTGTTGGTGACACCAACCACGATGCAAGAGTCAAGGGATTCACCAAGCACTATGAGGAGCTGGGTGGTAAGGTTCTGGGTACCGTAAGATGTGCCGATCCTTCCGAGGCTGTTCAGAAGTCCGGTGACCTGCTGGCTGCACACAAGGATGCTGACTGCGTATACGGTACTGGCGGCGACTACTCCAACGGTGCTCTGAGCGCTATGGAGTCCGCTGGACTGAAGATGCCGGTTTACGGAACTGACGTAGACCCGAACGTCATCAAGGCGATCAAGGACGGAAGAATCTCCGCTGCCAACGGTGGTGCCGGAACTTACTGCGGAACCTTCGCCTCCCTGCTCCTGATCAACTACCTGGATGGACATCCGATCAAGGACGAGAATGGTAAGGCTCCTGCAACCAAGGGCGTGAACACCATCATGATCACCAAGGACAACGTAAACGACTTCGAAGAGAACTGGATCAATAATGAGATCTTCTCCGAGGAAGAGCTGCAGAGCCTGCTCTACAGATATAACCCGAAAGTTACCTGGGCTGATTACGAGAAGATGATCGAGGACTACACCTTCGAGAAGAGAATGGAAGCCAAGAAAGCCTCCAAGTAGTATCCAGACAGAAACGTTATTTGCAAACACCATAGTGGGCTGGGGAATCCCAGCCCACTACAAGAAAGAAGGTAAATTGTGATAGGCGAAAAAAAGGTCAGCTGGACTGTTAAGCTCATCGTTATCGTCGCGTGCATCGCTGTTCTGTTCGCGATGAACATGCTGACAGATGGGAAATTCCTCCAGCCATCCAATCTGAAGACCATCGCGGTGAACGCATCGGTACCGACCTTCACGGCATGGGCCTTTGTCTTCATCTTTGCCAGTGGCTTCATCGATCTTTCTCTCGGAGCTGTCATCGTACTGGCTGCCAACGTGGCGGGCACAGTGGGAAATTCCCTTGGGTATCCCGGTCTCGTGATCAGTGGAATGGTGGCAGGCGTGCTCCTCATGACACTGAACTTTACCGTCTTCCAGGTCACCAAGATCCCTTCCTGGATCGCAGGTCTTGGACTGACGATGGTATACGAGGCAATTTCCTCATTCTACTCCGAACAAAGATTAAATATGGGACTCCGTGTCGTTGAACTGGAGTCTGCGTACCGCTCTCTGGGCCGCGCACCGCTGGCCTTCGTAGTGGTCATCATTGGACTTATCGTAGCATACATCCTGTACAACCGTACGACCATCGGCCTGGACATCCGCGCCATGGGTGACAATCAGGCGGTCGCTCGGAATATGGGTATCAAACTGGGCAGGACCGTCATCCTCTCTGGTGTCGTAGCAGGCGTGTTCGTCGGCTCCGCCGCTTTCATGAAGGAGAGTTTTGCGGGTACCGTGAACGCTGTTACCGGTCTGGCAAGTCTGTCGCAGACATTCCAGCCGCTGGCTGCCGCACTCCTGTCTCAGGCACTTGCGAAGCACATCAACATCATCGTCGCAGTCATCGCAAGTACACTGTTCGTTATGGCTATCTTCAACTTCCTGACGCTGATGAACGTTCCGTCAGGAACCTGGCAGGAGACCGTTCTGGGTATTTCCGTCATCATCTTCGGTGTCCTGGCTAACCGGAACACAAAGGAGGTCGTGAAGTAATGAGCAGCGAATATATTTTCGAGGCAAGAGGCCTGAACAAGCACTTCGGACCGACGCACGCCAACAAGGACATTGATTTCTTTCTGAAACCAGGAGAAGTCAGAGGCCTGGCAGGCGAGAACGGCTCCGGAAAATCCACACTGCTGTCACAGATCGCAGGTATCTACAGCAGTGACACCGGTACCATGAAAAAGAACGGAGAAACCTACGAACCCATCAGCCCGCTTTATGCACAGCAGCATGGCGTTTCCATCGTCGTACAGGAGCTGGGCTGCATCGGCGATCTTCCGGCAGGTGTCAACGTCTTCCTTGGCAGAACGAGCAATTTTGCCAAGTTCGGTATCATCAACATGAGGAAGATCTTCCAGGAAGCCAATGCGATCCTGGAGAAATGGGGCATGCCCCAGGTACCTCTGGGCAAAAATGCCAAGCACATGAACGTGGAGGTTCGTAAGATCGTGGAGATCGCGAGAGCTCTTTCCACTGATCCTGACATCCTGATCCTGGATGAGGTCACACAGGCCCTGGCACAGGACAATCGTAAGAAACTCCACGCACTGATCGAGAACTTCAAGTCCATGGGACGGTCCGTCATCCTGATTACCCACGATCTGGAGGAGATGATGGAGATCTGCGATACCATCTCAATCCTGAGAGATGGTGAGCTCATCGAAACGGTCGAAAGCAAGACACTGGATGAGGACAGCCTGAAGAGCAAGATGGTCGGAAGAAGCCTGGAGGGTGAATACTACAGAAGTGACAAGGAAGCCACTAGAGGCGACAAGAAGATCCTGTCTGTGGAAGGGATCTCCACGGCCAGTGGACTGCAGGATGTGTCCTTCGATGTGTACGCCGGTGAGATCGTAGGTCTGGCAGGTCTGTCCGATGCCGGTATCCACGAGGTAGGAAAGGCTGTATACGGACTGGATCATCTGACATCCGGTAAGGTCACTCTGGTACAGGACAACTTTGAGATCAAGCAGGCGAACCAGGCATGGACCCACAGAGTAGGGTACGTACCGAAAGATAGAGATAACGAGGCGCTGATGCTGCACGCATCCATCCGGGAGAACTTCTCCATGAGTTCTGTTCCGGAGATGAGAGGCAGCCTGGGATTCCTCAGCAACAAGAAACTGGATCAGGTATCCACGGATGCCAGAGAACAGTTCATGGTCAAGTCTGTAGGCATCCGTCAGGAGATCGACGCACTGTCCGGAGGAAACAAGCAGAAGGTCAACATGGGCCGCTGGCTCCTGAAAGACCTGCAGCTGTTCGTGGTAGACTGTCCGACCCGAGGCGTAGACGTAGGCGTCAAAGCCTACCTGTACCAGTGCCTGAAGGATGCGAAGGCGGCAGGACTTGCGATCCTGCTGATCACGGACGAGCTGCCCGAGGCGATCGGTATGTCCGACCGGATCCTGGTCATGAAGAACGGAAAAATTACTGGTGAAGTATCGCGAAGCGACGGGCTGAGCGAGGAAGCGATCGTGCAGGTGATGATATAATGAAAAACATGTTTAGCAGTGGAAAAATCCAATTGATCGACGTGCTTCCAGTCGTTGCACTTGTTGTACTGCTGGTCGTGTTCGGTATCACTTCAGGAGGCATGCTGTTCTCCTCCTTCAATATCCAGTCTGTGATCCGCGATTCCATTCCGGTCATCCTGGGTGGTCTGGGTGTCATTTTTGTCATCGCCACCGGCGGATGCGATCTGTCAATCGGTGCTGTCGCAGCGGTAGCAGCCACCGTAGGTGCCTACTACGGCTCTCAGTATGGTGCAGGGCTGACCATCGTCATTGCCCTCCTGATCGGACTGGTTTCCGGAACTTTCCTGGGATTCATCGTATCCAGATGTCACGTTAGTTCTTTCATGGCATCTCTGGCTCTTCTGATGGGGCTGCGTGGATTCCTGAACGTCTGTAACGTGACCTGGGAGCAGGTCTATCTGCCAGACAGCCTGCTGTTCATCAACGGGTTCGGTCCGGCACTGGCCATTACCATTATCCTGATCGCGATCATCGCGTTCGTCTTTGAAAAGACGAGTTTCGGGTATTACTGCAAGGGTATGGGCGAGAACGAGAACACCATGAAGAGCATCGGCGTCAACACCGCTAAGGTTCGCCACTTCGCGTTCATCATATCTGGCGTCATGGCCGCTATCATGGGTCTTCTCCTGATCGCTGCCACAGGTGGATCTTCCTCCACACTGGGGAACTTCATGGAAATGAAGGTTCAGATGGGCGTCTTCCTGGGAGGTGTTCTGGTCAGCGGCGGTATGCGTTCCAAGATCTACAAGCTGATCTTTGGTGCGCTGTCCATCACCGTCATCGTCAATGGACTGACCCTCAGCGGTGCCAGCTCCGCTATGACAGAACTGGCCGAGGGAATCATCCTGATGGTGATCCTGTATCTGACCATCCAGCTGGCGGGCCACAGCAACCTGTTCAAGTTCAAAAAGAAGGACGAAGAAGAAGCAGAAGCAGCTGCCTAGCTGCCACAAAGCCAACAATACTTATTTATGGCGCAGTCACCAGTGAGGTGGCTGCGTTGCTTTTTGGCTTGTTTTCCAACGAGAATCGCGTTAATATAGGATAGAGGCGCGCCAGAGCGTACACATGTTGGAGGGAATACATGGCATTTACACATTTGCATGTACATACGGAATACAGCCTGTTGGATGGGGCGGCAAGGATCAAGGACATCGTGGCCCGGGCGAAGGAGCTGGGGATGGATTCTCTGGCCATCACCGACCACGGGGCCATGTTCGGTGTCATCGAGTTCTACAAGGAATGCCGCAAGCAGGGCATCCATCCGGTGATTGGCTGCGAGGTCTATACCGCTGCCCGGGGGATGCTGGACAAGGATCCGGATAAGGATAAGTATCAGGGGCATCTGGTACTTCTGGCAGAGTCCAACGAGGGCTACCGGAATCTAATCAAGATCGTTTCCCAGGGGTACACCAAAGGGCTTTACTACAAGCCCCGTATCGACAAGGACGTACTTCGGTCACACAGTAAGGGGATCATCGCCCTTTCTGCCTGCCTGGCGGGCAGGGTGCAGTATCGTCTACTGAATGGAGACTACGAGGGAGCCAAACGGGAAGCCTTGGAGATGCAGGATATTTTCGGTGAGGATAACTTTTTCCTGGAACTGCAGGATCAGGGCCTTCCGGAAGAGAAACGTATCAATCCGGAGCTGATCCGTCTGTCGGAGGAGACAGGGATCCGCATGGTCTGCACCAATGACGTTCACTACGTGAACCAGGAGGATGCGGAAGCCCATGAGATCCTGCTTTGTATCCAGACCGCTACCAACATCCATGACGAACGGCGCATGCGGTTCGCGACTGACCAGTTTTATCTAAAGAGCGAGGAGGAGATGAGGGAGATCTTCGGGGACATCCCGGGGATCCTGGAAAACACCTACGAGATCGCCCACCGGTGCCAGGTGGAGTTCAAGTTCGGGGAATATCACATCCCGGAGTTTGCTCCGCCGGAAGGGGAGACCACCCAGAGTTACCTGAGAAGGCTTTGTGCAGAGGGGCTGGAGGGCCGCTACCAGGAGGTTACCGATGAGCTTCGGGAACGACTGGACTACGAGCTTACCGTGATCGAATCCATGGGTTATGTAGAGTATTTCCTCATCGTCTGGGATTTCATCAACTACGCCAAGAGCCATGGCATCGTGGTGGGGCCGGGGAGAGGGTCTGCAGCCGGAAGCCTGGTGGCCTACTGCCTTCACATCACCGATATCGATCCCATCCGGTATGGCCTGATCTTTGAGCGTTTTCTGAACCCGGAGAGGGTGAGCATGCCGGATATCGATGTGGACTTCTGTATCGAACGGCGAGGCGAGGTTATTGACTATGTCAAGAGAAAGTACGGGGAGGATAACGTCTCACAGATCATCACCTTCGGCACCATGAAAGCCAAGGCGGTGGTGCGTGACGTGGCTCGGGCGCTGGATCTCAGTTACGCCGATGGGGACAGGATCGCCAAGGCCATCCCCTTCGATCTGAAGATGACCATCGACAAAGCTCTGGAAATGAGTCCGGATCTTGCGGCAATGTACCGGGAGGATGAAAACGTCCACAAGGTCATCGACATGTCTCGAAAACTGGAGGGCATGCCCCGGCATGCCTCTACTCACGCGGCAGGCGTGGTGATCTCCCGGTTGCCTTTGGATGAGTACGTCCCGCTTTACATGAGTGATAAGGGGGTGGCTACCCAGTTCAACATGACCACTGTGGAGGAACTGGGGCTGCTGAAGATGGACTTTCTCGGTCTTCGTAACCTGACGGTGATTCGGGATGCCCTGGCCATGATCCGGGAGAATCACAATGTCACAGTGGATTTTTCGCAAATGGGATATGATGACCCCGCAATCTACGAGATGATCAGCGCCGGCAATACCGACGGTATCTTCCAGCTGGAAAGTGGAGGCATGACCAGTTTCATGCAGAATCTGAAGCCCAGCTGTTTTGAGGACGTGGTGGCAGGGATCTCCCTGTACCGGCCTGGCCCCATGGATTCCATTCCGAAGTATATCGAAAACAAAAAGCATCCGGAGAAGATCCAGTATGTGACCCCAGAACTTGCAGATATCCTGGACGTGACCTACGGTTGCCTGGTCTACCAGGAGCAGGTCATGCAGATCGTACGTGATCTGGCGGGGTACAGTTATGGTCGTTCCGATCTGGTGCGCCGTGCCATGAGTAAGAAGAAATTCGAAGAAATGATGCGGGAGAAGGAGTACTTTATCAATGGCAAGGTGGCGGAGGACGGCACCGTGGAGATTCCGGGCTGCATTCGAAACGGTATCAGCCGGGAGGCGGCAGAGGCGATCTTTGCGGACATGGAGACGTTCGCCCAGTACGCCTTCAACAAGTCCCACGCGGCGGCTTACGCAGTGGTAGCCTTTGAGACCGGATGGCTGAAGAAATACTACCCGGCGGAGTTTATGGCGGCACTGCTTTCCAGCGTCATGGGAGATACCGCCCAGACTTCCCGGTACATCCGCAACTGCGAGTCCATGGGAATCCATGTTCTCCCGCCAGATATCAACGTCAGCACCCGGAAGTACACCGTGGTGGATGGCAACATACGGTTCGGCCTGCGGGGGGTGAAGAACGTGGGCGATGGGGCCATCGAGGAGATCATCCGCGCGCGGCAGGAACACGGTGCTCCCGGAGATATTTTCCGGTTTATTGATAACCTGGATGTGAGTCTGGTAAACAAAAAGGCCATGGAGAGCCTGATCAAGGCAGGAGCTCTGGATTCTCTGAACCCCAATCGGGCGGCCCACCTGGCCGTCTATGAGCAGTTGATGACGGCACGCCAGAATGATGCACGTAAGAACATAGCCGGACAGATCTCCCTTTTCCAGATCAGCAGTGCGGAGATGAATGAGGCAGATACCACCGGCAAGCTGCCGGATGTGAAGAATTTTGACAGCCGAATCCTGCTGGGGCTGGAAAAGGAGATGCTTGGCATCTACATCAGCGGACATCCTCTGGACGAATACGCGGATAAGATCCGTCGCTATGCTACGGTCTCCAGCCGGGATCTGGCGGCGACCGTCCGTCCTGAGACAGAGGAGGACGGGAGCATCGCGGAGGGCGGTTTCGAAGGCGGTGACCGAACGGGCAAGAGGCTTTGGGATGGCAAGGTGGTCACCATGGGTGGCATGATCGAAGGTAAGAAGAACCTCATCACAAAGAATAACAAGATGATGGCGTTCATCGATCTGGAAGATCTGGAGGGGGTCACCGAGGTGATCGTATTCCCTAACGTGTATGACCGCTGCCGGGATGTACTGTTCGAGGACAGCGTCATCGCCGTGCGCGGCAAGTTGAATTTCAAGGAGGGCGAGGTTCCTAAACTGCTGGCGGATAACATCGTGCCTCTGGAGGAAGCCGAGGATGTGACCCGTAATGAGGGCAGGCGGGATGGTGCTAAGAGGCCGGCGCAGGATTATGTTTCTCCAGAACCATCTGCGCCGCGGCAGAAAGCCCACGCACCCACCGGACCCATGGTGAAGATCAGGATCCCTGCAGGCATCGATGAGACCGAGGCGCTCTATACCCTGGAAGGGATGTTCCGGGTCAACCTGGGGGATACACCGGTATTGGTCTACCTACAGGATGGAAAGATCGTGAGAAGCAACACGCAAGTGAAGGTGTCGGAGTCGCTACTGGGCCGGTTGACCGAGCTTGCAGGAGAAGATAACGTGAAGGTGACAGGAGTAGAAGCATGAAGAAAATCGGAGTATTGACTAGCGGGGGAGACGCCCCAGGCATGAACGCAGCCGTCAGAGCGGTAGTAAGGTGCGGCATCGAAGCCGGCATGGAGGTCTATGGGATAGAACGAGGGTATGCGGGTCTTTTGGAAGGGGAGATCCGGCAGATGGAACGTCGGTCCGTGGGGGACATCCTACAGCGGGGCGGCACCATTTTGAAAACTGCCAGAAGCGAGAAATTCACTACAGAAGAAGGACAGGAGCGGGCCATGACGGTGCTGGACACCTTCGGTATCAACGACCTGGTGACCATCGGCGGAGACGGTACCCTGCGAGGGGCCATTGATCTGGCCAGGCGCGGGGTGCGGGTCATGCATCTTCCCGGTACTATCGATAACGATGTGGCTTATACGGATGAGACCATCGGTTTTGATACGGCGGTAGAGACGGTGCTGGATGCCATCAGCAAGATCCGGGACACCTCTTCCTCCCACCAGAGGACAACGATCATTGAGGTCATGGGACGTCACTGCGGCGACATTGCTTTGTACGCGGGTCTCACCGGTGGAGCTGAGAGCATCCTGATCCCGGAGATCGAGTATGACATCAACGACATCTCCCGCAAGATCGTCATGGGACGAAATGCCGGCAAGCTCCACAGCATCATCATCAAGGCGGAGGGTGCCAATGTCGATTCTCAGGAGCTGGCGAAGACCATCGAGGCGAAGACAGACCGGGAAACCAGAGTGGTGGTTTTGTCCTATCTGCAGCGAGGCGGTTCTCCTACCATGCGGGATCGGTTACTGGCGACATTGACGGCGGCCAAAGCCATCGACCTCCTGGCGGAGGACTCGGAAAGCAAAGCCATCGGCACCCAGGATGGGAAGATCGTGCCGATCGATCTTTTTGATGCCGGTAAGATGAAGAGAGAACCGGACATGGATATGTATAATCTGATCGAGGTGCTTGCCAAGTGAGTAAGACAGCGGTTATCTATTATTCTAAATACGGGACCACTCGCCGGTACGCGGAGTGGATCGCCTCCGAGCTGGGGGCTGAGTTGTTTGATGCCCGGAAATTCAAGAAGAAAGACCTGTCCCGCTTCGATACCATTGTCTATGGCGGCGGGATCTATGCCGGGGGCATCAAGGGCATTGAACTGATCACAAAGAACTGGTACAAGGGGCTTTCCGAGAAACGCGTCATCGTATTTGCGGTGGGGATCACGGTGGAGAGCGAAGCCTGCCGGGAGCAGTGCCTGGAAGTGAATTTTGAGAAACGGTTTGTGACCGATGCTGCGGAAGATGCGGGGCGCGACAGCGGTCAGTTCGCGCTGGGCGAACTTCTGAAGGAGAAGAGGATGCCCATCCGGTGCTTTTTCCTGCCGGGAGCCTTTGATCCCGGCCAGATCCGAGGGATGGACAAAGCCATCATGGCAGTGACCCGCAAGATGATCGGCAGCGGAGCCCATGGCGATAGCGTAGACGGCGCCATCGCAAAGTACATGCAGCAGGGCTGTGATCTGGTGGATCGGGCAGCCATCGCGCCGGTGGTGCAAGCGGCAATGGAATAATGAAGAAAAGCGGTGGGGCATCCGGCCACCTAAGCCGATCGATAAAACAGTTCTTCGATCTGGCAGATCGTCCTTGCGATCATTTCCGTGTTGATGCCCCTCTGCGTCATCGCTGGTCACAAATAAGTTGTCTACCAAAAAATATCCGCTGCGCAGATAATCGCGGATTTTGGTAATCTGTTTACTGCTATAACTTGGCTTGAGCAATCCGCCAAAGTGCTCAATGATGATAAAGCTTCCATTGTAGCATTGGATCAGAAAATCCGGGTAGACGGTCTTCTCATTTCCCCATTCATCGATGACGGTCAACGGGCTATCATAGCGAAATGGAATGCCTGCGTAATACAGCATGTTGTACCACAAAGCCTCACCCTTGGAGCGAACACGGGTACCATCGCAGGCATATGTGGCCCTGTCATCAAAGTCGGCTGTGTTTCTTTTGTATTCCCGCGCCCATTGTTTCAATTCCTCGAGCCTGTCATCCACATAATCCTCTATTGTAAACATGCGAATAGGCTTGGGCAACCCCGCGTTGATCGACCATGCGGAATCATCCTGGAGTCTTTCCAGTGTTTCCTCCAACACCTGGTTGTTGCTCTGAAGTACCTCGATTTTTTGTTCTTTGAATTTTTGTTTGACAATCTGTCTGACGGGCTTTGCATTTGATCCACCTAAAGCCTTCCGGTGCCGCTTTCCGTCCCGGGTAGTTGTCAAGTAGTACAGGTACCCTTTCTTCCCTTGTCGTCTTTCCAAGTAGCCTTCAAGAGGCGATTGTATATCTGCCTGGAGAAGTCTGAGTTGCTTATGGTTATATGCGATAGAGTCGCGATAAGATCGTGACGGGGTGGAGTTTCGGCGTTTTCCATGGGTGCCGCCTACGAGAAACAAAGCCTTCGCCCATTGTTTATTCTTTCTTGTTGCTGAAAGGGTGGGCGTTTTGTTCGGTCTCGTGGGCGGCGCCACCTGATTCCACGCTATTGCCATTGGGGAAGCTGAGGACAATACTGTCGAGTGCTGTCAGAGGGTAGTCATAGGGTAGCGCCTTTGTATGGGGAAGTCAATAGGTTTCTAGAAAAAAATGGAATGGAAGTAAAAGACTGATAATTCCCTTTGAGGAGTAGGGCTGCCCCATATCTGCTTACAGCGGCAGCCTCCCGATCATAGGGGTGGCAGGCAACGCTCCGGAGCCTTGCCATGATTCCCGTATTGTGGGATAAAACTGGATTTGGTAGGCGACACCCACGGGAAACAGGGGTATCACCCACTCGCCTTCGCCATACCAAGAGAAAAATGTACGTAAGACGGAAAGTTACCAGCAGCCCCGGTGATCTTTCAGGAAAAACAGGTACTGGAGAAGGCCTTTGTCATAGGGGATGAAGAGGCCGTTATCCACCATCTCCATGATCTCGTCCCTGGTGGCCCAGCGAACTGCGCTGACCTCTTCTGCCTGTAGTGTCAGTTCGGAGGGATCCAGGGCCATGGTAAGGGTGTAGAAGTCATCGAAGCCCTCTGGGAAGTTGGCAGTCATGACCGGGCGCACGCCGGTAAAGTCGTGGTCAATGCCCAGTTCTTCCCTGAGTTCCCTCCGGATGGCAGTCTGGCTGGTGTCTCCTGTGATAGCGTTTCCACCTACACTCACGTCCCATCGGCAGGGCCAGGGGATCGAGTCGGACTGCCTGCGCTGGATCAGCATGCGCCCATCCGGATGAAAGATGCAGACGTGCACCACCAGCCGGTACTCTCCCTCCGGAGTAGGGGTGCCGCGTTCCAGTGTGTGGCCAGTCTTCTGCCGGGTGATATCGTAAAGGTCCAGATATTCCATCTTGCCTCTCCTTTCTGCAAAATATCTATTTCCATTGTAAATCAATCTCCCGGTTTTTTCAATCTGTTTGCCTATGGCTGCAGACTATGTTAAAATAGTAACAGAAATGAAAGAGGAGGCGCGCATGTTTACACAGGAGATCATCACACGCCAGAGGGCGTTTTTCCTTTCAGGCAAGACCAGGCCGATCAGATGGCGCAAGCAGGCTCTGCTGGATCTGGCTGCCTGCATCCGAAGATATGAGACACGCATCAACGCTGCCTTGCAGGCGGATATGAACAAGAGCGCCACAGAAGTCTATATGACCGAGACAGGAATCGTGTTGGATGAGATCCGCTACCACCTCAGCCATTTGGACCGATGGGCGCGGGAACGTTGGGTGCGAACGCCTTTGGCACAGTTCCCCTCTGTGTCCTACGTGAGCCCAGAGCCATACGGCACAGTGCTGATTATGTCACCTTGGAACTATCCTATACAGCTTTGTCTGGAGCCGCTGGTGGGTGCGATCTCAGCGGGCTGTACCGCTGTACTGAAACCTTCCGCTTACGCGCCAGCCACCAGCCAGGTACTGGCAGATATGATGGAGGAGAGCTTTCCTCCGGAGTACATTACCGTGATTCAGGGTGGTCGGGAGGAAAACAAGGCCCTTCTGGAGGAACCCTTCGACTACATCTTCTTTACCGGAAGCCCTGCGGTGGGGCACGATGTAATGCGAGCAGCAGCGGAGCACCTGACCCCGGTGACGCTGGAGCTGGGCGGCAAGAGCCCGGTGATCGTGACCGAGTCTTCCAATATTCCGGTGGCCGCAAGGCGGATCGCTTTCGGAAAGGTGCTGAATGCCGGCCAGACCTGCGTGGCACCGGACTATTGCTTTGTGCACAAAGCAATCAAACCGGCGTTCATCGAGGCGTATAGAGAGGCTCTGGCAGAGTTTTTCCCGGACGGAAACATGGACGACATGAACGTGATCATCAACGAGAAGCATTATGCCAGAGTGAAGAGACTGCTGGCTAGCGGGGAAGCAGTGATTGGTGGAGGCTTCGATGACGGGAGAAGGTTCATCGAACCTACCTTGCTGGACCATGTGTCTACGGAGGCACCAGTGATGCAGGAGGAGATTTTTGGACCGATCCTGCCCATGCTGGAGTACGAGGATCTGGAAGAGCCCATCCGCTACATCAGGGAGCACGCGAAACCGCTGGCGCTGTATCTTTTCACAACAGATAGAGGTGTGGAGAAACGGATCATGGATACGTGCTCCTTCGGAGGTGGATGCGTCAATGACACCATCATCCATCTGGCGACACCCTATATGCCTTTTGGCGGGGTAGGGAATTCCGGGATGGGGAGCTATCACGGGAAGAAAAGTTACGACACCTTCACGCATGAACGGAGCATCGTGCGGAAGGGAAACTGGCTGGATCTGCCTGTGCGGTACCGGCCATATACCAGTCTGAAGAATAGAATGCTCCGCAGCCTGCTGAAATAGGAGGAGTATGTACGATATCGTGATCATAGGTGGCGGCGCCTGCGGCATGACAGCCGCCATCGCTGCCAAGGCGGGAGCACCAGAGAAGGGGGTGCTTGTGTTGGAGAAGATGGATCGTCCTCTTCGGAAGCTCAAGGCCACTGGGAATGGCCGGTGCAATATGACCAATCTCGCCTGTAAGAACAAGGAAAGCGTCCTGGGGTTTTTCGGCGAACTGGGGGTGATCACCCGGGCGGACAGCGAGGGGAGGATCTATCCGGTGACGGAAGATGCCGGGGACGTGGTAAACGCGATACTTGATCGGGCGGAGCATCTCGGCATCCAAATCCTCTGCGGTGCGGAGGTGTTGAGACTCGAGCGGGAGCAGGGCGTGTTTCGAGTGGTGTATAGAGAAGGCAAGACAGAGAAGGCTTTGTGCGCGGAACAGGTGATGCTCGCGGCGGGAGGTAAGGCAGCGCCAAAATTCGGTACGACCGGTGACGGGGCCATTCTGGCAGGGAGGCTGGGACATACCGTCAGCCGGCTGGCACCGGCGCTCACCGGCGTGGTGACTACCGAGGATATTGCGGAGTTTTCCGGGATCCGGGCGCGTGGGGAGGTCAGCCTTTGCTTTCGGGGTGAGGTCATCTTCCGGGAGCAGGGAGAGATCCAGTTTACTGACTATGGGCTCTCCGGGATCTGCGTGTTCAACATGAGCCGGTATATCACCATACCGGAGGGATGTACACTAAAGGATGGATTTCGGGAGTACGAGATACATATTGATTTTCTTCCGGAGATCGGTGATCTCGGGAGCATTTTGTGGGAACGGACAGGGAAGCCGGGATTTCAGGGAGCGAAGCTGATGCGCTCTATGGTACGCCGGCCTGTCGCTGAGAAGATCTGGAGCATGGCAGGCGCCAGCGTAGAACGCTGCGGTTCGTTGCTGAAAGCGTTTCCGTTGCACGTGAAGAGTCTGCGGGGATGGCAGTATGCCCAGGTAACCAGGGGCGGTGTCTGTTATGACGAGATAGAACCGGAGACCATGGCCTCCAGGCTTGTGCCTGGGCTGTACTTTGGCGGAGAAGTGTTGGATTTTGACGGGCAGTGCGGCGGGTTCAACCTGCAGCACGCATTTGAGACCGGAATCAGAGCAGGAAAGGGAATGAGCAGATGAGGACCAACAGATATAGATTGAGCCAGCTGAAGTTGGATGTGAAGGAATCACCGAACAATATCCCGAAGATCATCGCCAGGAAATTCGGAAAGGGTGACATGATCGTGACGGATGTGGAGATCATACGCAGGTCAATCGATGCCAGGCGGAAGAGCAACATCAAACAGGTGTTTACGGTGGATTTCTCCACAGACAAGGTACTGGATCTGCCGGAGCCGAAGCAGGAGAAGTATCAGGAGGTTCCTTCCGGAACGGAGAAACTTGCGAAGCGCCCGATAGTTGTGGGATTCGGCCCCTGCGGCATGTTTGCGGCGCTGACTCTGGCTTATCGCGGATACAGGCCCATCGTGTTGGAGCGGGGCTACGACATGGATTCCCGCATCAAAGAAGTCCAGCGGTTCTGGAAGAAAGGCATCCTGAACCCGGAGTGCAACGTCCAGTTCGGCGAGGGTGGAGCAGGGACATTTTCCGACGGAAAGCTGACCACCGGGATCAAAGATCCCCGCATCAGGATCGTGTTGGAGGAGCTTGTAAAGGCAGGCGCAGAGGAACAGATTCTCTATGTAGCCAAGCCGCACATCGGTACAGACATGCTCCGCTACATCGTAAGAAACCTGCGCTATGAGGTGGAGAAATACGGCGGTGAGATCTGGTTCGATGCCAGAGTGAATCGCATTCATGTTGAAGACGGCCATGTGACCGGTGTGGTGGTACAGCAGGGCTATCAGCTGAAGCATATTGAGACGGACAACATCATCCTGGCCATAGGGCATAGTTCCAGAGATACACTGCGGAGCCTGAAGGAGACAGGAGTGCCAATGGAGCAGAAGCCCTTCTCCATTGGCGTGCGGATCGAGCATCCCCAGCAGATGGTGGATGAGTCGCAATACGGCAATGAAGCAGGGAACCCCTATCTGCCTCACGCAAGTTACAAACTGGCCCATCACTGCGAGAACGGTAGAGGGGTGTACACCTTCTGCATGTGCCCAGGTGGTGAGGTGATTGTAGCGTCCTCCGAGACTGGTCATGTGGTGACCAATGGAATGAGCTACCGGCAGCGGAACAGTGGCACAGCCAACAGCGGTCTGCTGGTAGATGTGAAACCTGCCGACTTTGGAAGCGACGATGTGCTGGCCGGTGTAGAGTTTCAGGAGAGGTACGAGAAACTTGCTTTTGTGAACGGTGGTGGCAACTACAAAGCCCCTTCCACCACATGGGCGGATTTCCGGGATAACACAGAGGCTGCCCAACCTGTGATTGGCTGCTTGCCGGAGTACGCAGTGACCGCTATCCGGGAGGCGATGCCAAAGTTGGGTCGCAAACTGAAGGGGTTCGATGCGGACGATGCGGTGATGACGGCGGTGGAAACCAGAAGTTCCTCCCCGGTGAGGATCCTGCGGGACGAGCATTGCGAAAGCGAGGTTCGTGGGCTCTTCCCTGGAGGGGAAGGCGCCGGATACGCCGGAGGGATCATGAGTTCTGCCGTGGATGGGATACGGATTGCAGAGGAGATCATCCGGCGGTACGCGCCAATGGAATAGGCCGCCCTGAATATATTGTATATATACCTTGTTTGGGTGTAGCGCAAGTGATTTCTATGTTATAATATTATTAACAATTGAGAGGTCTTATCCGGCCGGGCCAAACTCGCTGGCATGATTGCGTGAGGATTCATTTTTCTGAGTCCTCACGCTTTTTTTGTTAACCGGTAAGATCTGGTTTATGGTAAAATGAAAGGAGAGAACATGAACAAGTCAACTAGCTACACCCCTTATGACAACGTATTCCACACGATGGTACAGAGAATGCCGAAGTATCTGATCCCTCTTGTCAATGAGATCTTTCATGAGAACTTCCGACCCGAGGATGAGGTAGTGGTACAGAGCAATGACCTTCCTGCCGAGGATGATTCAGGGGAGATCAAGAGAAGGTACAGTGATTCGCTTTTCAGTATCAAGGGCACAGAGACCAAGCTGTTCCATATCGAATGTGAGAGCAGGCCGGATGGTACCATCGTGATCCGCATGGTGGAGTACGGATTCCACAAGGCACTTCAGGATGGGTATTACGAGAACGGGGAGTACGTGCTGAAGATGCCGGATGCGGCTGTGCTGCTCCTGCGGCACACCAGGATGACACCAGATCAGTTCTGGGTCCGGATCATCACACCAGGGGAGGAAGCCAGGTACCCGGTCAAGGTACTGAAGGTTGGCAACTATTCGCTGAAGGAGATTTTCCAGAAAGACCTTCTGTTCCTTCTTCCGTTCCATATCTTTGCATATGAGAAGGATCTGGCCGCGATCGATCAGGATCAGGAGAAGGTCGAACAGCTGAAACTCACATATGGAGAGATACTGAGGCATCTGGCTGAACGCAGTGATCGAGGAGAAATGTCGGCCAATGAAGGAAGTCTGCTTATGACGTTGATGCGTCATGTTCTGGACGGTGTTGCAGAGAACTACGATCAAGTAAGAGAGGTGGGGAATACAATGCTGGGAAGAGTAATCGAGGATGATTTCACCAGACTGCTAGATCAGCTGGATGAGATGGACCGCAAAATTGCCGACAAGGAAAGAGAAATTAGTGCTGCAGAGGCAAAGCTCGGCGAGACGGAGACCAAGCTCGGCGAGGCGGAGACCAAGCTCGGCGAGGCGGAGACCAAGCTCGGCGAGACGGAGACCAAGCTCGGCGAGGCGGAAACCAAGCTCGGCGAGACGGAGACCAAGCTCGGCGAGACGGAGACCAAGTTAAGTAATGTAGAACGGTTGTCTGACGATATCCGGCGCGCCACAGAGTATCTGACAGCGCATGGCCGCGCAGAGGAGATCATACAGCTTTACCGAGAGGACTCGTTCCTTGAGGAGGTCCTGAAGATGTGCCGATGATTGGCGAGGGTATTTCCGGGAGCACGCAGGAAGAGCGTGCTCCCTTTCTGTGTTTTGTTATATTACGCAGGAGTGCGCGGGTAAGGCTGTGTCTCATCGGTAAGACCGTACAGATAATCCATGCTCGTCTCAAAGAGCCGAGACAGGATCTTCGCCTGCTCGATGGTGGGATAGCGCATTCCCCGCTCGATCTTGGAGTAGTCCGATTGGTCGATGCCTGTGAGCATCTGGACTTTTACCTGTGAGTAGCCTTTTCTATTTCGGAGCAGTCTCAATCTTTCACCTGTTGACATGATTTTTCCTTTCTCGGCACGATGGTCCACAAAGTCTTTCCTGCAAACGAGAATACCACTTTCAGGCTAACACGTTGCTAATGTCTTTGGGAAAGGCATGGGGCACCAACAATAGAGACTGGCAATCGCCAGCCTCTTGTGGTATTCTATATTCGTGTAGATATGTGCAGGAGAAACACTGGAAACGGAGGCAGAGGACCCATGGCAACATTCGGGCAGACGTTCATGAAGATATATGACCGAAAGATCCTCAGCGGGCAGACCACTTTCAGTCGGTCGGGGATCAGGCGTGATGATTTTACAAGGCTTTGTATTGACGGAAATTATGTGTTCTCCCGGGAGGCACTGGACACGATCCGGGAGAAGATGCCACTCACAGAAGAAGAATATGCTGTGCTGGCCGTGTACCTGGAGGATTGTGAGAACTGAAGAAAGGGCCCATGAAGCAGGCATGTTCAGTGATATACATAGTGTGTTCAACAGAATAACCAGAAGAAAAAGAATGGAGGCATGAATGGTTTACAGAGAGTTTCAGAATCTGAAGTTATCACAGTACGGGTTTGGGGCTATGCGGCTTCCGGTCATTGATGGAAATGACGGGAAGATCGACGAGGAACAGACCGCCAGGATGGTGGCCTATGCTATGGAGCATGGGGTCAACTACTATGACACAGCCTGGGGATATCATGAGGGTGCATCGGAAGTGGTAATGGGGAAGATCCTACGGCAGTATCCGAGAGACAGTTACTACCTGGCAACTAAGTTCCCGGGGTATGACCTGAGCAACTTTCCCAAGGCAGCGGAGATCTTTGACAGACAACTGGAGAAGACGGGGCATGACTATTTCGACTTCTATCTGTTCCACAATGTAAACGAGTCTAATATCGATGCGTATCTGGACCCGAAGTTTGGGATCTACGACCTGTTGATGGAGAAGAAGAAGGAAGGGAAGATCCGTCATCTGGGATTCTCTGCCCACGGCGATCTGCCGGTGCTGAAGCGGTTCCTGGAAGCGTATGGAGAGGATTTGGAGTTCTGCCAGTTGCAGCTGAACTATCTGGACTGGGAGTTCCAGAGAGGCAGAGAGAAGGTAGAACTGCTGAAGGAGTACGGAATTCCGGTATGGGTCATGGAGCCCCTGCGGGGCGGAAGGCTTTGTAACCTGAACGAGGAACAGAAGAATATGCTGCGGGAAGTACATCCGGATGATAGCATGGCAACCTGGGCGTTCCGGTTCCTGCAGTCTGTTCCGGAGGTCACCGTGATCCTGTCTGGCGCGTCCAACGAGGAGCAGCAGGCAGAGAACATCGAGACTTTCGCGGAGGATCGGCTGCTGGACGAGCAGGAGAGAGAGGCAATTGAGAAGGTCGCCGCTTCGATCCAAAACAGCAAGGCCGTCCCCTGTACCGCCTGCCGGTACTGCACTACTTACTGTCCACAGGAGTTGGATATTCCGCGGCTTCTGGAACTGTACAACGAGCATATACTGACCACGTCGGGCGGGCTGTTCGGATTTATCGCCCCTATGGCACTGTCCGGTATGCCGGAGGAGAAGAGGCCTGCTGCCTGTATCGGATGCCGGAGCTGCGAGCAGGTATGTCCGCAGCAGATCAAGATCTCAGAGGTACTGGCAGACTTTGAAGAGGTGCTGAAATAGTTGACTGTCCAAAAAGGTGGACAATTAGTTCACCTTTTTGGCTGGATATGGTATAATGCAGACAATCAATTGTTAGAACGGAGGTCTGTATTATGAAAAGAAAGTTGTTATTACTGTGCGTACTGATCTGCCTGACAACATTGTTTTGTGCATGCGCAGGAGGAACTCCTCTGGGGAAGACCGCAAAGGAACTGGAAAAGGGGAAAGCCGATAATACATATGAATACGGGTATAACGAAGATACGGATACCCTGTACATCAGCATCAACTCCGAAAAGGATCTGGAGCCCGTGTTCACGCAGTTGGCTGAGAATGTGAAGGACCAGGACATCGGCAGTATCTTTTTCCTGACTAAATCTTTGAACCCGGAGAGGAATCTCATGATCGAGTATGAGGCGAACATCTCCAGGCTGGAGTGCAAGTCCATGAAGGTGCTGGCGCTGGGTAGCGCGTTTCAGACTGTGAACACCGGGAGCTGGAGTGCGTTGGGGGAGAAGGCACAGTTGACGATGATGGATGAGCTTCCGGATGCAAGCAATTACAGTCCGGATAATCGGAAGCATCTGGAGAATGTGAAGCGGATCTGGGTCGGCAGTCCTGTGCTGAGGTATGTGTCGTCCTACCCGGCGTTGGAGGAACTGGGCATCCAGTCAGAGACGCTTAGAAATCGGAGTATCAGTGACATCGACCCGGCGGCGGCAACGGACGAGGATAAGTCCGGAAGCACATCGGGCGAGGCAAAGGAGCAGAGTGAACAACGGGATTCGACCTATAGTTTCGAAGCCAGTTTTCTGGACAGAAGCCAGTTCGAACCTGTGACCAAGTCGACCAGCCTGAAAAAACTACTGGTGGCGCCGGGCTACAAAGCCTACAATCTCAAGGAGAATGGAAGTGGATATTTCTTTATGCTGCAGAACCTCAAGCCGGATCTGCTGGTAAATGTACCTGAGAAGGAGACGGAGATCACCAGAGAAGAAGGTGCGGATGAGAAGTCGCTGGTAGCGGTGAAGGATGTGTCGCTCCCCAATCTGACCGACGCGACAAGGCGCAGTGTGCTGGATCCTTTCCTGAAGGATCAGACAAAGTCCTGCTATGACAAAGGAAAGAAGCTGAAGGTCAAGGAGGGGAAACCTGTGGTATATGGCAAAGCCCTGATCTACCAGGGGATGCCGGGGACGAATAGCTGGAGCAAGAAAAAGAAATACGCCAGTGCCGGAAAACTGTATTGGAGCACCGATCTGGATGGAAAGATCGCCACACCATCTCTGAAGAATGACTACAGCACCTTTATCTATGTATACCCGACCTATGTGCGCGTTGGAACCTACGACAAGGGAACCAAGGGATACAAGATCACCATGCGTGCTCAGGTGTTTGATCTGGAGAGAGGGATCGCCTACAAGCCGGTGAAGATCGGCAGCGCGATGCCTCCACAGAGGTTTACCTACTTCGGAATAATCGCACCGGACAAGAAGGCGGGAACGGTATCGGAGAAGAAAATCAAGAAATACCTGAAGAAGCTAAAGACCGCAACCGCTTCTGCAAATAAGGAGGCGGCTACCAACAGTGCCAGCGGCACAGCATAATTATAAACGGCAACGATAAGGAGGAGACTGCGCTGGATGTTCAGGCGCCGCGGCAGACGAACGAGAGACATGATGAAACAGGGTGGCAACAACAGAGTACTGGAAACGATTTTCCTGATCACCATGGTATCCCTGGGATGGGGCCTGTCCTTTCTGGCGCTGGCGCTGTTAATGGAAGAACTGGCGCCAATGCAGGTTCTGGCGGCACGATGGACCATCACGGCGTTGATCTTCCTGGTTCTGGTGTTGCTCGGCAGGATTCGCATCAACTTGCGAAGCAGGAACGTGTTGTTCCTGTTTCTGGCGGGGCTTTCGGAGCCGTGCGCCTATTCCATTCTGGAGGCCTACGGCATCAAGATGACGTCGGCCTCTGTCAGCGCCATTTTTGTGGCAACGGTTCCCAGCATGACGCTGATTCTGGGGATTCTGTTTTTCCGCCATCGGGCGGATAAGAAGTTGGTGGCCGGTCTGGTGCTGGCCTTCCTTGGGGTGGCGATAGCGACTGTGTTTTCCCCTACCTTCTCCATGTCCGGTACACGGACGGGCATGGTACTCATGACACTGGCGGTGGTAGCGGCCAGTATGTATAGTCTTTCCAGTGCCAGAGCATCGGAGGATTTTGATGCAACAGCGGTGACGGCCATGATGGCGTTTGAAGGAGCGTTCCTGTTTGATATCATCTGCCTGGCGCAGGGGTATGGGCTGGGGACGTTTCTACTTCCTTTTAGCAGCTGGAAGTTGTTCGGAGGGTTTCTGTTCCTGTCTGTTGGATGTGCCTTCGCCTCCTATGTGTGTTACAACCGCCTGCTCAGTTACATAGAGGCGGCGCTGGCCACCAATGTAGTGGGGAGTCTTTCCACTGTGATCGGTGTGGTGGCTGGCGTGCTGGTCACTGGCGATGTCTGGGGCTGGTACACGGTGGTTGGGCTGGCAGTGACGCTGGCCGGTGTGTGGCTGTCCGGTATGCGAATGAAGGATGACCTGGGAGCGTAGTCCTTCTGCCTCAGGGCGGTGTTTTCATTGTCTTTTAATGGGTGATGTGATATAATTTCTCCGTAAGTTGTTTGTGACAGTGTAGAGAGGCGTGTTATGAGAAAGAGAAGAAAGATCCTGGTCATTCTGACAGCACTTGCCTTGATATTTACCTTTACCTGTGGAGATGTCATGGCGTTGAGTTTCCATCAGGTCAAGGGGTATTGTCTTGCGAAATATAAGTTGAAGAAATACAAGATCGTCAAGAACCCGAGTTGGAATTTCGTCAAAAAAGCCGGCTATAAGCAATGGTATAATGGTGAGTTTACAACCAATCGCTACTACATCAGTAGCAAAGGACATTATGCAAAGTTTCAACGCTGGTTGAGAATCGACTTGGACAACCCGCAGGCTGTTGCGATCACGCCAGATGGAAACACCATGTTTATTATGACCACTCATAAGAAACAGAAGAAAGGGACCCCGGAGTATGGACGAAAAGGGTATATTTTCAAAATTAATATTAAGGGGATCAAGGCTGATGCCTATGTCAAGAAGCAGCTGAAAAAGAAAAAAGCCATCTATGTGGATATTGGTGATGTTAACTGCTCCTACAGAGCACCAGATCCACCGGTCTATGATTGGTTCGACAAAATGACCGGGAAATCGCTTGAGGAAGTTCAGGAAGCGGAGATGGAGAAGGATCGGAAGACCGCTAAGGAGGCTGTTGAAAAGTCGTTGCCGGATGAGGAAAAACAGGATTATGATTTTGATTCATACGTGGACGGTTATTTCGATCCTGATGGAAGCTGGCATAATTATTTGGATTTCAATGACGATTCCAAGGTCTACAACCATGATAGTAACGATGAGAAATGGCTGAAGGCTAACGGTTTTGATGTGAAAGAAGACCCGGAGAATGACAGTGACTACATCTATCGCAAATATATTACCCGCAGCAACGAACTAGTCACAGGGCACGGACAGGCGATGGCCTATAATCCAAAAACCAGGAAGCTGTGGTACATGCCGAATATGAAACAGAAAAAGTGCCGTGCGATCATGGTGAATCCAAACACTATGAAACCGGAGGGAGGAGTAGATTTCAAGTTTAAATCCAACATCCAGTGTCCTAGCACACTGGCTTTCGACAAGTATGGTAATGCGTACTGTTACGCCAGGACAACCAAGAAGAAAAAGAAAGTTCCGAAGAGTGTGGCCAAAATATACAAGGGGACATTGTCTCTTACTAACCCGAGATTCCAGTTGGTCATGCAGGGATTGCGTTGGACACCGGGGACGACACCCCAGTCCCTTGGCTACAACCCAAAGTCGGACAGGTTGTATCTGGTTAGTGACAGATCGATCGTATCCATTCCGGCAACAAAAATCAGAAATGCAGCAAAACCATCATTAACTCCATCGGATGTCAGGGCTACACGTTGGTCGTTCTCAAAGGAGTTTGAGGGAATTACCTTTGATAATACAGGAAATGGCTATTTTCTAACAAATAAACCAGATGAGGTGATGCTGGTCAACAAGGGCTTCTGATATATAGTAATCATTTATGGATCCAAAACACGGGAGGCGTATAGAAGCAACCCGTGTTTTCTATTTCTCGATTTTGATCCAAAAGATTGATTTTTTGCTTAAATAATCATCGGTTCTATGGTATACTTATATAGTTAATGATAAAATCAGGGAGACTATGACGATATGGTATATGACAACGTTTTGGACGCAATCGGCCACACCCCGATGATTCGCCTCAAGAAAATGGTGAAGCCAGATTGGGCACAGGTGCTGGTTAAGTTTGAAGGATTGAACGTTGGAGGTTCTATCAAGACCAGAACTGCCTACAACATGATCTGTGAGGCAGAGCGGGAGGGGATCCTGAAACCGGATTCCGTCATCGTGGAGCCCACCAGCGGAAACCAGGGGATCGGCCTGGCGCTTGTTGGGGCGGTGAAAGGGTATCATACCGTCATTATCATGCCGGATTCGGTCAGTAAGGAGAGAAGGCTTCTGGTGAAGCACTACGGAGCGGAAGTCAGACTGGTACACGACGATGGAAACATCGGAGAGTGCATCGACAACTGCGTCAAACTCGCCATGAAATTCAAGGAATCAGACGATCGCGTCTTTGTACCGCAACAGTTTGAGAACGAGGCGAACCCTATGGTCCATCGCCACCATACGGCTCTGGAGATCCTGGAGCAGGTAGCCGGTCCCATCGATGGATTCTGCTCCGGTATCGGTACAGGCGGCACCATCACAGGGATAGGGGAGACCCTGAAGGCGCAGAACCCGGACATCATCATCTGGGCCGTTGAGCCTGAGAACGCAGCGATCCTGGCGGGAGGCACCGTGTCCGCCCATGTGCAGATGGGCATCGGGGATGGGCTCATTCCTACGGTGCTGAACCAGGGGATCTATGAGGGGATCTGTGTCATCTCTGATGAGGAGGCCTTGCGTACGGCAAGGCGTCTGGCCTCTGAAGAGGGTCTGATGTGCGGTATATCCAGTGGGACCAACGTAGCGGCAGCGCTTCGTATGGCCAAGGCGCTGGGCAAGGGGAAGACGGTGGTGACGGTACTTCCGGACACTGCCGAGAGATATTTCAGTACACCGTTATTCGAGTAGAACAGGAGGATCAAAATAGTAGAACGTATGGATAACAAGGGAAAGGGACTTATTGCGAACGTGCGGAAGGAACTCAGCCTGCGCAAGGTAGTGGCTATCATCCTGCTTTTGGCATGCATGTGTTTCATCTATACTCAGCGAGAGGGGCTTCGGTATCTCCAGTCATATTTTAATGGAGAGGAAGTACATAAGCTGACCCCCAAGGAATACAAACCCTATCGGGGCAGTGCCAACTATGAGAAGAGAAAGGCCGTGGAGGACGATTATCTGCGGTATCTTTTTGATGTACCAACAGAGCGGATCGTTTCCATGAAAGGCAGCAAGACAGCGACGCAGACCTTTACCGCGCAGGATTCTTTGCTGCGGCAGGTGCGTCTCACCTTCCACAACCCGTCCACCACGTTGACGGAGGGGCGAGTTGAGGTCTCCATCCGTGACAAGAACGGAAAGACTATTGCCTCCTCGTCATTGGCAGCCAATCTGGTGGTCAACGATGCCAAGTCGGTATTCGATTTTATGATGAGCAGCGACGCGCTCAACGCCGACGAAATCGTGGGCAACAAAGCCAAGGCCTCTACTTCGGAGCTGGCCGGGAAGGCCGTCCAGAAGGGGCAGAAGTACACAGTGGTCATCAAGACCAAGAAGGTCAAGACGCCCAGCGAGTTCGGTCTGTGCCTGGGAAATGAAGCCTATGATGATGCAGAGGAGACGAAGGTCGCCGGGAAGACTTACAAGGACTACCGGTTCTTCATGGGAATCACCTACATCCATACCACCTGGCTGATCTTTTTTGTGTTCATGTTTGGCTTCCTGATGGCGATCCTGTTCATCCTGCTTCCCTGGCAGTACTTGAGTGAGTGCCTGGGGCGGAAGTTCGGACGCGATATCGACCTGAACAAGTGGATCCTGCGGATTATGTGTGTGTTGACGCCTTTCCTGCTGCTGTGGATGAACTACAAGGTAGCGGGGCTGAAGCTCGCCAAGATCCTTCACCATGCTAATAAAATGGAGGGACATCTGAACCTTCTGCTCATCGGACTCATGGTGGTGGCGATCTACCTGATCTGCAACCGCACCAAACTGACCACCTTACTGAGTACGGCAATAGGCTTTGTGTTTGCGTTCACCAATTACCTGTTGATCCTATTCCGGGACCAGCCGCTGATGGCGACAGACTTCTCATCCTTCGGGACAGCGATGGACGTGGCAGCCAACTACACGGTGACCTTCAGCAAGGGATCCCTGTGGATCATCACCGTAGCAGCGATTTGGTTTCTGGTGGCTTTCGGCATGCGTTCCTACAAGGGCCTTCCGCTGAAGGGCAGACTGGCGATCCTGCTGATCACCGCTGTCTGGGCGGGGAGCATGTATTACCTGCTCTTCATCAGCACCTTCCTGAAGGACAACGAGATCTATGTGTCCGGATTCAAGCCCAAGTGGGACTATGAGAACCACGGCTACGCGTTGGCCTTCATGATCACTGCCACCACTGCCAGGGTGCATAAGCCCCACGGTTACTCAGTGGAGGAAGCGGAAAAAATCATGGCCAGGTACCAGTCAGACCCCGCCAGCGACAAGGCCGTTGTGTCTACCAAGACCCCCAACATCATCGTCGTCATGAACGAGGCTTTCTCGGAATTGAAGGCTAACGGGGACTTTGAGACCAAGGGCGAATATATGCCGTATTTCAACAGCCTGAAAGAGAATACCATCCGCGGAGTCCTGCATCCGTCTATCTTTGGAGGAAGCACGGCCAACACGGAGTTCGAGTTCCTCACCGGAGATACCACGGCATATATGCCGTTCCACACGGTGCCATATAACAACTACGTTAAGGAAGGGATGCCGTCTCTGACAACAACGTTGCGGGATTCTGGCTATCAGGAATTGACAGCGTTCCATCCGGGGATGAGTAACTCTTATAACCGGGATGTGGTATACCCCAATCTGGGCTTTGAGAAGTTTATATCCCTGGAAGATATGAAGAATCCGAAGAAGCTTCGGGCTTATGTCTCCGATGATTGTGACTTCAAGACGATCATCAAGGAATACAAGAAATACAAGAAAACCGGAAACGTGGCTCCCTGGTTCATGTTCAACGTGACGATCCAGAACCACAGTGATTTCAAGATCAGCAGCGGGATCGTGCCTCAGGAGGTGGCCATCACCGACAGTGAGGTGAACGAGGAACAGGCGGTCCAGTACCTGAACCTGATCAAGATTTCAGACGACGCTTTTGGAGACCTGATCGAGTACTTCAAGACTGTGGATGAGCCAACTGTCGTGGTGATGTTCGGTGACCACCAGCCCAGAGTGGGGAACGCCTTTTACCGGGCCCTTGCCAAACGGCTGAAAGGAAAGGAGAGTTCCTTCCAGATCGAAGAACGTAAGTACAGAGTGCCCTTCGTGATGTGGGCCAACTACGACATTCCAGAGCAGGATGGTGTGGAGCTTTCGGCGAACTACATGGCGCCGTATCTGCTCCAGAGCATCGGCGGCCGGCTGACCGGCTATGACAAGTTCCTGTTGGATCTGCACAAAACCGTTCCAGTGAACTCCGCTATCTGCTACAAGGGCGACGACGGCGTGCTCTATGAGCCGGATGCAGAGTCCAAGTACAGCAAGAGGTTGGAGGAGTATAAGCTGGTACAGTACAACAACATCATCGACTACAAGAACCGTGTGGACAAGTTCTTCTTCCTGAATAAGGGCGGAGAGAAATAGAAAGGGTTTCTGTTATGATAAAAAAAGCGTTTGGCGCCCTAAAGGAAGAGTTTGGCCTGAAGAAAGTCATCGCCATTCTCATCCTTTTGGCCAGTATGGGGTTCCTGCTGACGCAGAACGATGGTCTGAAATACAGCAGCAACTACTTTAACAACGAGCACATCAGCCAGATCACCCACAGAGAATATCTTCCCTACAAGCGGAACGATGAAAAGATGCAGAAGGTGAAGGATGATGAGCTTCGGTACAAACTGAATATCGGAACGACAAACCTGGCAGATATGCGAGGAAACAGCGTCTGCGAGCAGACCTTCCAGGCCCAGGAGAAGCAGGTCAAGAGTGCCAATCTGGTGTTTATCAGCAGCGCCGGTGCCCAGACCAGCGGAGAAGTACTGGTGGAGATCATCGACAAGAATGGGAAGACACTGTGCTCCTCCGTTATGCCGGCGGGGTCAGTGAAACATAACACACCCACGCTGTTCGACTTTGTGGAAGACAACAGTAAGGTGAACAAGGCGAAGCTTCTCCAGGGGAAATTCCACATGGAGAAGCTGAAGGGCCGTCCCATCAACAAGGGAGAGGAATACACTCTGCGTGTCAGCGCAAAGAACGTGAAGAGCCCTGGCACCTTTGGGATCTGCCTGACCGGGGAGAAATATAATGACGACTTCAAGCTCACGGTGAACGGGGAAGATCAGGGCCAGACCCGACTGTTTGCCACCATCGCCTACATCCATCTGCCCAAGCTGATCGTTGCGATCTTTGTGTTGGGATATCTGCTGGGCTTGCTGCTCGTGTTGCTGCCGCTGAAACACATCAGCGAGGTACTAAGCCGGCGGTGGAAGCGAGAGATCGACCTGAACAAGTGGATCCTGCGCTGCATGTATGTGGTGATGCCGTTCATGCTCTACTGGATGAACGGAAAAGCCATGGGTTCCAGACTCGTGTCCATACTGCAGCTGCTTCGATCTGTCTACGGGCTCTGGAACATCGCCGTACTCATCGGCCTGTGGCTGTTGGTCTATCTGATCTGCAACCGCACCAAGTACTCGGTGATCATTCTGACCGTGATCGGATTCATATTCGCCACCGCCAACTACCTGTTGGTGATGTTCCGGAACCAGCCGCTGTCCGCAGCGGATTTCCTGTCCATCGGAACCGCCATGGACGTGGCCGCCAGCTATTCTCTGGTGTTCACAAAGCAATTCCTGTGGATCGTAGTGTTCGCCACCCTGTTCATCGCGGTGCCCATCGGTCTCACCTCCTACAAGGGGCTTTCCCTGAAGAAGCGTGGAGTACTGCTTCTGGTGACAGCGGTCCTGTGCGGTTCGGGATACTACACGCTCTATGAGACCAATTATCTGCAGAAGAATGGACTCTTCGTGTCCGGGTTCGATCCCAGTCGAAGCTACAAGTACAAGGGGGCAGCGTTCTGCTTTGTGATGACCACCACCCAGATCAAGGTGGAGAAGCCAGAGGGATATTCGGCAGAGGAAGCTGCGAAGATTATGGCAGAGTATCCGTCAGATCCTGCGCCGAAAACGACTGTGCCAACAAAGCAGCAGCCTAATGTTATCGCCATCATGAACGAGTCGTTCTCCGACCTGGGGATCAATGGAGAGCTGAAGACCTCCGGACCGTACATGCCCTATTTCTACAGCCTGAAGGAAAACGCTGTTCACGGAATCATGCACGCCTCTGTGTTTGGTGGAGGAACAGCCAACTCGGAGTTTGAGTTCCTGACCGGAAACAGCATGGGCTTCATTCCCTTCCGGACAGTACCGTACACCATTTACATCCGGGAGGATGCGCCTTCGCTGGCAACCACCATGAAGGATTCCGGGTACTGCGGCAATATCGCATTCCATCCGGGGCATGTGACATCCTATAACCGGGATAACGTTTATCCGAAACTGGGATTTGATGAGTTCATCAGTCTGGATAAGCTCCAGAATCCTAAGCGGATCCGGGCATTCGTGTCAGATGCCTATGACTTTGATGTGATCAAGCAACAGTACGAGCAGCAACGCGCAAGCGGGAAGAAGGATCCATTCTTCCTGTTCAACGTCACCATCCAGAACCACGGGCAGTACATGACCGCCAACGGCATGGTGCCCCGGAGCATCGATGTGGAGGATAGCGCCATCAAGAGCGACGAGCAGACCGAACAGTTCATCAACCTGATGAAACTTTCTGACGATGCTTTCAAGGATCTGGTGGAGTATTTCAAGAAGGTGAAGGAGCCAACGGTGATCCTGATGTTTGGTGATCATCAGCCTAACGTAGGAGATCTGTTCTTCGACACCATGAAAGACCGCATGGATCCGAATATGGATCCGGTGGAGAAGAGCGAGACCAGATACAAGGTGCCCTTCATCATCTGGGCCAATTATGATATCCAGGAGAAGGATGACGTAGAGATCAGCGCCAACTATCTGCGGCCGTATCTGCTGCAGACGGTGGGCGCCAGCATGACAGGCCATGACAAGTTCCTGATGGACACGTACAAGCAGATTCCGGTGAGAACGGCCAACTGCTTCCGCGGGGCCAACGGTGTGCTGTACCCGTACAGCGCATCCTCCCCATATGACGAAGCGATGCGAAAATATCAGATCGTCCAGTACAACAATCTGGTGGATCAGAAGAACCGGGTCAACGATTTCTTCTATCTTAAGAAAGAACAGAAAGGGAATAACTGATGAGTCTGAAACGGGACATTTACAAGCAGATCGTGCACATTGCCAAGGGGTACGCGAGGAACCATGAGGGGTTTCGAAAGTGGGCCAAGAAACTCAATTACGATGTGAAACTGAAGAAGTACCAGCGACTGGCGAAGAAGACACCTACCGACCCGAAGCTGATCTATTTCAACACCTTCAAGGGAGGCGCCTATAGCGACAGTCCCAAGGCCATCTACGAGGAATTGCTGAAGGACCCCCGTTTCGATGATTATCGGTTCGTCTGGACCTTCGAAGAGCCGGAATCGTACCGGTTCCTGGAGAAGAACCCTCGGACCACCGTTGTTCAGCGGACAGAGAAGGAGGAAATCGACGCCATCAACCGAGCTGGCTGGTGGATCACCAATTACCGCATGTTCGATTTCTACGTCCCCAAGAAGGATCAGGTGTATGTCCAGTGCTGGCACGGAACTCCGCTGAAGCGACTGGGATACGACATCACCGCCGGGGATAACGCCATGAACTCCGCTGAGGAGATCTGGGAAAAGTACGAGCGAGACACCAAGCGGTTCAAGTACCTGATCTCGCCCACCCGTTGGGTCAGTGAGAAGTTCACCACCGCCTGGAACCTGAAGGCATTTGGCAAGGAGGACGCCATCATCGAGGAAGGCTACCCCAGAAACGATCGGCTCATCAACGCCGGCCCGGAGGAGGTCAGGGCGCTGAAGGAACAGTTGGGACTGGCAGACATCGGTGATCGGAAGATCATCCTGTACGCTCCCACCTGGAGGGACAATCAGTACACCAATGGAGTGGGATACACCTACAAGACAGAAGTGGATTTTGACAAGTTGCAGCGAGAACTCGGGGAGGATTACGTGATTCTCTTCCGCGCCCACTATCTGGTGGCCAACGAGTTCGACTTCCGGAAATACGAAGGCTTCATCTACGATGTGTCCAAGCACGATGATATCAACGATCTGTACCTGGTGGCGGATCTTCTGGTGACAGACTATTCCAGTGTGTTCTTTGACTACGCCAACCTGCGAAGACCCATCATCTATTATATGTATGACATGGATTACTACCGGGATGGCCTGCGTGGGTTCTACCTTTCTCTGGATGAGTTGCCGGGCCCCATCGTCAAGGAAGAAGATGGTCTGATCGCGTCGATCCGTGATCTGTCTGAGAACTTCCAGGTGGATGAGAAATATCGGGCATTTAATGATAAGTTCAACTATCTGGACGATGGAAACGCGACCAGACGAGTGATCGAGAAGATATTCTTCAGTAAGTGACCGATGAAACGAGCGTTGCAACGAGCCTGAGAGAGGCTGCAGGGTTGCGGTACCAGGCGCTATATGGTACAATAAAGAAAATTTCCAAACAGGAGGAGATTGCTTTGAAGAAAGTCATTACATATGGAACTTACGATCTTCTGCACTACGGACATGTGAATCTTCTGCAGAGAGCGAAAGCCCTGGGAGATTATCTGATCGTGGCTCTTTCCACGGATGAGTTCAACTGGAACGAGAAGCAAAAGAAATGCTATTTCACATATGAGGAGAGGAAGCGCCTGGTAGAGGCGATTCGCTATGTAGATCTGGTGATCCCGGAAGAGAGCTGGGATCAGAAGATCAGCGACATCAAGGAATTCAAGGCCGATGTGTTTGTCATCGGCGATGACTGGGAAGGGAAATTCGATTTCCTGAAGGATTACTGCGAGGTTGTCTATCTGCCGCGTACCCCGGAGATCTCTACCACCCAGATCAAGCAGAACCTGAAAAACAAGTAACCCCGGAGGCATTTTGAAAAAGCTGGTGGTGAAAGTGATCGTCGGAATTCTCAGCCTGATATATATGTTTATCAGGCTTTTTCCAGTGGGACACAGAGTGACACTGGTGAGCTGGCAGAGTAACCGACCGACTCTGGACTTTCGACTTCTGGCAGAGGCCCTCCGAAGGGAAGATCCTTCGCTGGAGGTGGTGCTTCTGTGTCGCAAGATGGAGCGGACCCTACCCGGCATGCTGGCATATATCCCACAGGTACTCCGCCAGATGAAGGCCTTCGCCTCCTCCCAGATGGTGGTGGCGGATTCCTACTGCATCCCTTTGAGCGTGCTCCGGCACAAGGACTCGCTTAAGGTCATGCAGATCTGGCATGCTCTCAGTGCCATCAAGATGTTCGGCTGGCAGACGGTGGGGAAGGAAACAGGCACCTCTCCCCTGATCGCGGAGACGATGCATATGCACCGAAACTACGATTATATCGCCTGCGCCAGCGAGGTGACGGCGACCTACTTCTGTGAGGCTTTCGGCTATGACCATTCCTATGTGGTCAGGCTTGGCCTCCCAAGGATCGACTACATCCTGCAGGAGGATCCGGAGACAGTGGCCGCGATCAGAGAGGCATATCCCTTCTTCGAAAACGGGCGGAAGAACATCTATTACGTGCCCACACTGCGAAAGATCACCGGCGTACGGTTCGACGATCTGGCAACACAGATCGACCGGGAACGCTACAACCTGATTGTCCGCCTTCATCCATTGGACCGGTACCGGCAGGACCTGCCCCATGGAGAAGGCATTTACTACGTTAACGATTTCGACACCTACAGCCTGATGAAGGCCTGCGATGCCATCATCAGCGATTACTCCTCCTTCGTGGTGGAGGCCAGCCTGGTAGACAAAGCCCTGTATCTCTACACCTATGATCTGGAAGAGTACGAGCAGAACACAGGGCTGAATGTACGCTACGAAGAAGAAGCTATCGGGAAGTATCAGTTCCGGGACGCAGGTGCTTTGGTGCAGGCCATGGAGGAGCCTTATGACTTCGCTGCATTGCACACCTTTCGGCAGAAGTTTGTGGATGTGGATACGGAGGACTGTGCCGGACAGATGGCACGGTTCATCATAGAGAAGGGGTGCTAGATGAGCATAGTAAAGAAAACCAAAAAACGACTTAGGACACTGGGCCGGAAGATCGGGAAGAAAAATCCAGTCTTCCGCAAGTGGATGCGCCACTGGCTGAAGGGGCACAGAGAGGGCTTGTATCGGGAGTTTATAGAGAGATACGAGATGGATGAGAAGAGTGTGATCTTCGAGTCCTTCATGGGAAGACAGTACACATGCAGCCCCAGAGCGATCTTTGAGTACATGGCCACCAGTCCGGATTATGAGGACTATACTTTTTATGTGGTCCTGAAGAAAGCAGTGATCGAAAGCAAGCTGGAGGAGATCCTGGAAGCCTATCCGCTTCTGAAGAAAGCCCATATCGTGATGTACTGCTCACAGGAGTACCACAGGGCTTACGCCTCCTCCAAGTACATATTCGCCAACTCCAGGATCCCTTCCTATATCGAGATCCGGCCGGGGCAGGTGTTTGTTCAGTGCTGGCACGGTACGCCTCTGAAGCGACTGGGCTATGATATTGAGATGGGGGAGAATGCGGCGATCAGTACGGAAGAACTGACGGAGAAGTACGACATGGATGCATGCCGTTACACCTACATGGTCTCTCCATCCGCCTTTGTGACGGAGAAGTATTACAGCGCCTTCAATCTGCGGCAGGTCAATCCTGGGGTGAAGATCGTGGAGGAAGGGTATCCGAGAAACGATGCTTTGTTCCATCCGGATGAAGCGCAGATGCAACGTACTCGGCAGAGGCTGGGGATCGCGCCGGAAGATACGCGGAAGTTGATTCTCTATGCGCCCACCTGGAGGGACAATCAGCACAAGGCCGGGTTGGGGTACACATATGAGTTGAACGTGGACTTTGACAAGTGGAAGGAGCGACTGGGCGAAGAGTACATCGTCCTGTTCAGAGCGCACTATTTCATTGCGAATTCTTTCGACTTTTCCCAGTACAGCGACTTTGTGAAGGACGCATCGGTCATCGACGATATCAACGAACTGTATGTGATCGCAGACCTTTTGATCACCGACTACTCCAGTGTGTTCTTTGACTATGCGGATCTGAAGCGTCCGATCCTGTTCTATATGTACGATCTGGAGGAGTACCAGGGCAAGATGCGGGACTTCTATATCGACCTGGCTACTTTGCCCGGAGATATCGTCACAGAGGAAGATGCGCTTCTGGAGAAGATCAAGGGCATGGATTACGAGAATTTCTATGATGACAGATACAGGACATTCAATGAGACTTACAACTATCTGGATGACGGCCATGCTGCAGAGCGCGTGGTGAAGGCGATCGTCGGATAGAGAGGACAGAGACAGTGAATACAATTATTGAGATAACCAGAGATCATATCAATTTCCGAATGCAGTTGGTCAAGCTGGCCAAGTCGGACATCATCAAACAATATCGGGGTGCGGCGCTGGGGTGGGCCTGGGCCCTCATCAAGCCGGCGACGACGATCTTTGTGTTCTGGTTTGCCTTCTCGGTCGGGATCCGCCATGGCAATGACATGGATGGGCATCCGTTTTTCATCTGGCTCATCGCGGGCTTTGTGCCCTGGTTCTATATGAGCGAGACGATCACGGGAGGTGCTGGCTCTATCCGGAAATATCGGTATCTGGTGAAGAGGATCAAGTACCCGGTGGACACCATTCCTACCTTTGTGAGTATGTCCAAGCTGCTGGTGAATCTGGGGCTACAGGTGATCATGGTGGCCATCTTCCTTCTGTACGGCTATTCTGTGGATGTGTATTATCTTCAGTTTCCGCTGCTGATCCTGATGAGTTTCGTGTTCTTCACCAGTTGGAGTCTGTTCTCCGCCATGCTGGGGGCCATGAGCAGTGACTTCAACAACCTGGTCAAGGCTATGGTTCAGCCGCTGTTCTGGTTGTCCGGGATCCTTTACGATGTAAACCAAATCCCGTATCATTGGATCCGGGAGGCCATGCTGTACAATCCTGTGACTATCATCGCCAACGGCTACAGAAACATGCTGGTCTACGACAAGTGGATCTGGGAATCCCCGGCAGAGATGCGGAACTACTGCATCATGCTTCTGATCATGATGGTGCTGGCGATCTGGGCCTACGGCAAACTAAAGAAAGAGATCCCGGATGTATTGTAGGTGACTGACATGAGTGAAAAGAAACAAGACAAAGGGGTGGCCATCGCCTTTCGGCACGTCACCAAGACATACAAGTTATATAAGAACGACAAGCAGCGTTTCCGCGCCATCTTCTTCAAGAATACCAAATGTAAGAGGCGGGATGCGGTTCACGATCTGAACCTGGAGATCCACAAGAATGAGTCGGTGGCTCTGTTCGGTCGAAACGGGGCCGGAAAGTCCACCGCGCTCAAGATGATCACACAGGTCACCTATCCCACCAGTGGTGAGGTCAAGGTGAACGGCAGGGTCAGCGCACTGCTGGAATTGACGGCAGGCTTCGATCCGGAATTCACCGGCAGGGAGAATATCTATTTTCGAGGCAGTCTCCTCGGACTTAAGAAGGACCAGATCCAGAAGATCGAGCCTCTGGTAGAGGATTTTGCTGAACTGGGGGAATACATGGATCAGCCGGTGCGTACCTATTCCAGTGGAATGAAGGCGCGCCTTGGGTTTGCGATCAACGTAAACATCGATCCGGAAATCCTCATCGTGGACGAGGCACTCAGCGTGGGAGACAAGTCCTTCCAAAACAAGTGTCTGAGCAAGGTTCGGGAATTGACCGAGGAGAAGAACATCACCTTTCTGTTTGTGACTCATTCTACCA
Source organism: Eubacterium sp. AB3007 (assembly GCF_000688015.1). Lineage (NCBI taxonomy): Bacteria > Bacillati > Bacillota > Clostridia > Eubacteriales > Eubacteriaceae > Eubacterium > Eubacterium sp. AB3007. The sequence goes on from NZ_JIAD01000001.1 coordinate 2,252,354, forward strand.
AGGTAGCGGCAGATTTCTGTACCCGCGGTGTCGTTATGAAGAAAGGCAAGAAGGTCTTTGACGGGGATATCCATGAGGCAATCGCCTTTTACGATGACATGATCTCGAAGGAAGATGCGGCAAGACGAAAGAAAAAGAAATAGCATTGCGTTACGAAAGGGGAAAGAAATGAGTGCAGGCAGGCATAGCGCTGCGGCGAAAGTGGAAGGAATGGCCCTCTGGAAAAAACTGCTGATTATATTAGCTCTCCTGTTGATTGCGGGAGGCCTGGGTGCATATATCTATGTGGGGAGCGTTCTGGACACCATGGAACGTGATACGGAGGAACTTCGGCCCCGGGAGTTATCCAGCGTGGATGTGGACGGATATCTGAATATCCTGCTGCTGGGCGTGGACTCCAGGAAAATGAAGAAAAGCAAACTGAAAAATCACAACACGGACTGTATCATCGTCATCAGTATCAACACAGAGACCAAGAAAGTGAATATGACCTCGATCTACCGTGATTGTTACACCAAGATCGCCGATACTCCTACTTATACCAAGATCAACACCGCCTATGCCTACAAGGGCGCAAAGGGCGCGATCCAGACGGTCAACCAGATGATGGATCTGAACATCGAGAACTATGTGCTGTTCAACTTCAAGATGGTGGCACAGGTGGTCAACGATGTGGGAGGGATCACGGTGGATGTCAAGGAGGAAGAGATCGACGAGCTGAACAAGTATACCAAGCAGACTGCCAAGAACATCCGCCAGAAGAAATACCATCTGGTCAAAAAACCGGGAAGACAGACACTGGAGGGTGTGCAGGCCGTTGCCTATGGGCGTATTCGTAAGGGCGTCGGAGATGACTTCAAGCGCACCGACAGGATGCGGTTGGTGATCAAGCAGGTCACTGCCAAGATGCAGTTGATGGAACCATCGGATATGCTGGTGATCATGCGTCATGTACTTCCTTACCTGAAGACTTCCCTGTCTAACAATGACATCATCGCTCTGGCACAGCAGCTGGAGGGGTTCAGTTTCGGCAAGAGCAAGGGGTTCCCTTATGACAAAGGGGATGGCTTGGTGGACGGGGTCTCCTACGTCTACCCAGTGGATCTGACAGCTAACGTTGCAAGGTTCCATGAGGAGGTCTTCAAACAGAAGGGCTATGTACCTACGGAGACGGTGCAGGAGATCAGCAATACCATCGCCAGTACTATGGGCCAATAGGAGAGAAGAATATGAAGCTGTTCAGAAGAGAAGAAATGATTCCTCAGACGGATTCGCCGGATAACAAGTACCGCTGGCGGGGCGGAGCATATCTTTGCACGGTCAACGACAGTTTCCAGGCGGATATGCTGGAATCCAAGCTGCGCAGCGAGGGCATTCCCATTCAGAAGAAATACATAGGGTCCAGCGGATATCTGGAGATCGTATTTGGAAGCAATCTGACAGGGGATATTGAGATCTACGTGCCGGAAGAGTGCCTGGAGGATGCAAAGAACGTTATCGTGCCAGTAGATCTGGACGATTGCGAGGGGACAGAATTGGAGGTAGAGTAATCAATATGGAAGACAGAGTCAACGTAATAGAAGTGAACAGTCCACAGACGGATGGTCCGAAGAAAAAAGGCTGGAAAAAGGGCCTGTTGATCTTCGTGATCATTCTGGTGGCGATCATTGCCATCGGAAGTATCTCCATTGCCCTTCTGGGGGATAGCGAGGAGAAGGGCAGTCTGCTGATCGGTGACAACGGGCATATCTCTATGCATGCTCCTTATGTAGGGGAACTTTATGTCGAAGGAACGATCGGTGGGGCGGCAGGCGGGCTGCTGGGAGGCAGCAACTATGACTACCAGCACCTCTGGACGCTGGATCGCATCGATGAGATGATGGATGATAAGTACAACAAGGGGATCTTGCTGTATGTGGATACCCCGGGTGGCGCGGTATTCGAGACGGACGAACTGTATCTCAAACTGAAGGAATACCGTGAAAAGACCGGTCGGCCGGTATATACATACATGGCTAGCGAGGCGGCCTCCGGAGGCTACTACATTTCGGCCGCAACGGACAAAATCTACGCCAACCGGAATTGCTGGACCGGATCCATCGGAGTAATCATGGGTCCAATGTATGATGTAAAGGATCTCCTGGATAAGTACGGCGTCAAGACCGTTACCATTGCGTCAGGCGAGAACAAAGCCATGGGAAGCAGCACCGCACACATGACGAAGGAACAGAAGGAGATACTTCAGGCCATGATCGACGAAGCCTATGACCAGTTCGTGGGTTGCGTGGCTGAGGGACGCGGCATGGAGGAGAAGAAGGTCCGGGAACTTGCAGACGGACGGATCTACACCGCCAGGCAGGCGAAGGCAAACGGACTTGTGGATGAGATCGGTTCTCGGGAGGACACCTGGGCAGCCATGAAAACCAAGGGCGGGCTGGGGAACGCAAAACTCACACCTATCCTTTACGACCCGGAGCTCAGCTGGGCCGACAAACTGGTTGGCGCAGCTACTTCCCTCGGGCAGAGTCGCGCGGACTCCGATCTTGCTGCTATCAAGTCACTGATGGAACAAAACCAAAAGGTGCCGATCTACTACATGGCACCAAGCCAGAAATAGAAACCGGGGCTGTTGCAGGTGCAGCAGCTCTTTTTCTATGGAAGCACATTCTGTCAAGGAAAAATACTTGACAACCATGGTCGTCCATGGTATAGTAGACGGGTATTCGAAAAAGAGGAGTATGCAGTTGAACGACATTGCGAGAGAAAGCCTGCTCTACGACTTCTACGGCAGTCTTCTGACAAGCAAGAAGCGCCACGTCATGGAGCTGTATCATGAGGAGAACCTGACGTTGTCCGAAATCGCTGAGGAGACCGGCGTCTCCAGAGCGGCTGTCCACGACTCTCTGAAGAGCGCGGAACAAAAGCTGGAGGAATACGAGGACAAACTGGGTATGGTGGCCAAACTGATGGCACAGGAGAAGGCCTTTCGCCGGATACGGTCGTTGCTGGCGGAGAGCCAGGCGACCTGCGGGGAGGAGATCGACGGCATACTTACAGAACTTGAAAGGGTATAGCGATGGCATTTGAGAGCTTATCGGAAAAACTACAGAATACATTCCAACACCTGAAGGGGAAGGGAGTCCTGACAGAGAAGGATATCGATGCCGCCATGAGAGAGGTCAAGCTGGCCCTCCTGGAGGCAGATGTAAACTTCAAGGTCGTCAAGGAATTCGTGGCTGAAGTCAAACAGGATTGTCTGGGCGAGGAAGTGATGAAATCTCTGACGCCGGCACAGCAGGTCATCAAAATCGTTGACCAGAAACTGACTGAGTTGATGGGCGGTACCAATACCAAGATCAACTACTCTCCTACAGGGTTCACCACGATCATGATGGCAGGCCTGCAGGGTACCGGCAAGACCACTACCTGCGGCAAGTTGGCCAACTTCCTGAAGGAATCAGGCAAGAAGCCTATGCTGGTGGCCTGCGACGTATACCGTCCAGCTGCCATCGACCAGCTTGAGGTGGTGGGGAAGGCCTGCCGCACGCCGGTCTATACCAATCGGGAGACCAGAGATCCTGTTCAGATCGCTAAGGAGGCCAGAGAATACGCTGAGAAGAAAGGCTATAACGTGCTGGTCATCGATACGGCGGGTCGTCTGCAGATCGATGAGGAACTCATGGAGGAACTGGTCAACATCAAGGAGAAGGTGAAGCCACATCAGATCCTCCTGGTGGTGGATGCGCTGACTGGTCAGGATGCGGTGAATGCCGCCAAGGGGTTCAACGACAAGCTGGACATCGATGGGATCATCATGACCAAGATGGACGGTGACGCCAGAGGTGGTGCTGCTTTGTCCGCCAGAAAGGTCACCGGAAAGCCTATTTTGTTCATGGGTGTGGGAGAGAAATACGATGCATTGGAGGCGTTCCATCCGGATAGGATGGCAAGCCGGATCCTGGGGATGGGCGACCTGCTCTCTCTGATCGAAACTGCAGAACGTGACTACGATGATGCGCAGGCAGAGAGAACGCTGGAACGCCTTAAGAAAAACCAGTTCACGTTGGACGACTTCCTGGAACAGATGGGTCAGGTAAAGAAGATGGGTGGCCTGAGCAAGATCCTGGAGATGCTTCCGGGGATGTCCGGAGCCCAGATGAACAATATCGACCTGGAGGAAAGTGAACGGGAGTTTCGCCAGTATGAGGCGATCATCCAGTCGATGACCAAGGCGGAGAGGGATGACCCGAATATCCTCAACGCCAGCCGCCGGAAGAGGATCGCGGCGGGATGCGGATTGTCTGTTAGTAAGGTCAACAACCTTATCAAGAAATACACAGAGGCCAAGAAGATGATGAAACAATTCACCGATCCGAAGGCCATGAAGAGGAATCGTTTCCTCAGAAATTTCATGTAGTTCATTATTAAATCAAATAGTATGGAGGAATTTGTAAAATGGTAAAGATCAGACTGAAGAGAATGGGCGCACACAAGAAACCTTTCTATAGAGTAGTGGTAGCGGATTCCCGCACACAGAGAGACGGAAGGTTCATCGAGGAGATTGGATACTTTGATCCTATGGCTGAGCCGAACGTGATCAACATCGACGAGGAGAAGGCTAAGAAGTGGCTGGGTGAGGGTGCACAGCCGACCGATACTGTGAGAGATCTTCTGAAGAAGTCTGGAATCATTGAGTAAGAAAGCGGTGAGACGCAATGATCGAACTGGTTGAAACCATTGCAAAGTCTCTCGTGGATGATCCGGAACAGGTTGTCGTGACCGAGACCATGGAAGGGCAGGAAAGCATCCTGCAACTCCAGGTGGCGGCAGGAGACATGGGCAAGGTGATCGGCAAGCAAGGCCGCATAGCCAAGGCGCTCCGGACAGTCGTGAAGGCTGCTGCAACGAAAGAAAAAAAGAAAGTCGTCGTGAAGATCGGTCAGGATGAGGAACCGGTCTCTGCCGACACCGGCGAGGAAAACGCCGAAGTATAGAGTACAGGGCACATGCATCCTGCGGCAAACGGCGGAAGGCATGTGCCTGCTTTAGTTTTTTGAGGATTCACATGGGAAAAATTCTGATTGGAAAAATCGTAAATGTTTTTGGGATCGCGGGGGAGGTAAAGGTCTACAGCTATTCTGGAGAGGCTGACCGCTTTGAAACACTGGAGCATCTTACCATTGGTGAGAAGGATTATCACATTCAGGAAGTCAAGTATGCCAAAGGAATGCCAGTGCTCCGCCTTGCCGGAGTATGCTCCCGCGACGATGCAGAAAGACTTCGGGGGAAAGAGGTCTTCATGGACGAAGAGGATCTGAAAGAACTTCCGGAGGGAGAATACTACATCCGGGACCTGGTCGGTATGGAGGTAGTTCAGGATGACAGTGGGGAGCATCTTGGCGTTCTGCGAGAGATCCTGACAGATCGGCCGCAGGATCTCTATGTCGTTGAACTGGATGACGGTCGGCGCATCATGATCCCCGGTGTGGATGCTTTTGTGCGGAGCATTGATATGGAACACGGGAGCATCGCCGTATCACTGATAGAGGGGATGGTGTAGGATGCGTTTTGACGTGCTCACGCTGTTCCCGGAGATGTTCTCCGCCGTCGATGCCAGCATGACAGGACGTGCCATGGAAAACGGCATCATCGAACTGAACGTGGTGAACATTCGGGATTACAGCAACGACAAACACAACAAGACGGATGATACACCCTACGGCGGAGGGCCTGGCATGGTGATGATGGCAGACCCTGTTTTTGGCGCGTTGCGGGGGGTCGGTGCGGAGAACAAGCGTATCGTGTATATGTCGCCAAGAGGTCGGATCATAGACAAAGCATTGCTCACAGAACTTGCGGAGGAACCATCGCTGGTGGTGCTCTGCGGACACTACGAGGGGATGGATCAGCGGGTACTGGATGCCTGGGACATCGAGGAACTTTCCATCGGAGACTACATCCTGACAGGAGGGGAACTTCCGGCAATGGTACTGATCGATGCAGTATCCAGGCTGTTGCCCGGCGTGCTATCCAGCAAAGAATCAGCGTTGGAGGAGTCGATCTATTCCGGACTACTCGAGTTTCCGCAGTACACAAGGCCCCGAGAATACGAGGGTCGAGAGGTGCCGGAGATCCTGCTCTCAGGAGACCACCGGAAAATCGACCTGTGGCGTTTTGAGGAATCGCTGAAGTTGACGGCGAGGCAGAGGCCAGACCTCTTTGATCGTTTTGTGAAGGAACATTGTAGTTTGGCGAAAGATGAGAAGAAAGTAATGGAAAAAATTCTTGGGATGTTGTAGAATAAGATAAGAGGGTTCTATGAAGAGATTGAAGAAAAGCTACATCCTGATTTTCGTCATCCTGTTTATCGTGCTGGCTTGCATCATCTATCTTGTGCCGGGGCTCACAGGGGTCCTGCGTTCCACCTATGTGCTGGAATACGGAGAGCTTTCGGTGACGGATGAAGAGGACGGCTATTTTGTGCGCAACGAGAAGGTCTATTTCTCCGGAAAGGACGGCATTGCCAACCGCTACATCACGGAGAGCAAGCTCGTGCGAAAGGGAACCAAGATCATGGATGTGGAGGGACATCTGAAGCAGGATGATTCCCGCATGGGTTTCCGGGACATTATCAAGGGGAGCCGCAAGCAGAGCGTGAAGACAGATACATTTCTCACCGAGGATGAGGGGATCGTCACCTATAATGCAGACGGGTATGAGGGGATCTTCACTCCCAAGACCATGACCAAGATGAGATACAGTCAGTTCAGTCAGCTGGACAACGAGGATAACACCTCGTTGATCAGAGAGGAGATACGTACCAAGGAACCTGTCTTCAAGGTGGTGGATCGCTCCGGGTGGTATATCGTATGCTTTGTGCCGAAGAACCACAAGGATCGTTACGAGGTTGGAAACAAGCCGACCATCCGTCTGGATGATCGGAAAACGGTGTACGGAGAGATCATGGACATCAAGGAGGACGGCTCCAGAGTCAGACTGATCATTCGGACCAATTTCTACTATAGCGGCTTTGTGAAGAAGCGAGTAGCTTCTGTGAAACTCACCACGTCAGATGCCAACGGGCTGCTGGTGAAGAATAGCAGTATCGCCGAGAAAAATGGCCAGAAGGGTGTGTATGTCAAACAGAAGAACGGCGACTACAAGTTTGTCAGGATCAATGTCATAGCAACGGACGGAGAGAATTCGGTGGTTAGTCGGATGTATTTTCTGGACGAGAAGGGGAAGACGATCACCACCGTGCAGAACTATGACGAGGTATTGAAGAGAGTTTAGTTTAGAAAAGAGATGATAGGGTATGTCAATCAAGAGTAATATTGAGTATGTAAACGAACTTAAGGGAAAGGCAGCAGAGAAATCCGGACGGAAAGCAGAGGATGTTCTTCTGGTGGCAGTCACCAAGCTTCATGAGCCGGCAGAGATCAACGAGGCGATCGATGCAGGGATCACGGATATTGGAGAGAACAAGGTCCAGGAGATCATGAACAAATACGATGCGGTGAAGCCAGTGAGATGGCATCTTATTGGGCATCTGCAGACCAATAAAGTCAAATATATCATTGACAAGGTCTGCATGATCCATTCTGTGGATAGTCTCAAACTCGCGAAGGAGATCAACAAGAGAGCAGAGCAGCATGACCTGACCATGGATATCCTGATCCAGGTGAACTCTGCACTGGATGAGAACAAGTTCGGTATCACCACAGAGGAGACCGATGCGTTGATCAGCCAGATCGCTGAGGAGTGTCCTCATGTGAGGATCCGTGGTCTGATGTGTATCGCACCTTTTGAGGAGAATACAGAGAATGCGCGGCCGTATTTTGCCGCCGTCAAGAAAATATATGACAAATATGCGGCCCAGAGGACGGAGCGTGTGGACTTCCGTTACCTGTCCATGGGGATGACCAATGATTTCGAGGTAGCTGTAGAAGAGGGATCCAACCTGATCCGCGTCGGTACAGCGATCTTTGGATATCGGGATTACAGGAAAGAAGAGAAATAACAGGAGGAAGACTATGAGTTTTGGCAAATCTTTCATGCAGATGATCGGTGTTGATGACAGTGAACCGGTCGATGATATTTCAGAAGAAGAAATTGAAAAAGAAAAGCAGCGTATTGCCAATCAGCAGCGGAAGGCGAAGACAGGTGGGAGCAAGACGACGGCGGTGACGCCGGTTCCATCTGCTCCGGAGCCGCGGCCTATCCCGCAGGCACCGTCTTCGGCAAAGCCGCAGAGTTACGAAAGAAAAGAACGCAGGTTTACGGTAGGGGGGACTTCTGCCTTCAAACTGATCCTGATCGAACCAAGATCCTTTGATGAGTGTCCGAAACTGGTGGACAGTCTGAAAGGAAAGCGTCCGGTGATTATCAATCTGGAGCGTCTGGATGTGGAAGTGGCGAAGAAGATCTTCGACTTCCTTAGTGGAGCGACCTATGCGTTGGATGGAAGAGTACAGAAGGTGGCGAACAACATCTTCATCTTTGCGCCTGCAAACGTGGATATCGCCGGCGGGATCCAGGAGGATGAGCCGGAAACGGGATTCGAGAAGGATAAGCCGACGCTGACATCAGACAGCCCATGGGGAGGAAAGTGATTTGGCGCAGGTATTGAGTTTGGCGGTCGTATGGTTTTGTGACATTCTGACGATGTTACTTCTGATACGAGCGCTGTTGAGTTGGGTCGTACGCGACCCTTATTCGTCATTAGGCAAGTTCTATGACCTGATGATTCGCGTCACAGAGCCGTTCGTTTCACCGTGCAGGCAATTGCTAAGCAGGTGGAATACCGGGATGCTGGATCTCTCCGTACTGTTGGCTTTCTTTCTGATCCGCATCGCAGAACGGCTTATGTTGATGTTGATCCAACTTGTTTTCTGAAAAGGGGTACAACATGATCACACCGAAAGACATAGAGAAGAAGGTCTTCTCGTCCGGCATCAAGGGGTACCGGAGAGACGAAGTAGACCAGTTCCTGGATGAGCTGATGGTTGAGGTTCAGGCATTGATTCAGGAGAATGAGAACCTCAGGAGCAACATTCAGGATCTTCGTAAGGAAGTGGAGAACCGTAAAGAATCCGAGACCTCCATCATGAGGACTCTGGAGCAGGCCAAGGGTCTGATGAGTGACATCTCTGCCAGCGCGGAGAAGCGAGCGGATGCTATCGTTCGAAACGCGCAGGCAGAGGCGGCCAGAATGTTGAACGAGGCCAAGGATTCCGTTGCCAGTCTGAACGCTGAAGGGGAACGTGTCCGCAGCAAGGTCAAGGACTTCAAAGACCGCTACAGGATGATGCTCCGAGATGAGCTCCGGAAGATCGAAAGTGGCTCGGATGACTTTTTCCTTGAGCACGGGGAGGATTTCTACCCCGCTTCAATGGAACTGGAATCGGTCCCGGATGCTCCGGCGGAGGAACTGGATGTGCTCAGTGATGCTGAACAGCTTTTCCGGGAGATCGAGGCAGAAACGGAGAATGCTCCGCTGAATATTAGCGATACACGCGGGGGGATCGCTGCCGGGGAGTTTAAGACAGAAGTGGTAGACGATCTGGCCAAGACACTTGTTTTGGACGAGGAGGAACTGGCCCGGATCAGCAGGGAGTGACCAACGATGAGGAAAAACACGGTGTCATGCTGTGCTCCGTATCGTATTGTTCGGTATTTGGTGATTCTTCTGGGGACGATGGGGCTGGATCAGCTCACGAAGGTTCTGATCAGACAATCGTTTCAACCGGGGGAATCATGGACTCTGATTGAAGGTCTGCTGAATCTGACCTATGTGCAAAACCGGGGAGCAGCGTTTGGCGTGCTCAGCGGTCAATATCATTTTCTGGTCCTGTTTCCACTCATTCTGAGTGTCGGGATCCTGATCGTTGCGCTTCTTATGAGGCTTCCGGGAGCATCGGGGATCACCATGGTGTTCATCGCTGCTGGAGGAATCAGCAATGCACTGGATCGGATCTTTCTGGGCTATGTAACAGATATGATCGCGGTCTCCTTCTTTCCGCCAGTATTCAATGTGGCGGATATCAGCGTGACGGTGGGATGTGCCTGCCTGGCGCTGTGCATTCTCTTCGGTGGAGATGGTGAAACAGAAAAGGGGAGATAGTATCGATAAGTTTTATATCAGGATCAAGGATGAGGAAGCCGGTATCCGATTGGATCAGATCCTGACACGCAGACTTGATGGGCTTTCCAGGTCTCATATCCAGCATCTGTTCGAACTGGGGAATATCCGAGTTAACGGAGAGCAGTGCAAGGCGAAGAACAGGAAACCGCAAGCCGGCGATCAGGTGGAACTTTTGTTGCCGGATCCAGTGGAACTGGATATTAAACCAGAGAACATTCCTCTGGATATCATCTATGAGGATGAGGATGTGTTGGTGGTCAACAAGCCCTACGGAATGGTGGTCCATCCCGCAGTAGGCAACTATACCGGTACACTTGTGAATGCCATTATGTACCACTGTGGAGACAGCCTGTCCTCCATCAACGGGGTGGTCAGGCCTGGGATCGTGCATCGTATCGACAAGGATACAAGCGGTCTGCTCATGGTGGCGAAGAACGACAGTGCTCATCTTTCGCTATCGACACAGCTGGCGGCACACAGTATAACCAGAAAATACATGGCCATCGTAATGGATAACTTCCGGAACGATGAGGGTACGGTGGATCTGCCAATTGGGCGAGATCCCAGAAACCGACTCAAGAAATCCGTAAACGGACTGAATGCAAAAGATGCAGTAACGCATTATAAGGTGCTGGAAAGGTTCGGTGAATACACGTTGGTAGAATGCCAACTGGAGACGGGAAGGACTCACCAGATCAGAGTCCATATGGCTTATATCAAACATCCATTGGTCGGAGATCCGGTGTACGGATCCCGAAAACCCAAGTTTCAGGTACATGGACAGATGCTCCACGCGGGGACATTGGGGTTCATACATCCCACCACAGGAGAGCAGATGCTGTTTACAGCGCCGCCTCCAAAGGAGTTTCAGGAACTCCTGCAGGTGCTCCGTGGACGATCCGGGAAACGAGAGTAACGAGCGCCGGAAAGCGGCAGAAAAGCAGGGCAGAGGTATTCAGGGTATTCCTCTCGTATAGGGGTGCCAGAGTCAACATAGTGATATTGTTTCAGTTAGTATGTGATGCTAACGGGCCCTGCAGTTCTGCTCTTCAATCTATCCGGTGGAATCACTCTACTCCGTCAGAGATGGGAAGGCAAGAGCATTTTTCTGGCGCGTTAATAATAGGCGGTTTTATGTTTTTTTTGAATGATTTACGGTAGGAGCAAGTGATGAGTGAAGAGATTAGAAAGGCAGTCCACAGTATTCCGTACGAGATGGTCAGAGAGATGGAGCTGGAGCATCCTGAGGATGTGCTGAAGGCTTTTGAGGGATTTGAACATCTGATGATGCGGTACGAATCTGCGATCAGAGAGGTTCGCACCAAATTGGAAATACTGAATGCAGAGTTGTCATTGCTGTATGATGACAGTCCGATCTCATCCATCAACTCCAGACTGAAAAAACCGCAGAGTATCTACGAGAAACTTCTCCGACAGGGGAACGATGTGAGCCTGCAGTCCATCGAAGAGAACCTGAATGATGTAGCAGGAATCCGTGTGATCTGTTCCTTCGTCGACGATATCTACAAAGTCGCCAGGATGCTGGTACGGCAGGACGACATCACGCTGATCGAGGTAAAAGACTACATCAGAAATCCAAAGCCCAACGGTTATCGCAGCTACCACATGATCCTGGAGGTACCCGTGTTCTTCACTGCAGAGACCCGTCCCATGCGCGTAGAGGTACAGATCCGCACAGTGGCCATGGATTTCTGGGCCAGCCTGGAGCATCAGATCCGCTACAAAAAAGGTCTGCCCCAGAAACTTCAGGACGAGATATTTGCCGATCTGAAGTACTGTGCAGACACCATTACAGATACTGACCGCAGGATGCAGGAGATCCGCATCAAGGCCGGGACACGGAAGCTTCAGGATCCTTCGGATCCACAAACACCGTGCGATTGTGAGTGAAGATCACCATGCCGGGCTTGGCTCCATTAGGTTTCTTCACATAGCGGACACGTACATAGTCCACCGGCACATTTCCGGAGCTGCGCGCCTTGCTGAAAAACGCTGCGATGGAAGCCGCTTCGTAGATGGCTGTTTCTGTGATCTCGCCACCCTCCGTGCGGACGATGACGTGAGAGCCCGGAATGTCCTTTGTGTGCAGCCAATAGTCCGTCTTGGCCGCCATCTGCAGTGTCAGTGCGTCATTTTCTTTATTGTTTCGTCCCACCAGCACCTGGAATCCATCGCTGGTGGTATATACTCTTGGGTCCGGTTTGAACCGTTTGTTCTTGCGGGGTCCTTTTTGTTTTCGACGCCGTAGAAATCCGGTCTCTTCCAGTTCTTCCCGCAATGCCTCGATTTCCCGAATGCTCCCGGTATTGTTCAGATAGGTGAGCACGGATTCCAGATACTCGATGCTCCCGCGGTTCTCTTCCAGTTGGATCTTCTTTTCGTGGATAGCGGTCTTTGCCTTCCCGTAGCGCTTGAAATAGTTCTGCGCATTCTTGTTGGGAGAGTAGCGCGGATCCAGAGGGATCTTCACCTGGCTGCCGTCATAGTAGTTGGTGACTTCTATTTCCTTCATCCCCGGGCGCAGTAGGTGCATATTCGCAGTCAGAAGCTCCCCGTAAAGGCGCAGAGGTTCCGAATTCTCCGCTGTCAGAAGATCCTCCTTCAGGCGCTGATCCTTCAGGTAGTGTTTGTCCAAAGCTGCGGATACTGCTCTGACAAGGTCGTGGGACTTCTGTCGTGCCCGGTTGGAGGACTGCTTGTTTTCAAAGAAAAAGGTGAGCGCATGGCTCAGGGTGTCGAAGGTCCGCACCTCACAGGTATCTTCGAATTCAGTGAGCGGCATGATGTGATACTCCCGGGGCGTTCCTTCCGCGTCCAGATAGACCCGGGGCACAAAGCCTCCGGCTTCGATCTCTTCCATTACACTGCGGAGCACCTTTTCCCGGTCTTCCTGTGCAGCCAAATGCCTGGCAACAGCGGGAGACAGACCGCCGATGCAGGCCAGCACTGCCTTTCCGGTGGAGCCTGCGTTTTGCAGATCCTCTCTGGTCGCTTCCTTATAGGGGATCTTGTCCTGGGCAGGGGGGTATTGGTAGAGTTTCCCCGGAAGAAGTTGTCTCGCCCGGTTGACATCGATGGATACACGCTTGATACTGTCAATGATCTTTCCGGAAGACATATCCACCAATACGATATTGCTATGCTTTCCCATGATCTCAAAGATCAGCTTGCGAGAGACGGTGAAACCCAGTTCGTTCAGGGTTTCAAGGGAGAACTCGATGATCCGTTCCGCGTCCTTCTGGCAGATCTCAGTGATCCGGCCTCCGCGCAGATGCTTGCGCAAAAGCATGCAAAATGCTTGGGGCTGCGGTGGGTTGACCAGCCCCTCATCGATGAGTCTGACGCAGGCACAGGCACTGTCCGTAGTAGCGTAAAGCCTGCGATTCCCGCTTCTGGTGTGAATATGAAAAACCAGCTCGTCGGATTCCGGCTGGTATACATTATCGATCTTGCCCAACAGGAGCGCATCCGAGAGTTCTCTCGTCATCGCCTGGGTGATGATTCCGTCGAACGCCATAGCAGTTCCTCCTTCTCCAACGATTGTACCTTTGGGAAATTGGTTTGTCAATGCATGGGCTTTGTGTTACAATGAAAAGGATGGGTCAGAGAGGAGTGGCGAAGACGAAAACCCCGTGGACCCGCAGGAGGAACAGAATGATCAAGAGTATGACAGGCTTCGGCCGGGGAGAGCACAGCGATGGAAAGCGCGCTGTCACGGTCGAAATCAAATCCGTGAATCACAGATACTGCGATATATCCATCCGTATGCCCCGCAGATACATGTTTGCAGAGGAAGCCATCAAGAAAGCCATCAAAAAACATGTTACCAGAGGGAAACTGGATGTATCTGTCATGGTGGACACGCTTACTGAGGCAGATGTCCTCGTGAAACTGAACAAGCCGATCGCGGAGCAGTACATCCGGAATCTGGAGATGCTCCAGGACGAGTACGCGCTGAGCGGTGAGATCGATGTGCGGTTGATCGCACAGATGCCGGATGTGCTGAAGCAGGTGCCGGCGGTAGAGGATGAGGACGAGATGCTCCGGTGTTTTCTGGCGGCAACAGATGAAGCGACCAACGCATTAGACGAGATGCGGTGTACGGAGGGAGAGAAGCTTGCGGAGGATCTTCTCATGCGGGCGGACCTCATCAGTGACATCGTGGATCAGATCGAGGAGATGGCGGAAGAGGTCCCTGTCCTCTACGCGCAGCGACTGAGGGAGCGGATCAGCGAGCTTTTGGATGGGACGGTGGGGATCCCTGAGGATAAGATCGCTGTGGAAGCGGCCATCTTTGCCGACAAAGCCAATATTACTGAAGAACTGACCAGGCTCAGAAGCCACATGTCCCAGATGAAAGAGATTATCGGCCACGGTCGGGGGACAGAGGGAAAGAAACTTGACTTTCTGGTTCAGGAGATGAACCGGGAGGCGAATACCATCGGATCCAAAGCCAACAATATTGACATTACGAACCGCATGCTGCAGATCAAGGCTGAGGTCGAGAAGATTCGTGAACAGGTGCAGAATATAGAATAATGCTTGCTCATAACCAGAATAAATGGTATAATATATTTTCGCTAACAGACGAAATAATGAGAGGGACATGCACATGGACACAAGACAGCTGACAGGAAAGTTGTTCGTCATATCGGGGCCTTCAGGAGCGGGCAAGGGAACCATCATCAAACGACTGATGACGGACAGCGATCCGGACAGGATCGTGCTTTCCACATCCATGACGACCAGAGCGCCTCGAGAGGGCGAGGTTGACGGAGTGAGTTATTACTTCGTCAGCATGGAGGAGTTTCAGGCCCTGGTAGAAGAGGGTGGTTTTCTGGAGCACGCGCAGGTCTACCAGAACTGCTATGGCACACCGAAGGCGCCGGTGATCGAGAATCTGGCGCGTGGGATCGATGTGATCCTGGAAATCGATATCCAGGGTGCGCTGGCCGTGAAGGAGAGTTATCCTGAAGGGATATTCATCTTCATCCTTCCCCCTTCTATGACCGAACTGAGGAAGCGCATTACGGGGCGAGGAACGGAGAGTCCGGAGATTATCGATATGCGGCTGTCTAAGGTCATGCAGGAGGTTGCTTATATCGAAGAGTACGATTACTGCGTGGTCAATGGAGAGGTCGAGGAAGCGGCATCCCGAGTGCGATCCATCATGACTGCAGAGCACTCGCGAGTGACAGAGAATGTTCACGAGATCATCGACAGATACAAGGAGGAGATTTAAATGTTATATCCGTCAATCAATAAGATCAGAAAGAAGGCTGATAGTCGGTACACGTTGGTGATCCTTGCTGCCAAGAGAGCCAGAGACATCATCGACGGGAAGCCTGCACTGACAGAGGACTCCGTCAACAGACCGGTCTCCATCGCAGCTCACGAGATCGCAGAGGATCTCATCACTTATGTGCGGGACGGTGAGGATTCTATCGTCGAGGAAGAGCCGGAAGGCATGGAAGTAATTGAGATGGAACCGGAGGCAGGGGAGACTGTTGAAGGATTGGAACCGGACGAAGAGGCTGTGACCGAGGGAACCGAAGGGGATGAGGAAACTCCAGAGGTAGTTGAGGTAGAAGAATAAATACCTTTTTTGTCAAAAACTGTAGAAAAGTACGGATTTTACCCCCTTTTTTCAGGGGGTTTTGTTATAATTATAAGGGAATAGTCGGGTGCGATCGTTTGACTAGAAAAAGGGGGATTATCAAAATGAAGACATTCGATGAGATTTCTGTTCATGACTCAAATACTGCAGCACAGGAGGATGGATATCTCCCAGTCGTAAACAGGTCGATCAGCATATGCATTCCTCTCATGGAGATCCTCTACATACAGAGAGATTCCAGAACGATCACAGTCATCACCGGAAATGGAGAATACCGGTATTACGAGAAGATGGATAATGTGCTTCGCTTTCTAAACGGACATTTTTACCAGAGTTTGCAGGGTTTGGTGGTGAATCTGCATTCGATTCGGGAAATGAGAGATCAGTGTATCCGGTTTTCCAACGGAAGGACGATCAAGATCTCATATAAGGCCTACTGCCGCACCAGGCAGGTCTACAGCAACTATATTTTGAATGGGCGGAAATGCTTTGTGCTCGAGAGAGAGACAGACCGGCCGAAATAAGAGAAAATGTCCGAAAGATATTTAAATTTATACTTGATATGAAGGCTCATATCTTGTATAATTGATTTTGGTTCGACTTCTGAACCATGCAATCAATTATCACACCCGACTATCCGCATTCTGGTGCCGCAAGGGCGGTTTGGATGTTGCGCGGTTCGGGTGGGTGGAAAAAACCAGGAGGATTTAGAAATGGCAGTAGTTTCAATGAAACAGTTACTGGAAGCAGGTGTTCATTTCGGACATCAGACCAGAAGATGGAACCCTAAGATGAAGGACTATATCTTCACAGAGAGAAACGGGATCTACATCATCGACCTGCAGAAGACCGTCAAGAAGATCGACGAGGCCTATGCTTTCATGAAGGAAGTCGGAGAGTCCGGCAAGCCGGTTCTGTTCGTAGGAACCAAGAAGCAGGCACAGAATGCGATCCACGATGAGGCTATGCGCTGCGGACAGTACTTTGTTAACCAGAGATGGCTGGGTGGTATGCTGACCAACTACAAGACCATCAGCGGCAGAATCAAGAGACTGAACGACATCGAGAAGATGGAAGAGGATGGCACTTTTGAGAAGCTGTCCAAGAAGGAAGTTATCAAGCTGAGAGCAGAGCACGACAAGCTGCAGAAGTTCCTGGGCGGTATCAGAGATATGAAGGGCATGCCGGGGGCACTGTTCATCGTAGATCCTAAGAAAGAGAAGATCGCCGTTAAGGAAGCTCGTAAGCTCAACATCCCTGTTGTTGGTATTGTTGACACCAACTGTGATCCGGATGACGTGGATTATGTGATCCCTGCCAATGATGACGCTATCAGAGCAGTCAAGCTGATCGCCAGCAAGATGGCAGATGCCGTGATCGAGGGTAACCAGGGCGAGAGCTTCGATGAGATGGAGGAGCAGGCAGTAGCAGAGGCTCCTACTGACATCGAGGAAGTCGCTGCAGAGAGCACAGAAGAGTAATTGAAAGGAACAGGAACCATGGCAGTAACTGCAAAATTAGTAAAGGAATTAAGAGATAAGACCGGTGCCGGTATGATGGACTGCAAGAAGGCACTGATGGAGACGGACGGCGACATCGACAAGGCGATCGACGTGCTTCGTGAGAAGGGGCTGTCCAAGGCAGCCAAGAAGGCAGATAGAATCGCCGCAGAGGGGTTGGTTCGTCTGGCTTTCTCCGAGGATCATAAGGAAGCCGCTATTGTCGAGGTCAACTCCGAGACAGACTTTGTGGCTAAGAACCCAGAGTTTATTGAATTCGTAGAGAAACTCGCTGAGAAGGCTCTGGAAGTTGAAAGTGAAGATATGGACGCATTCATGGCGATGGATTTCTTCGGTGAGGGTACCGTGCAGGAGGCTCTGACTGCCAAGATCGCCAAGATCGGTGAGAACATGAACATCCGCCGCATCCAGAAGCTGAACACCGAGGGCACTGTGTACACCGGTTATATGCACAACGGTGGACTCATCGGCGTTATCGTCGGCATCAAGACCGACGCTGCAGCTGACGAGATCAACGTAGCTGCGAAGGATGTAGCCATGCAGGTGGCATCCATGAGCCCGAAGTTCGTCAACGAGACCGAGGTGGATCAGGCATGGCTGGCTAACGAGACCGAGATCGCCAAGCAGCAGCTGCTGAACGAGGGCAAGAAACCTGAGCTGCTGGATCGCATCATCCCTGGCAAGATCAAGGCTATCCTGAAGGATGTCTGCCTGGTAGACCAGAAGTTCGTCAAGGACAGCGATCTGACCGTCGGCGAGTATGTAGCTAACGTTGCCAAGGAACTGGGCAAGGACATGACCGTCACTGAGATGGTACGTTTCGAGGTCGGTGAAGGCATCGAGAAGAAGGAAGAGGACTTCGCTGCTGAGGTAGCTGCACAGATGAACAAGTAATCATTTGCTGAAATTTCGTTTGGGAAACCTTGAAAGCCTTGGGAATACTGCATTTCCAGGGCTTTTTGCTTGTCCTAACTCGGCGACTGGCAAGCGGAGCGAAGTCAGAGCCGTGGTAGGCCAGCCGCCAGAGCGGTCGAAATCTTTGATTTCGGGCACCGCGGGACGGTGACCGTTTCCGGATAGTATCCGCAACGTATCGCAGATTATCGTATCTTATCCCCGGTTTTGGTCTTTTTTTGGCCTTCTGACCCCGGGGTCAAATCCCGAAAAAAATTTCGCCTGCTTCTTTCGGATTTTTTGCAAATATGACGCATATCATTTCGTGTTATAGAGTAGAGGTTGTCACAGGAGATGCTCCTGGGAAATGACGGTAAGTATGTTCCGATTAGTTTCATATAGTTAAAGTGGTCCTTGCCATATGCAGGCATACATGCTATAAGTTAAGTAACAAGTTAACTAGACCATAAAGAGCACGTTAGGGACAGGCCCGATGACCGTGCAGCAACCTGCCTTAGTGGTAAGGTGCTAATGCCTGAGCGATGGGGACGAGTTTTGAAGCAAAGTCCTATCGCAGCGATGGGACTTTTTCTGTTGTTGTGCTCTTTGCGGATGAAAGAAGGGAGCACAGCAGAATGAAACCAATACTGATACATGTGCCGCATGCGTCCATGTATATTCCGGAGGAGTACCGAAAGACAGCGCTGATCTCGCAGGAAGAACTGGAAGATGAGAACCATTTCATGTGTGATACCGGAGTTTTAGAACTGATTCCTCCTGCTTTTGCGAATAATACAGTCGTATTTCCATATTCGAGACTGTATTGTGATGTGGAGCGGTTCCGTGACGGCAGCGAGCCGATGGAAGCGTATGGTATGGGATTCATCTATACCAGTGACAGTAGGGGCAGAGAAATGTTTTGTCCTACAACAGAACACAGAAAATCGGTGTCAGCAATTTATGACCGACATCACTCGAGATTGAATCGCAGGACAACAGAGATACTGAAAGAGCATGAGCGCTGTCTGATCATCGATCTACATTCCTTCAGCGATGAGACTGTAAATCGCCTGTTTGGGTGGACCGATTTCCCGGATGTGTGCATAGGGACAGAGCCCGATTACTATTCAGAAGAACTTGTGAAGAGTATATGCTGCTTTTGCAGAAACCTGGGGCTGACAGTTGCTCTGAATTACCCATATCAGGGGTCACTGGTTCCGAATCAATACTACGGAAAGAAGAATACAGGAATCATATCAGTTATGCTGGAAATCAATAAGCGGGTTTTGAATAATAAGAAGTCGCTTTTCAGGCGACCGTGATTGAATTGAGATGTTATATGATAGCTACAAAAGTATGGAAAAGGATCTGTGAGATTCTCTGGAGAAGACGGATCTTTCGTAAGACTACAACAAACAATCGAAAAAAGGTATATGAAAATATAATATAGAGTCATGGCTTACAGTGAATTAATCAAGAATTTCAACAGAATAAGGGACTACATGCGCCAGTTCTACGTCTACGGCTTCAGGACCAGAGACGAATACGATAAGAAGAGTGCCCGCAGCTATGACAATGAGCGCAGGCGCATCGAGAGTTGGCTCGGCGACTACATGTCTTTCCGGCAGGAACCTTCTGGAAAGGTCTCTTTTATTTCTGTCGACAGCGGTGAGGTTAACGCCAACCCTCTGTACAATGCGTTCAAGGCCAAAAGCTTTACTGCCAATGACATCATTCTGAACTTCTTCATCCTGGACATTCTGCAACCGGGTGTCAGACTGGGCGTGTCCGAGATCACAGAAACGATCGATGAGGAGTATATGTCCGCTTTTGACGACCCGAAAGTGTTCGATGAGTCCACCGTCAGAAACAAGCTGAAGGAATATACAGAAGCAGGGATCCTGACGGCAGAGAAGGACGGCAGAAAGATGCTGTACAGCATCGCCGAGGACAACGTCAACCTGGACGGCTGGAAAGAAGCTCTGGCATTTTATTCGGAAATCGATCCGGTCGGCGTGATCGGATCCTTCCTGCTGGATAAAATGCAAAGGCAAGCGGAGTTGTTCTGCTACAAGCATCATTACATCCTGCATGCGCTGGAGAGCGACATCGTATGCACGTTGTTTGATGCGATCACGGATGACTGCACGGTCAACATTTCTGTCGACAGTAAGAGACACAATAGAATCAATGAGTACGAGGTCATTCCATTCCTGATTGCTATGAGCACGGAGAACGGCAGGGCCTATCTTCTCGGCAAAGAGGATGGGGGAAGGCATTTCAACATGTACCGCCTCGACAGGATCCAGTCAGCCGAGAAGGGTGCCTTTGCACCTCAGAAGGCGGAACTGTTGGAAGCGGCGAAGGAATTCACGTCGCATCTTTGGAATACCTCCAGCGGCAGAAGCAGGCAGCTGGATCATCTGGAAATGACATTGCGCATTGAACCGCAGGAGGAGCATATTCTCCAAAGACTCGAAAGAGAGGGAAAGCAAGGGCATGTTGAACCGGCAGGCGAAAACCAGTATCGGTTCGTGATCGATGTGTATGACGCATCTGAAATGCTTCCGTGGCTTCGTACGTTCACCGGGCGCATCGTGGAACTGAGCTGCACGAATCTCGAAGTGGAGAAAGTGTTCTACGATGATATGCAGTCTATGTATGACATGTATCTGAAGGATGGAGGTGAGGGCGATGCTGTTTAACGAGATCTACGGAAACTACTACAATGCTGTCGCCGAGATCCTGAAGTACGCGGTCAACGGTGAGTTGACGCAACAGGATATATACCGGATCACAGACAGTAAAGCCTTTGCAGAAAGCGTCCTCAGCATCCCCGGCGCGCTTAACAGCGGCGAGTGGCCGTTTCTGACTGAAGATCTGGATACGCCGCTGATACATGAACCGCAGATGCCGCTGACCACGCTGCAGAAACGATGGCTGAAGTCCTTGCTTGAGGATCCGAGGATCCGTCTGTTTGACGTGCCTGCAGATGGTCTTGGGGATGTAGAACCTTTATATAAGCCGGGAGAGATCGTCTACTTCGACCAATACTCCGATGGCGATCCGTACAGGGACGAGAAGTACGTGGAGAATTTCCGTATAGTACTGCAGGCACTTCGCGAACATCGGAAGCTTCAGATCAGGTTCATGAGCGGCAAAGGAAAAAGCCATAAGTGGGTGTGCATCCCGCTGAAACTGGAATACTCTCTGAAAGACGATAAGTTCCGCCTGATTATCAGTGGAAACAGGAGTGATAATACCATCAACGTAGCCAGGATCAGGAAGTGTACTCTACTTGATGCCTTTGACCCTTCAGAAGCGGTCGGGACCGGACACGAGAAGAAGCAACTCGTTATGGAACTGATCGATGAGCGGAATGCCCTTGAGCGCGGGATGCTCCATTTCTCACATCTGGAGAAGGAGACCGTAAAGCTGGATGAGAACAAGTACCGTATCACATTGGTGTATAATCAGGACGATGAGACAGAGATCCTGATTCGGGTCTTAAGCTTTGGGCCTGTCCTGAAGGTGCTGGAACCAGAGTATTTCATACGGCAGATTCGAAAGAGACTGGAGATGCAGAAGCGGTTTGAATAGCCGCTTCTTTTTCAATGGAAGCTGGCGTTCGCAACTTTTTTTTCATGATAAGTGGGATATTCGATGGTACTATAAGATCACAAAATACATTGAAAAGTGAATATCTGCTTATGCTTTTGATCCAACTCGGTGCAGAAGGCTCAACAACCTGCCGAGGTGTGGCGGAGTTCTCAGTGAGAATCTCGGGGGATACCCCGGAAGCGGTTTTTAGATCCATTCGAAGGGGAGGATGAAAGGCATAGGCAGGTATTCAGAGAAAGAAAGGCGTAAACTGCAATGATTCGGACCGACAGGTTGTGGGTTCGACTCCCACCATCGACCATAGAGTTGATGTAGCTCGCGGAGAGCCGTCGAAATAATACGCCTTGAATAATAAAGGTGCGGACAGCAATGCAAGATCCTTTGAATGGCTCAACGGTAGGGCACCTGATTGTTAATCAGGATGAGTTGCAGGTTCGAGTCCTGCTTCGATGAAAACCGCACCTTGAGATAATAAAAGCACAGACAGCAATGATTGATCGAAATCCTGTAAGAGTAGCCCTGGTTTTAAGTGCTTTGGATCATTTATGGAAAGAGGTGTTAGAGATGCTGAACATGTTAAAGAAACAAGCGAATCAGTTTTATACAGAAAACGGAGCCGTTACATATAGAACGACTGCGTCTGATTGTCTTGACCTGTTTTCAAGGATCGGAGCGATGAGAAATGCTGGTGAGCAGGATATCATCGAGTGCTTTTCGAGAGCGTATATTGAGAATCCGGACCTGACCATGAAAATTCTATTTTATGCCAGAGACGTGCGTGGTGGTCTTGGTGAGCGCAGGGTGTTCCGTGTTATTATGAACTGGCTCGCCGGTTACAACAAAACATCCGTAGAGAAAAACATTGAACGAATCGCTGAATACGGCAGATTTGATGATGTCGTTGAACTCATGGATACAAGCTGCAAGGATAGCGTTCTTGCGTACATCAGAAAGCAGTTGTTCGCTGATTTGGCAGCACTCGAAAAGCAGGGCAGCGTGTCACTCCTGGCTAAATGGTTGCCGTCCGTTAATGCATCCAATGCGGATACAGTCAGAAAAGCAAAGTCAATCGCCAGAGCTCTCAATATGAGTGACGCTCAGTATAGAAAAGCGCTGAGCAAGCTGAGAGCCCAGATTAAGATTATCGAAAACAACCTGCGTGAGAAAGACTATACTTTCGATTACTCCAAGCAGCCGTCCAAGGCCATGTTCAAGTACAGACAAGCGTTCATCAGGAACGATAATGAACGTTACATGGAATTCCTGAATAGGGTTGAAAAAGGTGAAACTAAACTCAATACTTCGACATTGATGCCATATGACATTATTGCACCAATCGTCACACAGGATAATAATTATTGTGCCTGGAGTGGGACTACAATAGAAATTAATCCGGCTGTAAGACAGTCTATGAATGTTTCCTGGAATGCGTTGGAGGATTTCACTGATAACAGAAATGCCCTTGCAGTTATCGATAGTTCAGGATCCATGTATTGGGGAGGTACACCTATACCAGAAGCTGTAGCTATTTCACTGGGAATCTATTTTGCAGAAAGGAATAAGGGAGCATTCAGAAACCACTTTATTACGTTCTCCGAAACCCCACGACTCGTTGAGGTTAAGGGAAAAGATATCGTTGATAAGACTGTCTATTGCGAAAGCTTCAGTGAAATCGGCAACACCGATGTGCAGAAGGTATTTGAGCTTTTGCTTGATACAGCTGTAGAAAACCACTTACCTCAGCGTGATTTGCCAGAAACTCTGTACATCATAACAGATATGGAGTTTGATGCTTGTGTATATGGAGCGGATATAACTAACTTTGAGTATGCCAAAAAGCAATTCGCAAGGTTTGGTTACATACTGCCGCAGATAGTGTTCTGGAACATACAGAGCAGAAATGCGCAGGTCCCGGTTACCATGAATGAACAAGGAGTAGTTCTGGTATCAGGCTGCACTCCGAGACTGTTTTCCATGATTGCAAGCGGAAAATATAATCCATATGACTTCATGATGGAGGTCATCGGAAGCGATCGTTACGCACAGATCGCTGCATAACACGGTAATTATGTTCCAACTAAACAACAGCCGGTCCAATTGCTCTTGCACCATCAAAAAAAGCATGATATAAGTTAAGTAACAAGTTAACAAGACCATAAAGAGCACGTTAGGGACAGGCCCGGTGATCGTGCAGCAACCTGCCTTTATGGTAAGGTGCTAATGCCTGAGCGATGGGTACGATTTTTGAAGCAAAGTCCTATCGCAGCGATGGGACTTTTTTTATATGCGAAAAACAGGGTCGTTTGGATAAAGCAAAAGGGATGTATGGAGAGAGGAATTTATCTAAAAGCTTAACGAGAAAACCCCCACTTCTGCAAGTGGAGGGATGAATCGTTCGGTATGGGCCAAAGAATGCTATACGGCTATACCCTCGAGTGTCGCTCTGCAGGAGAGCCATTTCTGAGTAAAATGCCAGGAACTTCCTGTTTCGATATTGCATAAACGGATGACATGTGATACGATAAGAACATACGTTCGGAGGTGTATCATGAAGCGTATCAGAGGATACCGGTATCGCGCATATCCAGACCGGAAACAGCAGGCGTTCTTCGCACGGACCTTTGGGGCCTGTCGTTTTGTATATAACTACTATCTTGAACAGAAGAAAACGTTTTGGGAGGAGTGTCATGACACGCTGAAATACACAGAAGAAGGCAGAGATCTGTCCCATCACCTGAAAAAGGAGGCACCATGGCTGAAAGAAGCTGACAGCATCGCGCTGCAGCAAGCCCTGAGACACCTGGAACAAGCATATGAGAACTTTTTTCAGAAGCGAGGAGGGTATCCGAAGTTCAAAAGCAAACGGCATGCTCAGAGTTACCGAACGATGAATGTAAATGGCAGCATCCGGATCGGAGGAGACCGGATCCGGGTACCGAAAGCGGGAGAAGTTAAGATCCGAAATACAAGAGTCTTTGACGGAAGGATCCTGTCGGCCACGGTATCCATGACAGCCAGCGGGAGGTATTACATCACGCTGCAGGTAGAGGAGGAGGCAGAAGTGCTTCCGAACAAAGGAGGAGAAACGGGGCTGGATGCTGGGCTGACGGTCCTGTATACTGATTCATCCGGGAAGAGCGTTCCGAACCCAAGGACACAGAAGAAGCACGAGAAGAAGATCGCAAGACTTGCGAAGAAGCTGTCGAGAAAGAAGAGAGGTTCGAAGAACCGGGAGAAGGCAAGGAAGAAACTTGCGAGAGAACAGGAGAAGGTAGCAGACATCAGAAGAGACTATTTGCATAAGGAGACCTGTCGGCTGGCGAACGAGAACCAAGTCGTCTGCGTAGAGGATCTGAATGTAAAAGGGATGATGAAAAACCACAGGCTCGCCAGGTCCATCGGAGACGCGTCGTGGGGGGAGTTCTACCGGATGCTGGAATACAAGCTGGCAGATCATGGCGGGGTACTGGTGAAGGTACCGCGGACATTCCCGTCAAGCCAGCAATGTTCGTGCTGTGGAAAGAGAAACACGGGGGTCAAGGATCTTTCGGTCAGGAGATGGAAGTGCCCGGTGTGTGGAGCGCTGCATGACAGAGATGTGAATGCAGCGATCAATATACTGAAGAAAGGGAAGGAGATCCTGGCGGCATAGAGCCTCTGGGACGAAATATCGTACCGTGGGTCGCACGGGAAGTAAAGCCTGTGGAGAGAGTGTAAGACGGAGTTCCCAAGGGAACCTGCAGTTCTCGATGAAGCAGGAATCCCCCACTTCAAATACGCGTCAGTGTATTAAGTGGTGGGAGCGTTCAAAACGCCATACGGATCAATCAGTGTATTTCGGGACCTTCGCTCATATATGAATTGAATCTGAGCCGTCCCACGGTCACGCAGAACCTGAGCGAACTGCTGGAAGAAGGACTGATATTCGAGAACGGATCCTTTGGGAATAAAGGATGTTTTTTGACTGCAAGATCATACTCGGCGGATATGTCGGGGCGCACCTCAAGGATCATATGAAACAGATCCGGTCGATGGTGGCAGCAAGAGATCCATTTGATGATAATGCGGATTATCTGGAAGCGTGCACTATAAAACGCTGGTACGGTACATCAACTTTGAGGATAAGGGCATGGTGCTTGGATATGGCTGTGGTACTCCCGGAATGACCAAAAGAAGTAAATATATGCATGAAGCATATGAATTGGGAAGAACATTATAGTTTTGTATGCGATTAGTTGCCTGATCAAGATCAATCATTCACTTCACATTTCTGAACGGAGTTGCCGGAAGGGAGCACACACTGGAGCACGCAGTCGATTCTGCGAAAAACTTCAGCCAGTGCAAGCCGATGGTTGTCGGGACAGGCAGACTGACCTTGTTTTCGGGGACGCCTTTGCTTGAGGAAGCGCAGCGGAGGGAGTTTACACCGCTCACTGAATATGAAGGAAACGGAGCATAACAGAGCGGCGATTGAGGCTGCACTTCCGTAAACAAGAATTGTTCCTGCAGCATGGTGTTCTCTGTACATTTGTGCTATAATACAATCTCAGCACGGCTGATCCTGATGGAGATCGGAAACAGGCTGCGTGGAAGATAGTTGGCATACAGGCGTCTCGCTTGTATTATTTTGCGTAATGATGTATAATATTCTCATAACGTAAAGAAAAAGAGGTGTCGACATGAGAGATATGAGTTACCTGAAGGACATGCCGATAGCCATTCTGGGCAGCGGCGCGGTAGGAAAGACCCTGGCCGCTGACTGTTGGACGTGATCAGCACGGACATCGGCCAGGTGGTGAAGGGGGCAGGTATTATCTGCATCTCCACCATATCCTGGCGGCACGAGGCTTTGTTCGCCAAGCTGATCCCGCATCTGGAGGATGGCCAGGTGGTGATGATTTTCACCGATAACTTCGGCACGCTGCTTCTGCGGAAGATGATGCGGGAGGCCGGATGCGAGAAGGATGTGATCATAGGGGGATGGGCCTCTGCGCCTTACGGTACCCGAGTCGAGCAGGTGAATGGACATATGTTCCCGCACGTAGGGGTCAAGTACCGTGCGATCACCTTGCGGGGGGCAGCGCTTCCGGATAAGGATACGGAGGCGTTTCTGGAGGCCTCTCGCTATCTGCCTGCCATGGACTGCGTCACGGAAGGGGATGGACCAGCCAGGGGAGACACGGTGATGGACATCAACTTTGCCAACGTGAATCCGGTGATCCACGTTCCGGCTTCTGTGCTGGGGGTATCCACCATGGAGAATTGGGGTATTTCTTTTGGCGGCTACGACAAGACCACCTACTCCATGTATTGCCACGCGTTGTGCCCTTCTATCTGTGAAGTACAGGTGCAGTTCTACAACGAAGAGATCGCTCTGGCAGAAGCTCTGGGAGTTGGGACCCCCCGCTATAAGAAGGAAATGTTTTTCTCCAGGCGCAGCATCCTGACCCAGGAGTACATGGGGTTAGATGCGGAGGGCAACGACAATGTCGTCTTCCCGCTGGAGGAACCTTCTGACGAGGGGAACTCCGGGCCGGACAGCATCCATCATCGTTATATCACAGAGGATATCCCGGTAGGCTGCAAGATCTACCATGACCTGGGGGTCGCCTATGGCGTGCCCACCCCTATTATTGACGCTATGATCGTCATCGGAGGCGCCTTTCACCAGAAGGATTTTCTGGCAGAGAGTCGCTACTCGCTGGCGTATCTTGGCATCGACGATATGGACAAGGTGAGGTTGAATGAATATCTGCGATATGGAAATTAATATAAGAGAGGGGATAGAGATAGTATGGCCAAGAAACCGAAAACTGTGTTCGTCTGCCAGGAGTGTGGCTACGAGAGCCCCAAGTGGATGGGGCGCTGCGTATGCGGTGCCTGGAATTCTTTTGTGGAGGAGAAGGTGCTCCCCTCTGACATCAGCGAGGATCCGCGGCGACGAGGCAAGGCCCCGGGTGCCGGCGGAAGCACAAAGCCTTCTCAGCTGAAGAATGTTGGCTCTGCGGATCATCAACGGATCGATACCGGGATCCGGGAACTGAATCGGGTGCTGGGAGGCGGACTGGTGAAAGGTTCTCTGACACTGATCTCCGGAGAACCCGGGATAGGGAAATCCACGTTGATTATCCAGGCGGCCCAAAAAATCGCAGAGAAGGCAGGGCCGGTTCTCTATGTATCCGGTGAGGAATCAGAGGAACAGATCAAGATGCGCGCCGACCGTGTCTGCGGGAAGCTCAGTGATGCACTGTTCGTGCTGGCAGAGACCAATATGGAGAACATTCAGACCGCCTGTGAGACGGTCAAGCCGGTCTTCCTGGTCATCGATTCCATCCAGACGATGTATACGCAGGAACTGGATTCAGTACCCGGCAGTGTATCGCAGGTCAGAGCCTGTGGTAACCTGCTGATGCGCATCGGTAAGGGGGCAGATATCCCCGTGTTTATCGTGGCCCACGTCACCAAGAGCGGCGAGCTGGCGGGCCCCAAGATCGTAGAACACATGGTGGACTGCGTGCTGAATTTTACCGGAGAGCGCGATCACGACATTCGGATCCTCCGGGCCTACAAGAACCGTTTCGGCACTACCAGTGAGATTGGGGCCTTTCAGATGGAAGAGGCTGGGTTGATCCAGATCGAGAACCTGTCCGGAAGTCTGTTGGAAAATACCAGCGAGCAGGCCGAAGGATCGGTGATCACGGCGATCTACGAGGGAAGCCGGCCGGTGTTCATGGAGATCCAGGCATTGGCGACGCCGGCTAACGTGGGGTTCGCCCGCAGGACAGCGGTCGGTGTGGATCACCAACGGCTCAGTATGATCCTGGCGGTCCTGGAGAAGAAGCAGGGGATGCCGCTTCTGAACCAGGATGTCTATGTGAATGTTGTCGGAGGGCTTCGACCTGACAGCACCTGCGTGGACCTGGCAGTGGCCTTGTCGGTGTATTCCTCGGTAAGGGGGATCACTCCGCAGAAGCGCACAGTGGCCATCGGTGAGGTGGGCCTCACCGGAGATCTTCGGTCGGTGCAGAACGCAGAGAAGATCGCAATAGAGGCAGATCGACTGGGGTACCAGCAGATCATCATGCCGGCCAAGAACGCCGGACGCATGAAAAAAGACCTGGCAGGAAGCTGCCAGATCATCGGTGTACGGACGCTGTCCGATGCCATCGGAGTATACAGGGGCTAGCCTATGTGGGCTGGCCTTTTCGTTTTTCGAGGGGAAGCTGGAACCAGAAGGTGCTTCCTTTTCCTACGGTGCTCTGTACGTCGAACTCGGCTTTGTGGAGGCAAAGAATCTCCTTCACGATGGAGAGACCCAGACCGCTGCCTTCCGTGGTACGGACATGATGGGTGCTTGACTTGTAGTAGCGTTCCCAGACGTGGCTGAGTTCCTCAGGCGCGATGCCCTGACCGTGGTCGGTTACGGAGAACCGAACCTTGCGTCCAGTGCGCTTGAGGGAGACCAGGATGACCTTGTCTTCCCCGCAGTACTTGACTGCGTTGTTCACCAGGTTGATCATCACCTGTTTCAGCTTGTTCTCGTCGCCGTTTACCAGGAGCGGCTCCTGTGGCGCGCTGAAGCGGATGTCGTAGCCCTCGTTGTCCTGCAGGATATTGTAGGAGGACATGATGGCGGCGGCAGCTGCGGAGAGGTCAAAGACGCTCTTCTCCAGCACGATCTTATGAGATTGCATCCTCGACAGATTCAACATGTCGTTGACCAGTTGATTCAGACGATCGGTCTCATCGATAATGACCCCCAGGTGTTTGTTTCGTTTCTCCGGATTGTCGCCGGAAAGATCACGGATCATCTCTGCGTAGGACTTGATCATGGTCAACGGTGTCCGGAGGTCGTGGGAGACATTGGCTATGAGGTCCTTCTGGTACATATCTGTGCGCTCCAGCTCTGTTTCTGCCTGGGTCAGGGTGTCTGCCAGTTCGTTGATCTCACTGTAGTGACCCCGTTGGAATTTCACGTTATAGTTGCCCTTGCCCATCTCCGCTGCTGAGGCGGTGATGGCCTTGATGGGCCGTGAGATGCGGGTGGACAGGTAAAGGGACAGTGCCAGTGCCAACAGGATCGCAATGATGGTGACGTACAGCAGCTGTATCTTCAGGATGTTGATGGTGGACCCCACGGGGAACAGCGGAGAGAACACGAATAGGAGGTACCGGTCTGCAGAGTCAGACAGGGTGCTCCCGCTTAACTCGCAGACATACCCTAAGGTGCGGTTTTTCATTCGACCGCGAGTCGTGGTCTGCGCTGAGTGCAGGGCGCTGTCCTCCAATTTGGTATAGAGATCCAGGATCTCGTCAGTGTAGCGGTTGAAGCCGTGGAATTCATCAAAATCATCACTCACATCGGAGTTGATCTCCGTAGTCCAGGTGTCTCTGTTCCAAATGATCACCGTCATATCACTGGTCTGGCATAGTTGGCGAATGCTCTTTCGCAGGTCGTCCATGTTTGAATTGTCTGATCGGAACTCAGTCTGGATGGTCCTGGCGACTTTGCCTATCTCATCGCGTTTCATACTTTCGTAGAAATAGCTCAGGAAAAATAACTGCAGCACCCAGATCAGAATCAGCAGGACTGCAGCAAAGGCTATGAAATTCAGCCACAGCTTGAACCGGATGCTGTGGACGTCCGGTTTACATCTCATCGGATTCAAACTTGTACCCCACTCCTCTTAAGGTCTTGATATAGTTTCTGTAAGGTCCCAGTGCATTGCGGAGATTCTTCACGTGCGTATCGATGGTTCGGTCATCGCCGAAAAAGTCGTACCCCCAGATATCCTGAAGGAGCTGATTTCTGGACAAAGCAATGTTCTTGTTCTCGATCAGGTAAAACAACAGATCATATTCCTTGGGGGTCAGTTCCACTCGCTTACCGTCTACACTGACGGTGCGGGCTGCGATGTTCACAGTAAGTCCGCCAAACTCCAGCACATCGGAGGCCTCCTGGGCCTGAGGAGCATGGTGTCGGCCCAGCACAGCGTGTATCCTGGCCATGAGTTCCTTGGGGCTGAAGGGCTTGACGACGTAGTCATCGATGCCCAGTTCAAAACCAAACAACTTGTCGTATTCCTCCCCTCTGGCTGACAGCATGATAACCGGAACGTCTTTGATTTTCTTGATCTCCTTGCAGGTGGAGTAGCCGTCCAGCTTGGGCATCATGATGTCCAGGATGATCAGGTCGTAGTCGTTCAGTTTGCAGAGGCCGACGGCGGTCATTCCGTCTTCGGCCTCATCGCACTCGTATCCGTTAAATTCTGCGTATTCCCGGATGACCTCCCGGATCTTGGGCTCGTCATCCACAATCAATAGCTTTTCCATCTAGAATAGTCCTCCTCTATAATACATATTCAGTATACAACACTAATATGATGATTCTATGTACATTCGATAATTGTTCTGAGAACATTGTAACACAAGTGAGAGGGCAATGGAGATGAAAAATGACAACAGGGAGCGCGTCTTGACGGTTTCGGATGGATGCGCTATACTGAAAAGTACGAATCCATGAAGAAAGGAGGAAAGACTATGCTCAGAAAGATAATCCGATTGCTGTTGACGCTGTTTGGCGCGGCACTTGGCTGTGCGGTCTGCCGGATCGCAGGGTATTTTGTGGAGCGGTCCAGAGAGGACATCGTCGGCATGTTTACAGACGTGCAGATCATGGGGATTTATATTACCTTCGCTATTATTTTTGGCTTTATATTTTTTCGTCTGACGCCGCTTCTGCTGAGACAAAGCAACAAGGTGGCAAACAATATCGAGAAGGACCTCAGAGGCGTATCCGGCAGCAAGATTTTCGCCGGTGTCGCCGGTCTTATCGCAGGCCTTGTCATTGCGTTCTTTATCTCGCAGATGTTCCGGTTCATACAGGATGACCTCCTGTATTCCATCATCAGCATCGTCATCTACGTTTTTCTGGGATATCTTGGTTTTGTGGTTGCTACCAGCAAACGGAACGAGTTGTTTCCAATGCTCAGCGCACCCCATGAACAGGAAGGAAGCGGGCCGGTACGTGTGGTCTCCGGCAGGAGAAAGAAACAAGACACGATCCCTAAGATCCTGGATACCAGTGTGATCATCGATGGACGCGTTGCGGACATCATGAGTACAGGGTTCATGGACGGGCCAGTGATCATTCCGGAGTTCGTCCTGGTGGAGCTGCGGCATATTGCAGATTCCTCGGACTCTCTGAAGAGGACCCGGGGCAGACGTGGCCTGGACATCCTGAAGAAGATACAGGCAGAGTTTGGCGTGGAGATCTACAACACGGACGGAGAGAAATCCCTGAAGGAGATTCCTGAGGTGGATGTGAAGCTGATCAAGCTGGCGCAGATCATGAATGGCAAAGTAGTCACCAACGATTACAACCTGAACAAGGTAGCGACTATCAATGGAGTTGAGGTCCTGAACATCAATAAGCTGGCCAACTGCCTGAAACCGGTGGTGCTGCCGGGAGAACGTATGACCATCAAACTGGTCAAGCAGGGCAAGGACAGCGGCCAGGCCATCGGGTACATGGATGATGGTACCATGATCGTGGCAGAAGACGGACGGAAGAGGATCGGAGATACGGTGGAGATCACTGTCACCAGCGTGTTGCAGACCTCGGCAGGACGGATGATATTCGGCAGAATAGGAAAGTGAGAAAACAATGATCAGGATAGGAACCGGTTTTGATGTCCATCGCCTGGTGGAGGACCGAAAACTGATACTGGGAGGAGTGGAGATCCCCTATGAGAAGGGGCTGCTGGGCCATTCGGACGCGGACGTGCTGGTGCACGCGCTGATGGATGCTATGCTGGGTGCGGCGGCATTGGGCGATATCGGCAAGCACTTCCCGGATACGGACCCCGCCTACAAGGGAATTTCCAGCATGGAGCTTCTGCGGCATACGGCGCGGCTTCTGGCGGAGCATGGCTATCGGCTTGTGAACGCAGACGTGACCGTCATCTGTCAGAGACCGAAGCTGCGTGGCTATATCGAGGAGATGCGGATCCAGGTGGCTTCGACGCTGGGGGTATCCCCGGGGCAGATCAGCATCAAGGCGACGACCACAGAGAAACTCGGCTTTACGGGCCGGGGCGAGGGCATCGCAGCGGAAGCGATATGCCTGATCGAGACAAAGCAAGTATTATTATAAGGAGAGAAATACACCATGAGACTATCACAGATGCACATCAAGACATTGAGAGAAGTGCCAAACGAGGCGGAGATCCCCAGCCACATCCTGCTCCTGAGGACCGGTATGATCCGTAAGCTGGTGTCCGGCGTGTACGGGTTCATGCCCTTTGGCTGGCGCACCGTGCGGAAGATCGAGCAGATCGTCCGGGAGGAGATGGACGCTTCCGGCGCTCAGGAAATCCATATGTCAGCAGTACAGCCGGCAGAGTTATGGGAGGAATCCGGAAGATGGAACGCCTATGGCCCGGAGCTTTGGCGAATCAAGGACCGGAATGGCAGGGATTTCTGTCTGGGACCCACCCACGAGGAAATCTTTACGGACATCGTCCGGAACGATATCTCCTCTTACAGACAACTCCCGGAAATGCTGTACCAGATCCAGACCAAATACAGAGATGAGGCAAGGCCGCGGTTTGGTTTGATGCGCAGTCGTGAGTTCATCATGAAAGATTGTTACTCCTTCGACACCGATGCGGAGGGGCTGGACAGGAGTTATCAGATCATGTACGATGCTTATGATCGGATTTTCCGCCGCTGTGGACTGACTTTCCGGCCGGTAGAAGCGGATTCCGGTGCCATTGGAGGCAGCAACTCCCATGAGTTCACTGCTTTGTCCGAGGTAGGAGAGAGCGATATCGCCTACTGCGAGCATTGTAACATGGCAGCGACTACGGAGCGGGCAGCCTGCGTGGATGCACCTGCGCAGGAGGATGTGGAGATGCTCCCCATGGAGGAGAAATTCACACCGGGCACAAAGACCATCGAGGATGTGGCCAACTATCTGGGGCTTTCCCAGGAGCAGACCATCAAGGCACTGCTGTTTGTCACCTACGATGAGGAAGGCGAGGAAAACGGATATGTGGCAGCCTTTGTCCGGGGAGACAGAGACCTGAACATGACCAAGCTGGTGAATGCTCTGGATATCGCAGAGCACCAGATCGAGTTTGCAGACGAGGAGAAGATGGGGGCGGCTACCGGCTGTGTCGGAGGATTCACCGGACCCACCGGGCTGCATGATTGCACCTTGGTGGTGGACAGCGAGCTGCCGGGACTGAAGAACCTCTGTGCCGGAGCCTGTAAGGAAGACCACCATCTGATCAACGTGAACTATGGAAGAGATTACAAGGCGGATATCATTACTGACCTGAAGGTACTGAAGGAGGGAGATCCCTGTCCGGTCTGTGGCCAGCCGGTGAAGCACGCCAGAGGCATCGAGGTAGGACAGGTGTTCAAGCTGGGCACCAAGTACTCCGCCTCCATGGGCGCTACCTATCTGGATGAGAACCAGAAGGAGCAGCTCATCGAGATGGGCTGCTACGGCATCGGCATCACCAGGACCATGGCGGCCATCGTGGAACAGCATCACGATGAGGATGGTATTATCTGGCCAATCTCAGTGGCGCCGTACCACGTGATCATCACGCTGGTAAAACCAAACGACGAGGCTCAGAAGGCACTGGGTGAGAAACTCTACGAGGATCTGCAGAAAGCTGGTGTCGAGGTACTGCTGGATGATCGTAAGGAACGTCCAGGGGTCAAGTTCAAGGATGCGGATCTGCTGGGCATTCCTGTTCGGATCACCGTCGGCAAGCTGGCCGGCGAAGGAAAGGTGGAGTACAAGCTCCGCAGAGAGGAAGACAAGGTAGAGATCTCCGTAGAAGAAGCGCTGGAGAAGACAGTAGCGCTTGTGAACAGTGAACGCAGAGGATAGGAAACAAGGAAATA
Source organism: Eubacterium sp. AB3007 (assembly GCF_000688015.1). Lineage (NCBI taxonomy): Bacteria > Bacillati > Bacillota > Clostridia > Eubacteriales > Eubacteriaceae > Eubacterium > Eubacterium sp. AB3007. The sequence goes on from NZ_JIAD01000001.1 coordinate 2,287,092, forward strand.
TACCCACCTACTGGCAGTTGTTCTGGACGTTTTTCAAACTTGGACTGTTTACCATCGGTGGAGGCATGGCCATGATCCCGCTGATGCAAGGAATCATCGTGGACAGGCATCACTGGATGAGCGAGGAGGAAATTGTGGACTGCATTGCAGTCAGCCAGGGCCTTCCGGGGGTCATTGCCATCAACATGGCCACCTACATCGGCAAGCAGAAGAAAAACGTGCCGGGCAGTATCGTGGCCACAGTAGGTGTGATTCTCCCGAGCTTTCTCATCATCATCGCGGTGGTGGAAGTGCTCCGTCAGATCGGTGACAGCCGGTATATACAAGGCGCGCTGGTTGGGATCAAAGCTGCAGCTACAGGTTTGATCGCTTACTCTGCCTTCAAGGTGGGGCGACAGGTGCTGCACAGCGTGTTTGCCTGGATTCTGGCAGTAGCAGCCTTCGGGCTGATCACCTTTGGCGGGATCAATGCAGTCTGGGTGATCCTGGCCGGGATCGTTCTGGGACTCGTGTACACAGGATGCCGAAGGGCACCGGGAGAGGGGGAAGAGCGATGATCTATCTGAAACTCTTTCTCGTGTTTGCCAGGATCGGCCTGTTCGGGTTTGGGGGTGGCATGGCCATGCTGCCCATGATCTACCAGGGAGCGGAGCACTTCGGTTTGATGAGCCGGGAGGACTTCTCGGATCTGGTAGCCATCTCTCAGGTGACGCCTGGACCCATAGCCGTCAATGCGGCTACCTATGTGGGCTATCACGCGGCAGGTGTGCCGGGAGCTGCAGTGGCTACTCTGGGGGTAGCATTACCCTCCTTCCTGCTGGTGTTGCTGGTCTGCTATTTCATAACAAGATTCCGGAACAGCCAGCTGGTGGAAGGCGCATTTACAGGGATCCGTCCGGTGACTGTAGGACTTATCGCCTCGGCAGTGGTGTTTATGGGACAGAGTGCCTTCGGTGCGATGGCGGGCAATGTGGTTTCTGGAGCAAGCGTGGCAACGGTTCTACCGGTCGTACTGTGCGGACTCAGCGTTCTGCTTGTTGGCAAGTGCAAGATAAGCCCGATCGTGATCGTGATCGGAGCAGGAGTGATAGGAGCGATACTATGTGGGTAGGAGGAGTCAGAGTCATTCTGGTGAATGAGAAGAACGAGTTGCTGATGCTTTGTCAGCACCACGAAGACAGAGATATCTGGATGCTCCCTGGCGGCGCCATCGAGGATGGGGAAAACTCTATCGATGCGGCCATCCGCGAAGTAAAGGAGGAGACGCATCTGGATATTCAGATCACAGGAGTCGCCTGGCATGTAGAAGAGGTATCTCCTGAGCGTGGACAGCGTTTTGTGAATTATATGATCGGCGAGATCTCAGGCGGAGAACTGGCTCTGGGGTATGACCCGGAGCTACCGGAGATGAAGCAGGTCATGAAGGAAGTCCGGTTTATGTCCCGGGAGGAGATCGATCAGGTGGAGAACCTGTATCCTGCCTTCCTCAACGAGGAGGTGTGGGATGTGCTCCAGGAGAAACATGACGGACGCACCTATTATAAACTGAGGGAGCCGTGGAACAAGGACGGCATGCTGAAGGACAAGAAAGGAAGAATAGGATGAAAACGATTATCATCGAAATGGAAAACGGCGGCGTGATGAAGGGCGAACTGTATGACGACATCGCGCCCATCACAGTTGAGAATTTTGAGAAGCTGGCAGGCGAGGGGTTCTACGATGGACTGACCTTCCACAGAGTCATTCCGGGATTCATGATCCAGGGTGGCGATCCGGCAGGCAATGGCACAGGTGGTCCTGGATACACCATCAAGGGAGAGTTCACCTCCAACGGCGTTCAGAATGACCTGAAACACACCACAGGTGTGCTGTCCATGGCCAGAACCATGGTTCCGGATTCTGCAGGCTCCCAGTTCTTCATCATGGTCGCGGACGCACCACATCTGGATGGAGAGTATGCGGCTTTCGGCAAGATCACCGAGGGCGTGGATGTCGCGCTGGATATCGCAAAGGTTCGGACCGATTACATGGACAAACCGCTGGAGCCGGTGGTCATGAAGAAGGTTACAGTGGAGTAAGGAGTGCTTACGATGAAGGTTTACAATACATTGACAAGAAAGAAAGAAGAACTTGTGCCCATTCGAGAAGGTGAGATCTCCATGTACGTATGCGGACCCACCGTATACAACTTCTTCCATATCGGAAATGCCCGGCCTTTGGTGGTCTTTGATACGATGCGCAAATACCTGGAGTACCGGGGTTACAAGGTGAAATATGTCCAGAACTTCACCGACGTGGATGACAAGATCATCAATCGCGCCAAAGAAGAAGGAATCACCGCTCCGGAGGTCTCCGAGAAGTATATCAAGGAATATTTCAACGACACGGCTGCGCTGAATGTGCGCAAGGCTGACGTGCATCCAAAGGTCTCGGAACACATTCCGGAGATCATCGCTTTTGTACAAAGCCTGATCGACAAGGGATATGCCTATGAGGCAGATGGAGATGTCTATTTCTCCACCCGTAAGTTCCCGGAGTACGGCAAGTTGTCCGGCCAGAATATCGATGATCTGGAAGCAGGCGCCCGGATCGCCATCGGGGAAGTCAAGGAAGATCCTCTGGACTTTGCCCTCTGGAAGGCACGCAAGGAAGAAAGCGAGATCGCCTGGGAATCCCCCTGGGGCATGGGAAGGCCCGGATGGCATATCGAGTGCTCCACCATGGCCAAGAAGCATCTGGGAGACACCATCGATCTTCATGCCGGCGGACAGGATCTTCAGTTCCCTCATCATGAGAACGAGATCGCGCAGTCCGAGTGTTGTAACGGAGTGCCCTTTGCTCACTACTGGATGCACAACGCCTATATAACCATGGACAGAACCAAGATGTCCAAGTCCAAGGGGAATTTCTTTACCGTACGAGATATCCGGAAAAACTACAGCGGTGAGGAGATCCGTTTCTTCCTGCTGTCCGGCCAGTATAGAAGTCCCATCGATTTCAGTGAGGATTTGATGAAACAGGCCAGGGCATCGCTGGAGCGCATGAAGAACTGCAAGGAGAACCTGAAGTTCCTGGCAGAGCAGGGCGCAGAGGGCGACATGACAGAGGAAGAGAAGGCAGCGCTGGCGGGCTATGATACGTATCGGCAGAAGTTCATTAAGGTTATGGATGATGATCTGAATACCGCCGATGGAATCAGCGCTGTGTTCGAGCTGATCACCGCTATCAATACCGCCGTGAAGGGCGGTGCAACCAAGGCCTTCGCCCTGGCTTCTGAGAAGACTCTGATGGAGTTCTGTGACATCCTGGGGCTGTTGCAGCAGGAGGAGGAAGCCGGCATTGATCCTGAGATCCAGGCACTTGTGGACGAGCGACAGGAAGCCCGCAAGGCAAAGAACTTTGCCAGAGCGGATGAGATCAGAGATATGCTGAAGGCACAGGGAATCACGCTGAAGGATACCCCGCAGGGCGTGCAGATCATCAAGGAGTGACATGCAGAATCTAGATCCAAAGGTAACCAACACGACGGCGCTGGCCTATATGGGCGACGCCGTCTATGAGGTATATATACGAAATTTCGTGATCGAGCATGGCCCGACACGGGTGGATGCTATGAACCGCAAGAAGATCCGCTATGTATGTGCAGACGGACAGGCCCGGGTGGCCCGGGAGATGCTGGCATCGGGGTTCTTGTCGGAAGAAGAAGCACGGCTTGTGAAGCGGGCGCGCAATCACACCCAGACCCCCAAGCCACGAGGCACCACGCCCATGGACTACAAGTTGGCTACGGGGTTTGAGGCACTGGTCGGCTACCTGTATCTGGACGGGCAGACAGAACGGCTGCAGGAAGTGGTAACAGAAGCTATGCGGATCATCGAAGAGAACTAGATCGCCTGCGGGCGGTTCTGATTAAGGAGAGAGTATGAGCAAAGCAGACGTGTTGTTCGTGGATATGTGCCGGGGTATCCTGGATCATGGGTTTTCCACGGAGGGAGCACAGGTGAGGGCCAGGTGGGAGGACGGTTCCCCGGCTTACACCATCAAGAATTTCGGGGTCGTGAACCGCTATGACCTTTCAGAGGAGTTTCCGGCGTTGACCCTGCGGCCCACCGCCATCAAGTCAGCCATGGATGAGATCCTGTGGATCTGGCAAAGGAAATCCAACAATATCCATGATCTGAAACCACATATCTGGGATGAGTGGGCAGATCCCGATGGGAGCATCGGCAAGGCGTACGGCTATCAGATGGCCCGAAAATACCGGTTTGGGCAGGGTGAGATGGATCAGGTGGATAACGTCCTCTGGCAGTTGAAGAATGCTCCCCAATCCCGTCGCATCATGACGAATATATACAATTTCGATGATCTTTCGGAGATGAATCTGGAGCCGTGCGCCTACAGCATGACCTTCAACGTGACAGGGAACAGGCTGAATGCGATTCTGAACCAGCGGTCTCAGGATATTCTGGCGGCCAACAACTGGAACGTGGTGCAGTATGCGCTTCTGGTGATGATGTTCGCCCAGGTGTCCGGCTTTGTGCCGGGAGAACTGATCCACGTGATCGCTGATGCACATATCTATAACCGACATGTGCCGGTGATCCGGGAACTGATCGAGCGTCCCCAGTATCCGGCTCCAATGGTGACACTGAACCCGAAGGTGAATGACTTCTACGAGTTTACCACCGACGACCTGATTGTAGAGAATTATCAGGCCGGGCCGCAGGTAAAGAATATACCAATTGCAGTGTAGTATGCGGAGGTGGAGTGTGCACAACGATGAACTGATGAAAACACCCCGGCTGGGGTTTGGCATGATGCGATTGCCAAAGAAAGGGCTGCGGTTTGACGAGAGTCAGATCAGAGCCATGGTGGATACGTTCATGGAGGCGGGGTTCACTTATTTTGACACAGCGTACGTATATCCGGGATCGGAGAAGGCTACCCGAAAAGCGCTGGTAGAGAGGTATCCCAGGGAGGCGTTTACCCTGGCATCCAAGATGTATGCTCTGCCGGGAATGCCGGAGGCTGCCGTCAAGCGGGAATTTCGTGTGAGCCTCAGGCAGGCGGGAGTGGATTTCTTTGACTACTATCTGCTCCATTCGCTGATGGACAACAATTACAGGAAATACGAGAAGCAGAAACTTTGGGAATTTGCAATGGAGGAGAAGGCGAAGGGGAAGATCCGTCATGTGGGGTTTTCCTACCACGATGGGCCGGAGCTTCTGGATCAGATCCTGACACATCATCCGGAGACGGAGTTCGTTCAACTGCAGTTGAACTACCTTGACTGGGAGGATCCCAAGGTATGCTCTCGGGCGAACTACGAGGTGGCACGGGAGCACGATGTACCCATCGTCGTCATGGAACCGGTGAAGGGCGGCAAATTGGCTGACCCGCCGGAGGAGGTCAGGCGGCTCATGCTGGAGGCTGATAACCGCGCTTCTTATGCCTCCTGGGCGATTCGTTTTGTGGCGGCGCTGCCGGGAGTCATGACGGTGCTGTCAGGTATGTCGACTCTGAAACAGGTCGAAGACAACGTGGCGTATATGAAGGGATTTCGGACTTTGTCTCCGGAAGAAGAACAGGTGATCCACCGGGCTCGGGAGATCATGACCGGAATGGGCGAGATCCCTTGTACCGACTGCCGTTATTGTCTCAAGGGATGCCCACGGAATATCCCCATTCCGGAGATCTTCGCGTCGGTGAACAAGTCCGGATGCACGCCGGCCCAGGCGCGCCGGGCAGCAGAATGTGTAGAATGTGGTGCCTGCGAGGCGGCTTGTCCACAGCACATTGGGATCATAGAGGAACTGAAGAAGTGTGCAGGGACAGGAGGAGAAGCGAGATGAATCTGATCGTTGCAGTGGATAAGAACTGGGGCATCGGGAAAGATGGAGAGCTCCTGTGCCATCTGTCCGGTGATCTGAAATTTTTCAAGGAGACCACCATGGGGCATACCGTGGTTATGGGGCGGACGACGCTGGAAAGCCTGCCAGGACGACGCGGGCTTCCGGGGCGCAGGAACATCGTGCTCACCAGGCAGGAGGGCTATGCGGCCGAGCGAGTGGATACGGTGGTGCACAGTCTGGAGGAACTTTGCGGTGTGCTGGAGCACGATCGGGATGCGTTCATCATCGGCGGAGCAGAAGTTTACAGGCAGATGCTCCCGTATTGTAATACATGCTACGTGACGCGGATCGAGGAGTCCTTTCCGGCAGATCGGTATTTCCCTGATCTGGATGCGGACGAGGATTTTGTTATGACCTGGGAGAGCAGCAGACAGGAGGAAAACGGGATCGTATACCGTTGGGTTAAATATGAAAGAAAACAAAAGTGATATGCTCATCGGGCGCAACCCGGTGACGGAGGCGCTGAAGAGCGGACGTGAGATCGAGAGGCTGGTAGTGCAGAAGGGAGCAGGAGGATCCATCGGAAAGATCCTGTCCCTTGCAAAGGATCGGGGCGTTCTCGTGCACTATCAGGATAAGGAACTCCTGGATAAGAAGGCAGGGGGTGGCCGGCATCAGGGCGTCATCGCTTACGTGGCGGCGCATCGGTATGCGACCGTGGATGATATGTTTGCTCTGGCAGAAGAGAGAGGAGAAGCTCCCTTTCTTATCGTTTTGGACGAACTGGAGGATCCTCATAATCTGGGCGCAATCATGCGGACGGCAGAGTGCGCAGGTGCCCATGGCGTGATCATCTCCAAGCACCGGGCCGGAGGACTGACCGATACGGTGGCCAAAGCCTCCGCAGGTGCGGTGGAATATCTGCCCTGTGCCAGAGTGACCAACATGGCCAGAACAGTGGAGGATTTGCAGAAGCGGGGAGTTTGGGTCTATGCTTGCGATATGGATGGGACGGACTACAGGGCGCAGGATATGAAGGGACCTGCCGCCCTCGTAATCGGTAACGAAGGCAGCGGCATCAGCCGACTTGTGAGGGAGAAGTGCGATTTTGTGGTCTCCATCCCAATGGTAGGGAAGATCAATTCACTGAACGCTTCCAATGCTGCCGCCATTCTGATGTATGAGATCAGGAGACAGAGAGATGGCAGATGAACTGAACATGTTGACCGACGATGAGCTGGCACGGATGGCACAGGAGGGAAGCAGTACTGCGGAGGAGTACCTTCTCCGAAAATACATGCCGCTTGCCCGGGGGAGGGCCAGGGCCTATTTCATAGCGGGCGCAGACAGTGATGACGTGATCCAGGAGGGGATGATCGGCATCTTCAAGGCCATTCGGGACTATGATCCGGAAGGTGGCGCATCCCTGAAGACCTTCGTGGAATTATGCGTCAATCGACAGATCATCACAGCTATCCGAAGCGCCAACAAGCAGGGGAACCGGGTGCTCAGCGAGTCGGTCTCTCTGGATGAGCCGGACGCAGCGCCGCTATACAAGGATGTACCCGACACAGATGCGGTGGATCCGGCGGCACAGGCCATGCTCCGGGAGCAGGTGCAGCGGCTGGAACGAGATGTGCGTCAGTTACTGAGTCCGTTTGAGTTTGAGGTGTGGGAGCACCTCAGGCAAGGGCTCACTTATCGGGAGATCGCTACGCTTCTGCACAAAGCCCCCAAGTCCGTAGATAACTCGATTCAGAGAATTCGACGGAAACTGAAAGGCTACATGGAAGAATGATTTGTAAAATCAAAAAACAATTAAAAAATCAATTGACAAGTCGAAAAAAATATAGTACGATTTAAATGTTGCGATAAGCTGTTGTAGCTCAGGTGGTAGAGCGCATCCTTGGTAAGGATGAGGTTCGGCAGTTCGAATCTGCTCAACAGCTCCAAGCAAGTATAGGGCGGAGCGTATAACTCCGCCCATTATAGAATTTTGAGAGTTTTTTAAAGGAGTGGAAAAATGGCAAAACAGAAATACGAGAGAACCAAGCCGCATATCAACATCGGAACAATTGGTCACGTAGACCATGGTAAGACAACTCTGACAGCTGCCATCACCAAGGTACTGCATCAGAGATACAGCCTGGGCGAGAACGTTGAGTTCGACCAGATCGACAAGGCACCGGAAGAGAAGGAAAGAGGAATCACCATTTCTTCCGCACACGTAGAGTATGAGACCCCGAACAGACACTACGCACACGTAGACTGCCCGGGCCACGCAGACTATGTAAAGAACATGATCACCGGAGCAGCGCAGATGGACGGAGCTATCCTGGTAGTAGCTGCAACAGATGGACCGATGCCGCAGACCAGAGAGCACATCCTGCTGTCCAGACAGGTAGGCGTACCTTACATCATCGTGTTCCTGAACAAGTGTGACATGGTAGATGACGAGGAGCTGCTGGAGCTGGTGGAGATGGAAGTCCGCGAGCTGCTGACCGAGTACGAGTTCCCTGGCGATGACACACCGATCATCAAGGGATCCGCGCTGAAGGCACTGGAAGATCCAGCTGGAGAGTGGGGAGACAAGGTTGTCGAGCTGATGGAAGCCGTAGACGAGTACATCCCCGAGCCGGAGAGAGACAACGACAAGCCGTTCCTGATGCCGGTAGAGGACGTCTTCTCCATCACCGGACGTGGAACAGTTGCGACCGGAAGAGTAGAGAGAGGAATGCTGAAGGTAGGCGACGAGGTGGAGATCGTTGGACTGTCCGACGAGAAGAGAAAGGTGGTCGTCACCGGAGTCGAGATGTTCAGAAAGATCCTGGACCAGGCAGAGACCGGAGACAACATCGGCGCACTGCTGAGAGGCGTACAGAGAACCGAGATCGAGAGAGGACAGGTTCTGGCAGCACCGGGAACCATCCATCCGCATACACAGTTCAAGGGCCAGGTATACGTACTGAAGAAGGAAGAGGGCGGAAGACACACCCCGTTCTTCAACGGATACAGACCGCAGTTCTACTTCAGAACAACCGACGTAACCGGCGATCTGAAGCTGCCTGAGGGCACAGAGATGTGCATGCCTGGAGATAACGTAGTCATGGAGATCAAGCTGATCACCCCGATCGCGATCGAGGAAGGACTGCGCTTCGCTATCAGAGAAGGTGGCAGAACCGTAGGATCCGGTGTTGTAACCGAGATCATCGAGTAAGGTTTGCTTCTGTAATTGAGAAATGGGGCCGTCGCGGAAGCGACGGCCTTTTTCGTAGGAACGACAAGGTACGAGCAGAACCCCGAACAGAAAGGACTATCCTATGAGAATCCGTTATGGTGGTACATACAGTGGGAATCCAGCGGATCTGCCTCAGCGGGAACATATGCCCGGGGCGGTTCGTTTTCGGGAACCGGAGGATCCGGCGGCGCTGGGGCGCGAGGCAGCCAAGTTCGCCCTGGGTGCCCTGTTTCCGGCACTGATTGTGTTTCTGCTGGCGGGTGGGGTGGATGATCCTGCAAAAGGCGTCCATTTTCTGCTTGGAGCGATCCTTGCGGCAGCGGCTGCCATCCCTCATGAGCTGTTGCATGCTTTGTGCTTTCGGGAGGAGGTGTATATGTACACCAACTTGAGGCAGGGGATGCTTTTTGTGATCGGAACGGAGAGTATGACGAAGGTGCGGTTTATCGTCATGAGCCTGCTTCCGAACCTGGTGCTTGGGATCGCGCCACTGGTCATCGGTCTGCTCTGGCCGCCGCTTATCGTTCTGGCGTATATGGGGCTGGTGGGGATCCCTATGGGAGCCGGTGATTATCTGAATGTGTGGAATGCCTGCAGGCAGGTGCCCAGAAATGGCCGGGTTTATCTCAGCGGTTTCCACAGTTACTGGTATGTGTAGAAGCACAAAGTTTTTTTGCGTTTCCGACCGTTTTCATGGAAAATCGGTTGACATTGACAAGCATTTTGGGTATACTTATATGGCGACTTTATGAGAATCTTGATACAGGGCCGGTTTTCCGGCTCTGAGTTTTGGTTAGAATACGGAGGAGAAACATGAGAGTCAAGGTAACATTGGCCTGCACAGAGTGCAAGCAGAGGAACTACAATACGATCAAGAACAAGAAGAACGACCCTGATCGTATCGAGCTGAAGAAGTACTGCCGCTTCTGCAGAAAGCAGACTACACATAAGGAAACCAAATAAGAGGTGCCCGTGATGGCGAAAGCAAACAAGAAAAACAATACGGATACCAACAAGCGCATGGAACAGGCCAAGAAGATGGCGGCTCGTTCTGCCCAGCAGAAGAAGAAAGGCTCCACCAAGGAGTACTGGAAAGGTGTCAGAACAGAGATGAGCAAGGTCATCTGGCCCACCAGGAAAGAGCTGGGAGCGTACACTGTGGTAGTGATCGTAACGTGTGCATTCTTTGCGCTTGGATTCTGGGCAATCGATTCCGCATGGCTTGCCGGACTGAAGGCGATCCTCGGGATCACATTAGGTTAGTGTAATTTCTGATAGAGTAAGAGGGGAAATATGGCGGAAACGGAAAATAGAACCACCACGAATGTCCTTTCTCCCCGTGAGGAAGAGGGCATCAGAGGTGACGGCCAGGCCAGATGGTACGTGGTCCATACATATTCCGGACACGAAAACAAGGTGAAAATGAATATCGAGAAGATGGTGGATAATCGTGGAATGCACGACATCATCCTGGATATCGTTGTGCCTACTGAGGAGAAGATCCTGATCAACAGCAAGGGTCAGAGAGTCCACAAGACCAGAAAACTATTTCCCGGATATGTGATCATCAAGATGGTGGTCACCAACGAGTCCTGGTACCTGGTCAGAAATACGCAGGGTGTAACAGGCTTTGTGGGCCATGGGACCGATCCGATCCCTCTCACACCGGAAGAAGTTGCACGCATGGGAATAGAGAAGATCGATATTGATCTGGATGTCAAGGTGGGAGACGGTGTCAATGTGACGAGTGGGCCGTTCGCCGGGCAGTTTGGAAATGTCCTGGCGATCAACCCGGAGAAGCAGGTTCTCACAGTCAACCTCATGATGTTCGGTCGAGATACACCGGTCGAGATCGAGTTCGGCCAGGTGCATAAATTAGACTAAAGGAAAGGAGGATTCAGGATGGCAAAGAAGGTTTCGGGCTATATCAAGCTTCAGATTCCTGCAGGAGGAGCGACCCCGGCACCACCGGTTGGACCGGCTCTGGGACAGCATGGTGTTAACATCATGGACTTCTGCAAGCAGTTCAATGCCAAGACTCAGGATCAGCCTGGAATGATCATCCCTGTCGTTATCACAGTATACGCAGACAGATCATTCACGTTCATTACCAAGACTCCGCCGGCAGCAGTACTGCTGAAGAAGGCAGCTGGTATCGACAAGGCATCCGGTGAGCCGAACAGGACCAAGGTCGCTACACTGACCACAGCGCAGTGTGAGGAGATCGCGCAGACCAAGATGGCAGATCTCAACGCGGCAAACCTGGAGGCAGCCACTGACATGATCAAGGGAACTGCCAGAAGCATGGGAATCGTAGTCGAGGATTAGTAGTTGGGAGAACAGACATCTCTGGCCTGAGATCGTCGTTCGGTTGTACCACAAGGAGGTAAGAAATGGCTAAAAGAGGCAAGAATTACAAGGCCAACGCAGCAAGTTTGACAAGGCGAAGCTGCACGAGGTCAAGGAAGCTCTGGGCATCGTTCTGGAGACATCCACTGCGAAGTTTGACGAGACAGTAGAAGCACACATCAAGCTGGGCGTTGACGGAAGACACGCAGACCAGCAGGTCAGAGGTGCGATCGTGCTGCCTCACGGAACAGGAAAGAGCAAGAGAGTTCTGGTATTTGCAAAGGGACCTAAGGCTGAGGAAGCTGAGGCTGCCGGTGCTGACTTTGTCGGTGCTGAGGAGATGGCGCAGAAGATTCAGCAGGAGAACTGGTTCGATTTCGACGCAGTCGTAGCTACCCCGGATATGATGGGTGTGGTCGGAAGACTGGGAAGACTGCTCGGACCTAAGGGCCTGATGCCAAACCCCAAGTCCGGTACTGTTACCATGGACGTTACCAAGGCTCTGTCTGAGATCAAAGCCGGTAAGGTCGAGTATCGTCTGGACAAGCAGAACATCATCCACACTGTGATCGGAAAGAAATCCTTCGGCGAGGAGAAGCTCGAGGAGAACTTCAAAGCACTGATGGACGCCATCATCAAGGCGAAGCCGTCCACAGCCAAGGGACAGTATCTGAGAAGTGTGGTCGTTACATCCACCATGGGCCCTGGTGTCAAGGTGAACCCGGCAGTGATCGGACAGTAACGTAAACTAACAATCGAAATCAACACCGTAGACAGCGGGTGCGCAAGCTTAATTTCCCGCCGAGGTACAATATATACAGAATATTGACCTCGCCTCCTGTCTGCGACACAAGGGCGAGGTTATTCTTGTTGAGTACCAAAACCATCCGTGAGCCGCAAGGCTCCAGAAAGGAGAATAATGTCTGAACAGGCTAAGAAAGCAAAACAGATCATCATCGATGAGATCAAAGAAAAGCTGGACGGTGCTCAGTCTGCAGTTCTGGTAGAGTTACATGGGAATCACTGTGGCACAGGCTGATGCAATGAGAAAGAAGTTCAGAGAAGCAGATGTCGACTACAGTGTCTACAAGAACACACTGATGAAGAGAGCTGTGGAAGGAACTGAATTCGAGAAGCTGTCTGACTGCATGGCAGGGCCGAGCGCAATCGCCATCAGCAAGACCGATGCTACAGCTCCGGCCAGAAATCGTGAAGGAGTGCATCGACGAGTTCAAGAAGATGGAATTCAAGGCTGGCGTTGTAGAAGGAGAGTTCTACGATCAGGATGGTATCCAGAAGATCGCCAACATTCCGTCCAGAGAGGTCCTCGTTGCCAAGTTCATGGGAAGCATCCAGTCGCCGGTTGGCAAGTTCGTCAGAACACTGGCTGCGATCTCTGAGGCAAAGGCCGAGGGTGTGGTGCAGAGGCTGCTGCTGAATAATTCTGCACAAAGGTATACTTCAGAAATAGATTTAAAAGGATCATGAAGATCGAAAGGAGAAATAATAATGGATTAAGGTCAGATATTGAAGCGATCAAGAAATATGTCGGTACTCGATGCTGAACGAGCTCGTAGAAAGCATGTGAAGAGGAATTCGGTGTTTCCGCAGCTGCTCCGGTTGCAGTTGCAGGCGCTGCTGCTGGTGGAGATGCTGCTGCAGAGCAGACTGAGTTCACCGTCGTTCTGGCTAGCGTTGGAAACGACGAAGATCAAAGGTCATCAAGGCTGTCAGAGAGATCACCCGGCCTGGGACTGGAAGGAAGCCAAGGCTCTGGTAGACGGAGCTCCGGCTAACGTCAAGGAAGACGTTGAGAAGGCTGAGGCTGAAGAAGCTGAAGGCTAAGCTGGAAGAGGTTGGCGCAACTGTCGAAGCTGAAATAGGGAGACCTAACCCAAACCCCGCGAGCCGAAAGGCGACGCGGGGTTTGTTGGTAGGTCAGCCGTCAGGGACGCCCGGGAGCTTGACCTAACCAGTTTTGTGACAGAGGCTGTCTGCATTGTGTGCGCAGCTTTTTCCATATCAAGGCACCGCACGCAGGGGGATGGTCTGTAGGCTGTCCAAAAGTGATCCCTGTTCACGAAATATGCTTTCTCATCAGGTTGCGGGACAAACGTTCCGCAACCTGCGGATTTTTTCTTGATTGCGGAACAAATTTCCGCAAATAAGTCAATTTCTCCTGTTTGGCGGAACAACAGTTCAGTTCCTCCGCCGTAACCATATTATCGAAGGAGAGCCGGGCGGTTGGAAGGACTCTTCTGAGGAAAACCCAAAAGAAAATTATCTGTCTTTTCCTAATTACTTCTTTGACGATTTGACACGAATGCAGTATAATATTAAGACTGCCATGCAATGTAATTTTAGAGGATTTTAAGGAGTGATAAGAGAATGCCAAAACCGATCCAAGTTGGTAGAAAAGAACGTATGTCCTTTGGGAAGATCAATGAAGTCGGCACCATGCCTAATTTGATCGATGTCCAGACCAGTTCTTATAACTGGTTCATCAAGGAAGGGCGAAGGAAGTTTTTGACGACATTTCACCGATCAGGATTTACGCCGGGAATCTGAGTCTCTCATTTATCTCCCATACTCTGGTTGAACCTCCAAGTACAGCCAGGAGGAGTGTAAGGAACGGAACGTGACTTATGCAGAAAGACTGAAGGTCAAGTTTGCCTTACCACAAGGAGACCGGTGACATCAAAGAGGAGGAAGTCTTCATGGGCGACTTCCCGCTGATGACGGAAAAAGGGCACCTTTATATATAATGGCGGCCGAGCGAGTGATCGTCACGCCAGTTGGTTCGTTCTCCCGGACCTTACTACGATGTCATCACCGATGACGCTGGCAAGAAACTCTACTCCTCTCAGATCATTCCGAAATAGAGGAGCATGGATAGAATATGAGACGGATTCGGAAGAGGTGATCTACGTCCGTGTTGACAGGAATCGTAAACAGCCGATGACCACACTGTTGAGAGCCCTTGGCATGGGTACAGACGAGGAGATCCTGTCCACCTTCGGTGGAGACCCCCGCCTTTTGAAGACCATCGAGAAGGACCAGACCAAATCTTATGAGGAAGGTCTGAAGGAAATCTACAAGAAACTCAGGCCTGGTGAGCCGGAAAGCGTCGATTCCGCCAGGTCCCATTTGAATGGATTGTTCTACGAGAGCAAGAGATACGATCTGGCACACGTGGGAAGATTCAAATACAACAAGAAGCTC